>NZ_JBEYYW010000040.1:0-60269 GCF_040645695.1 Streptomyces sp. NPDC046712 | reverse complement strand
CGACCCGCTGGCCGACCTCCCGGCGGAGGAGCGGTTCGGCTTCGAGGTCTCCCAGGCCGAGGTCACCTACCGAGGACTGTGCCCCTCCTGCGCCTGAGGGGTGTCTCGCTCGTCTGCCGTCGCAATCGTGATCTCGGGCGGTGGATGATCACGGTTCCGGGCCGGTCCCGGCCCGGCTTCCGGCGGCTTCGGTGGTTGGGCCGCCCCGGGAGTGGGACGCTGAAGGTGGGGGTCGTGCCGACGAGACTCGGGAGGGCCTCATGGGACGTGACGTCCCGGCGCTGGAGTTCACCCGTGACGACCGTCGCCGGTTCCGGAACAAGATGCACACGTGCCTCGACGTCTTCGCGCGGATGCTGCGTGAATCGCGGTTCGATTTCGAGCGGCCGATGGTCGGTCTGGAGATCGAACTGAATCTCGTGGACGACGCCGCCGAGCCCGCCATGCGCAGCACGGACGTCCTGGAGGCGATCGCCGATCCCTCCTGGTCGACCGAGCTGGGCCGGTTCAATCTGGAGATCAACGTCGAGCCGCGGCGGCTCACCGCGGGCGGTCCCGACTCCTGGGAGCAGGAGATCCGCGACGCGCTCAACCACGCCGAGGAGAAAGCCGCGGCCATCGGCGCGCACATGGTCATGATCGGGATCCTGCCGACCTTGGAGCTGAAGGATGCGGGCCCGGACTCCCTGTCCGAGAACCCGCGGTACCACCTGCTCAACGAGCAGATCTTCGCCGCGCGGGGCGAGGACCTGCTGATCGCGGTGGACGGGGTGGAGAAGCTGCGGACGTACGCGGAGACGATCACGCCGGAGGCGGCGTGTACCAGCACCCAGTTCCACCTGCAGGTCTCGCCGGACGAGTTCGCGGACTACTGGAATGCTGCGCAGGCCGTCGCGGGGGTGCAGGTGGCCCTGGCGGCGAACTCTCCGTTCCTGTTCGCCAAGGAGCTGTGGCGCGAGACGCGTATCCCGCTCTTCGAGCAGGCCACCGACACCCGGCCGGACGAGATCAAGGTGCAGGGAGTGCGGCCGCGGGTGTGGTTCGGAGAGCGGTGGATCACCTCCGTCTTCGATCTCTTCGAGGAGAACGCGCGCTACTTCCCCGCGCTGCTGCCGCTGTGCGACGACGAGGACCCGGAGGAGACGCTCGAGGGCGGCGGGATCCCCGGGCTGGCCGAGCTCACTCTCCACAACGGGACGGTCTACCGCTGGAACCGCCCCGTCTACGCCGTCGTGGACGGCGTACCGCATCTGCGGGTGGAGAACCGGGTGCTGCCCGCGGGTCCCACGGTGGCCGACGTGCTGTCGAACGGTGCGCTCTACTACGGGCTCATCCGCGCCCTCGTCGAGGAGGACCGGCCCGTCTGGTCGCGGATGTCGTTCGCGGCCGCGGAGGAGAACCTGCACGCCGCCGCGCGGCACGGTATCGACGCGCAGTTGTACTGGCCCGGGATGGGCGAGGTGCCGGTGACCGAGCTCGTACTGCGGCGTCTGCTGCCGCTGGCGGACCGCGGGCTGGAACGGCTGGGTCTGGACGCGGCGTGGCGGGAGCCGCTGCTGGGGATCATCGAGCAGCGGTGCGTCAGCGGCCGTAACGGCGCGGTGTGGCAGTCCGAGATGTTCCACCACATCCACGACATCGACCACGCGGACCGGCACCAGGCGCTGCGACGGATGACCCAGCAGTACATCGAGTACATGCATCTGAACGCCCCGGCGCACACCTGGCCGGTCGAGTGATGCCGCTCAGAAATCCACGGTGATGAAGCCGTCCTCGTCGTCCGACGCGGGTGCCAGCACCTTGTACCCGAACTCCTCTTCGAGGCTCCTGACCTCCCAGTTCGCGGCACGCTTGCGGTAGTTGAAGACGAGATCCTTCCTTGCTCCGCCGTGCTTGAGGATCCGGGCGATGGCGATGTCGTCGGGATGGCCGTGACGAGAGCCGTTCGTGGAGATCAGATACCGGTCGCAGTCGAGGAGGCCGAGCAACTCCGACGAGGTGTTGTGGGCGCTGCCGTGGTGGGACACCTTCAGCGCGTCGAGTCGGAGCTTTCCGCCCTCGGCCTCCGCGCGGGGCCGTATCGACTTCACCAGACGCGGATCGTCGGCGTCTCCGGTCAGCAGGATCCGGGTGCCTTCGAAGGTGAAGAGCAGCCCGATGCTCGACCGGTTCGTGAGGGAGTCGTCGCGGTCGAAACGCTTCTCGGCCAGGGCGTCGACGTCGATCCCGCCGAACTCCTCGAAGTCGCTGGAGCGGCGGGGTACTTCGGCCGGATCCACGCCTGGGATCAGGCCGTGTGTCTTGCACGCCGCGACCCAGTCGTCCACCAGGGCTTCCAGCAGCGCGCGGTCGGGTGCCAGGACCTCCATCGTGGATCCGTCGTCGAACCAGGTCAGGGGGCGACCCACCTCGATGCTGCGGCTCTCGAACGCCTTGTTCCACGGGATCTGCTGGGTCGTCAGAGCGGTGGTGAGCAGTTCACCGTCCTTCGGCCCGAAATCCTCGACGTCCTGGAGATGACCGAAGCCGTTGAACCACACGTCCCCGAAGTCAGGCCGCTCGGGGTCGTCGAGCAGCGCCAGGACACCGAGGATGTGGTCCTGGTCGACGTGCGTGACGACGTACACGTCGATCGGGCCGTCGAGCTCGGCGAGCACCGGCTTGATCCGCCGGTAGGTGCCGCGCCGCCCGCCGTCGACGAGGATCCTCCGCTGAAAATCGCCATTGCCGTATTCGAGGAGCAGACAGTCGCCGTCCTCACCGGGCATCATCCTGAGCCGGATCATCACGCATCCCCTTCGCGCAGGTCGAGAATCAGGAACGGCTCGCGCATGTCGGCCAGCCAGGACAGCCGGCGAGCCTGGTCGAGGCGGCGCACGCACTCGAAGTCGTCGGGGAAGGCGGAGAGCCCGTCGATGAGCCAGGCGAGGCCGAGGGTGTAGTACGGGATGCCACGATCGAAGGCCTCGATCAGCACATCACGTGCCGTGAGCCGGTCCGCGGTGGACCGCGCGCGGCGCAGCAGCCTCATGCCGCGGAGGATCGCCCCGTCGCTGAGCCACGTGAAGCCCTCCCGCAGCCGCTCCAGCCAGGGATCCCAGTACGTCTCGCCCTCCGTGTGATCGGTGCCGAGCAGGACATAGGCTCCGGCCGCGGCCGCGATCGGGTTCTCGAACTTGGAGTACAGCAACCCCTCGACATCGCTGAAGAGCTGGGCTGCCGTGTCCAGGGCGCCCTGCGCCATGTACGCGAGCCCCGCGCCGACCGCCGGGTCGCGGACGGCCACGGCGACGGCGCTGCCGGTCGGACTCTGCCGCAGATTGACGAGCACCTCGACCTGGGAGGTGCCCCAGGGGAGCGGGAGCGTGACCAGCCGTGTGGACATGGCTGTCTCCACGATCAGGAACTGCCGTTCGCCGACCGGGCCGGCGGGGGCGCCCACCGGACCGTCGGGGCCGAAGCGGTACAGCGGAGAGATCGCGTCCCCGAACTCGGGTCTCGGCAGCACGCCGACCGGCCCCCGCGCGATCTCAGGTGCGACCGGCCCGCCTGTCCGGTCCTTGTCCAGCGCCAGCATCGAGGCGAAGGACCAGCTCGGGGGCGTGGAGTCGCCGACCCAGGTGACGACCGCGCTCTGATCAGGGGCCGACTCCGGGATCACCCCGTCCGGGCCGGGGGCGGGGGCCACCATGGACCGCGATCCCCGCGACTCCGCGAGCGGAATCTCCGAGGAGCTGTCGTGGTACACCCGGTTCCGCTCGATGTTGCCCAGGAGGTACTGCCAGGAGTGCGACTCGTACGGCGAGTCCACCATGTTGAGCCTGACCGGGGTCGGAGGACCCTCGCGTGCCTCCGCCTCCGCCGAGAGCACGATGCCGGACGGGAGCCGCGCGGACACGACGTAGCGCCCCGCCGGCACCTCGTACTCCTTGGGGGTGGGAGCGTCTCCGCACGGGATGAGGATGTTGGTCCTCGTCACGCCCTGGGGGTCGGCCGGATAGATGTCGCCGACGATCACCGCGCCGTCGGCGAGGTCGTTCTCGTAGTCCGACAGCAGCAGACTGACGGCGAGAGTCGCGCTCATGGCTTGGCCAATCCGATGTGGCGCAGCGGTGGGTGGGTGACGAGGGAGGCCCTGCGTACGTCGCCGGGGCCGACAGTGGCCTCGATCTCATAGGTTCCGAGCGACAGATCCTGGGGCCACTCGGCGTTGGGGGTCTCGGCCTCGAACACGGGGCCCCGCCGGCGCTCCGGTTCGCCGGTCCCCCGGACGACGAACTCGGCGCGATCGTTGTCGTGGGCCGGGTCGCAACCGATGTAGACCGGGACGACCGGGTCGTGCGTCAGCACATGGAAGTCGAAGTTGAACGCCTCCGGATTGACCGGTACCTGAACTCCGGCGACGGTGCCCGCGAACTGACGCTCCGCCATGAAGAGCCGCATCGCGAGCGACAGGGAGTCCACGCTGACCCGCCAGACGTTGTTGTGGATGTTCTGGCTGCCAGGACCCTTGAGGCTCCGGATGAGTGCTTCCGTGAAGAGGCTGACGGAGTCGTGCCGTGCGTGGGACTTCTCGCCGTCCAGTGTGGCGTAGTAGACAGCGTGCTGGCGTTTCTTCGCGGATCCCTCCGGGCGCTCCTCCCCGCCGGAGATGGGCACCTTGCCCCGGTTGTCCGTGCCGAACCGACTGATGAGCCGGTCGGAACTGGCCCGGCAGGCGTCCACGAAGAAGATCTGCTGGCTGGCGAGACACCGGTTCAGCCCCCTCCAGAGCGCGCCGAAGTCCAGCGCGCCGTTGAAGGGGCTCTCCTCGTCGGCGAACATGTCCGAGGCGAAGAGGGACACGTCGGTGCCCTGCGAGACGCCGTGACCGCAGAAGTAGAAGACGAGCCGGCTGTCCTCGTCGGCGTCGCCCCTGCGTTTCCACTCCTTGACCGCCGCCTCGATGTTGTCGATGGTTGCGGCTTGGACGACATGCTCCTCGTGTGTCGTCGGATGGACGAAGGGTGAGGGCGTGGCCTCACTCAGCAGCAGCGCCACGCTGGCCAACGGCTTGAGCGGTTCGTTGTAGCCGTTGATCAACCATGTCGCGAATGCGCGCGCCGACAGGGGTGGCGAGGACAGCTGTCGCATTCCCGCGGCACCGACATGGGTCGTCGGGGACTCACCGCCGTCCAGATGCGTGTACTTCCCGACCCCGATGACGAGCGCGTGTGTGGACGCGGGGCCCGCGTTCTCGTCCAGGTGAACCGTGAATCCGGTCATGGAACCTCCGTGTGACACACCGGCAGGCCGGTGGGAGGCTTTGCTCTTATTATAAGAAAAGGGGTGGTACATGTCCCTCGGAGGCCATGATGGGAAAGAACATCGTGGTGTGCCTGGACGGGACGGGCAACCAGCTCAAGGCCCGCGGGAACACCAATGTCGTCACGCTCTACGAGATGCTCGACCTCCGCGACCCCACGGCGCAGATCGCCTACTACGACCCCGGTGTCGGCACGTTCTCCGCCGCCGGCGCCTGGACGGTCCCGGCCCGCAAACTCTCCAAGCTCCTCGGGCTCGCCTTCGGCGTCGGACTCAAGGAGAACCTCGCTGAGGCGTACACGTATCTGATGCACCATTACGAACCCGGCGACCGGATCTACCTCTTCGGATTCAGCCGGGGCGCGTACACCGCTCGGGCCCTGGCGGGGCTGCTGAAAGCGGTCGGTCTGCTCCGCCCCGGTTCGGAGAACCTCGTCCCGTACGCGATCGCCGTCTACGCCAAGAACCACACCTGGACCGACGACGACTGGAAGCAACTGCACCAATTCGCCGATGCGTTCAGCAGGAAGGTGGACGAACGGACCGGAATCCCCGTTCACTTCATGGGGATCTGGGACTCGGTGAAGGCCGCCGGCATCCTGCGCTGGAATCTGCGCTGGCTCTTCACCCGGCGGATCCCCAACGTGGGGCGCGTCCGCCACGCCGTCTCCATCGACGAGAAGCGCCGACCGTACGAGGAATACCTCGTCCTGCCCCCGGAGGACCCGGGGTCACCGGGCCCGCTCATCGATGAAGTCTGGTTCGCCGGGGTCCACTCCGACGTGGGCGGCACCTTCGACGACGACCCGAAGCTGCCCGCCGTCACGCTCAAGTGGATCGTGGACGGCGCACTCGATTCGGGCCTGCTCCTCAAGGAGAGGACGTACACCAAGCGCCTCACCCTCGACCCCGGCCACGCGCTGGGCACGGTCCACCGCATGGGCGCCGTCTGGGCCCTGCTCACCTACCGCCGCCGCCGCGTTCCCCCGAGCGCCCACGTGCACGAGAGCGTACGGCTGCGCATCGAGACCGACACGGCATACGCGAGACGCATCCCGGCCGGCGTGATCTGGGCGGACAAGGAGTGGCTGACTCCGCACCCCCGCGCCGGGTGACCGGATCGCAGGCGCCCACGGCGAGGCAGACCGGTCAGGAATCGAGAAGCGCGGGCCCCGGGCCGGAGCTAGCGTGACGGTCACGAAGACACTCCGCCCGACAGATGGAGAGACGAAAAGCATGGCCACGAGGAAGAGCACGCGCCCGCCCGCGCCGCACGTCGCCGACAGCCACGAAGTGATCCGTGTGCACGGGGCGCGCGTGAACAACCTCAAGGACCTCAGCATCGAGATCCCGAAGCGCCGGCTGACGGTCTTCACCGGTGTCTCCGGCTCGGGCAAGAGTTCGCTGGTCTTCGACACGATCGCCGCGGAGTCGCAGCGGCTGATCAACGAGACGTACAGCGCCTTCGTGCAGGGCTTCATGCCGACGCTGGCCCGGCCCGAGGTCGACGTGCTCGAAGGGCTGACGACCGCGATCATCGTCGACCAGCAGCGGATGGGTGCCGACCCCCGCTCCACGGTCGGCACCGCCACCGATGCCAACGCGATGCTGCGCATCCTCTTCAGCCGGCTCGGGAAGCCGCACATCGGCCCGCCCAGCGCGTACGCCTTCAACGTCCCCTCCGTCCGGGCGAGCGGTGCCATCACCGTCGAGCGCGGTGCCCAGAAGGCGGTGAAGGCGACCTTCAAGCGCACGGGTGGCATGTGTCCGCGCTGCGAGGGCCGGGGCACGGTCTCCGACCTCGACCTCGCCGAGCTCTTCGACGACTCCCTGTCGCTCGCCGAGGGCGCGATCACCGTCCCCGGATACAAGGGGGGCGGCTGGAACTCCCGGCTCTACAGCGAGTCGGGATTCTTCGACCCGGACAAGCCGATCCGCAAGTACACGAAGAGGGAGCTGCACGACTTCCTCCACCGCGAGCCGACCAGGATGAAGATCGCGGGCATCAACATGACCTACGAGGGGCTGATCCCGCGGATCCAGAAGTCGATGCTCTCCAAGGACAAGGAGGGCATGCAGCCGCACATCCGGGAGTTCGTGGAGCGGGCGGTCACCTTCACCACCTGCCCCGAGTGCGACGGCACCCGGCTCAGCGAGGGCGCCCGGGCGTCGAAGATCAAGCGGATCAGCATCGCCGACGCCTGTGCGATGCAGATCAGCGACCTGGCCGCATGGGTCCGCGGCCTCAAGGAGCCCTCGGTGGCGCCGCTGCTCACCGCGCTTCAGCAGACCCTCGAGTCGTTCGTGGAGATCGGCCTCGGCTACCTCGCGCTCGACCGGCCGTCGGGCACGCTGTCCGGCGGCGAGGCGCAGCGCGTCAAGATGATCCGTCACCTCGGTTCCTCGCTCACCGATGTCACCTACGTCTTCGACGAGCCCACCGCGGGCCTGCACCCGCACGACATCCAGCGTATGAACGACCTGCTCCTGCGGTTGCGGGACAAGGGCAACACCGTGCTGGTCGTGGAGCACAAGCCCGAGGTCATCGAGATCGCCGACCATGTCGTCGACCTCGGGCCGGGCGCCGGTACGGGGGGCGGCACCGTCTGCTTCGAGGGCACCGTCGAGGGGCTGCGAGCCGGCGGCACCATCACCGGCCGCCATTTCGACGACCGGGCCTCCCTCAAGGAGACGGTGCGGACGCCCACCGGCAAGCTGTCGATCCGCGGCGCGACGACGCACAACCTGCGCGACGTCGACGTGGACATCCCGCTCGGGGTGCTCGCCGTCGTCACCGGCGTCGCCGGCTCCGGCAAGAGCTCGCTCGTGCACGGGTCGATCCCCGCGGGCGAGGGTGTGGTGTCGGTCGACCAGGGCGCGATCCGCGGCTCGCGACGGAGCAACCCCGCGACGTACACCGGACTGCTCGACCCGATCCGCAAGGCGTTCGCCAAGGCCAACGACGTGAAGCCGGCGCTGTTCAGCGCCAACTCCGAAGGCGCCTGCCCCACGTGCAACGGCGCCGGCGTCATCTACACCGACCTGGCGATGATGGCGGGGGTCGCCACCACCTGTGAGGAGTGCGAGGGGAAGCGGTTCCAGGCATCGGTGCTCGAGTACCACCTCGGTGGCCGCGACATCAGCGAGGTGCTCGCGATGTCGGTGACGGAAGCCGAGGAGTTCTTCGGCGCAGGCGAGGCGGCCACGCCGGCCGCCCACCGCATCCTGGAGCGGCTCGCCGACGTCGGGCTCGGCTACCTCAGCCTCGGCCAGCCGCTCACCACGCTGTCCGGGGGCGAGCGTCAGCGGCTGAAGCTGGCCACTCACATGGCCGACAAGGGCGGCGTCTACGTCCTCGACGAGCCGACCAACGGCCTGCACCTCGCCGATGTCGAGCAGTTGCTCGGTCTGCTCGACCGGCTCGTCGACTCCGGCAAGTCGGTCATCGTCGTCGAGCACCACCAGGCGGTCATGGCGCACGCCGACTGGATCATCGACCTCGGCCCCGGCGCCGGCCACGACGGCGGACGGGTCGTCTTCGAGGGCACCCCCGCCGACCTCGTCGCCGCCGGCTCCACCCTGACCGGCGAGCACCTCGCGGCGTACGTCGGCGCCTGACCGGGTGCGGGGCGGGCGCCGGCGGCTTCGCCGTGGCGTGCGAGACGGTCACGGGCGTTCCGTGACCGTCCGGTGAGGGCGGGGGACCGGCTCGGCCCCCGCTCCCTCGGCCCGGGTCAGTCGAGGAACTCTCCCTCGCGTGCCACGACGACTCCGCCGTGCACGACCATGTCCCGGCGGGGCATGTCCACGACGACCTGGGGCAGGCACTCGCCCCGTACGAGGACGAAGTCGGCCGGGGCGCCGGGCTCGAAGTCCGCGTGGGCGAGGCCCATGACGTCGGCGCCGCCGTGGGCCGCGACGCGGTAGCAGTCCGTCAGCTCCTCGTCGAGGCGTACGTCCGTCACCCAGCCGAGCAGATGCGCGCGGTGCAGCATGTCGGCGTTGCCGAACGGGCTCCAGGAGTCGCGCACGCCGTCGGAGCCGAGCCCGACCCGTACGCCGTGCTCGCGCAGCCGGGCGATCGGCAGGACCAGGGAGTCGGACGGCGCCACCGTGGTCAGGGCGATGTCCTGGTCACCCAGGTCGGCGGCGAGGGAACCGAGTTCGACGTCCGTCAGGCCGGGCAGGCAGAAGACGTGGCTGACGGTGACCTTGCCGGCGAGGGACAGCGCACGCGTGCGGTCGATGATGCCGCGCATGGCCTTGATCCCCTTCTCGCCCCGGTCGTGCAGGTGGATGTCCACGCCGACGCCGTGCCGGTCCGCGATGCCGAAGACGAGGTCGAGCTGCTCGTCGAGGGCCTGGTCGAAACCGATCGGGTCGATGCCGCCGATCATGTCGATCGTGCCCGCGCGCGCCGCCTCCTCCAGGAGCTCCGCCGTGCCCGGGGTGCGGATGACGCCGTGCTGCGGGAACGCCACGATCTGGACGTCGAGGGCGTGGCGCAGCCGCTCACGGGCCTCCGCCACGCCCTCGACACCCGCGAGGCCGTAGGCCGGTGCCACATCGGCGTGGGCGCGCATCGCCCGCGTGCCGCGGGTGACCGCGTGGGACATCAGGCCGTACGCGCGCTCCCCGACGGACCGGCGCTGGCTGCGGAACAGCTCCACGTCCTGCGCCACGTAGTCGGCGATGCCGCTCGCCGGTCGCCGCGACACCCAGGAGCCGCCCCAGGTCGTCTTGTCGGGGTGGATGTGCGCGTCCACGAGGGACGGGAGCGCGATCCTGCCGCCGCCGTCGACGACCTTCGCGCCGCGGGGCGCGGGGCCCTCCGAGATACGGCCGTCGACGACCACCAGGTCCGTGGACTTCGCCGCACCGAACGGGCGTACGTCGCGGAAGACCACCGCCCTCGCGCGGTTCCCGGCGGAACCGGCCGGCGCGTTCGCGGCCTGGGCCTGGGCGCCGGCGTTGGCGTTCGCCTGGGCGGGGGCGGCGGCCATGGCGGCCGTCGCCCCGGCCAGAGCGGCGGCGCCCGCCAGCATCGTGCGGCGGGAGAGGGCGTGGGGGGCGGGCGAGGAGGGGGGCACGGGGACTCCTTCGAGGGGTGACATGGGGGTCCGTACGAGAGGGGGCGATCCGTATCGGCCATCCGCCGTCGCGCCTCCTCGGGGAGTAGGGGCGACGGCTCCCCGATTTTGTATACCAAGTGCGAGAGGTGGGGCAAGGGTGACGGCCCTACGGTCGAGAAGTGCCTGGGAATGGGTCATTCCGAGGGATTCCCGAGGTGGGCGCCTAGCTTCTGGTATACAAAGAGTCTCAGGTGTCGCCGAACAGGGAGCGCAGCGCGACGGCCCTGCTGTCGCGCACGTGCAGCAGGGTGCTCGCCCCTGCCGCCTCCGCGTCGCCGGCGGCGATGTGCCGGTACATCTCGGCGTGCTGGGCCCTCATGTGCGCCGGCTCCTCGCGGAGCCCGAACAGCAGGCGCAGCTGCCAGCTCAGCTGTTCCATGGTGCGCGCCAGCAGCGGATTGCCCGACAGCTCGACGACGCCCTCGTGGAACGCCGTGTGCGCGGCCACCTCGCGCGTCCCCTCGTCCGCCGCGGCCGCCGACTCGGCCTGACGCAGCGTCGCCTCCAGGGTGGCGAGACCCGCGGCGCCGCCCGCGGCCGCGGCCCGGGCCGCCAGGCGCGAGGCCTGGACCGCCAGCGGCTCCCACACTTCGTAGAGGTGTTCCACGTCGGCGCGCTCCAGGCGGCGTACGCGTACGCCGCTGTGCGGGAGAAGTTCGAGGAGCCCTTCGGCGACCAGCGCGCGCAGCGCCTCGCGTACCGGTACCCGGGACATCCCGAGTTCCTCGGCGACCTCCCGCTCGACGAGGCGGGCGCCCTGCGCGTACCGCCGGTCGACGATCCGCTGCAGGACGGCCTCGCGCGCTCGCGCGCTGAGCGAGGCCGTTGAGCCGGTCCTGCTGTCGTCCGCCACGTTCCCGGCCCTTCGTTCGGCATGTCCCGGGCGAGGATACGTCCGGCGAGGTGTCCGTCACGTCAGGAGGCGTTCCGCACGCCGTCGGCGACCCACGGGGCAGGCCCGGACACGGTGTGACGCGCCGTCAACAACCGCGTGTCGGCAACACCACGCGCCGTCAACGCCCGCGTGCCGTCAACACCCACGCGCCGTCGACGTTCCCCGGCTCGGCGAGAGGCGGCACAGGCCGTGGGCCCCCGGGCAGACCTGCGGGGTGGCACGTTCGGGGGAGTGGTGGTGATCGGCGGCTGCCCGGGGGCGCGTGCTGAGCGTGGCGCGGGAGAGGCCGTCCTGGAGGGCGTCCGCGAACCCAGGACCCACGAAGGCGTCCCATATGGACGCCTCGGTGGGCAGGGAAGAGCTGGTGTGCGACGTCATGGCTGTTCCTCCGATCTGCGGTGGTCAGGAGAGGGCGGGGCGGGACCGGGACACGACCTCGGTCGCGATCTCGGAGACGGTCGGGTTGCCGAGCAGCACCTCACGGTCGAGGGGGACGCCGCACCAGCGCTCGACCTCGTGCGCGAGGAGCGTGCTGTTCGCGGAGTCGATGCCGTACGCGGACACCGGGACCTCCGGGTCGACGTCGCCTGGGGCCAGCTCCAGCAGCTGCGCGAGCAGGCCGCTGATCCGGGCCACGGCCTCCTGTTCGGTCAGGGTGTCGCCGAGCACGGGCCGCCCGGTCGTCGCGGTGCTGTGAGGGGTAGCGGTCATGGGGGGCGCTTCTTTCATCGGAGGCCGGACCACTGGGCGAGGACGGGAATCCGCCCGGCGCCCATGTCCTGGCCGCAGGCCTGACGTCGGATCTTTCCGCTGGTGGTCCGGGGGAGCTTGTTCCGGCCGACCGCGTAGACGGTGACTGCGGCCGGTACGGCCTTGGCGACCGCGATCGCGGCGCTGCGCAGCGCGTCCCCCAGGACCTCGGGGTCGCGCTCGGTGGTCTCCACGGCCACGGCGAGACCCCTGCCGCGGGAGAGCCCGGCCGGGCCGGCGAGGTCGTCGAGTGACCATGCGGCCGCGCGCTGCGCCGTGAAGGCGGGGTGGGCGGACGTCACGAGGTCCTCGGCGTCCTGCGGGAAGTAGTTCTGGCCACCGATGATCACGAGCTCCTTGATGCGGCCGGTCACGAACAGCTCGCCGTCGTGCAGGAAGCCCAGATCGCCCGTGCGGACGAAGCCCGTGGCGCCGTCGGTGCCGTCGGCACCGGCGCCGTACGGCCGGGCCGTGAACGTCTCCGCGGAGAGCTCCGGTCGCCCCCAGTAGCCGCCGCAGTTTCCGGGGGAGCGCACCCAGATCTCGCCGATGACCCGGTCCGCCAACGGCCTCCGGCTCTCCGGGGCGACGATGCGGACGTCCGCGCCCGGTACCGGCGGGCCGCTGCTGACGAGCTCGATCCCCGCTGCCGACGACCCGGTGAGTTCGGCGCGACCCGCGGCCAGGGCCTCCCGGTCGAAGCGGCGGATCGTCGTCCGGCCCAGGGGGAGGCCGAGCGTCACGCTGAGGGTGCACTCCGCCAGCCCGTACCCCGGGGAGAAGACCTCGGGGCGGAAGAAACTCGGCCGGAAGGCCGCGGCGAAACGGCGCAGCGTACTCGCTCGGACGGGCTCGGACCCGTTGGCGGCGACGCGCCACGTGGCCAGGTCGATGGCGGCGCGCTCACGCTCGGGGATGCGCTGCACGCACAGGTCGTAGGCGAAGTCGGGCGCGGCGGAGAAGACGTCCTCCTCCGCCTCGATCGCCCGCAGCCACACGCGCGGATCCCGTACGAAGGTCGACGGCTCCATGGTGACCACGGAGGCGCCCGAGACCAGGGGGAGAACGACGGAGGTGCACAGCCCCATGTCGTGGAAGAGCGGCAGCCAGTTGACGATCGTGGTCTCGGGCTCGATCTCGCAGCGGTCGCGCATCGCGGACTGGTTGGCGATGAGGTTGCGATGGCTGACCACGACGCCCCGGGGGTCGCCGGTCGAGCCGGACGTGTACTGGAGCAGCGCCGTCGCCGAAGGATCGGCCGCGGCCTCCGGCGACGTGAGCCGGGGAACGTCGGGCCGGCCGGGACGCCGTACGGGAACGTAGCCCACGCCGGGCACGGGACCGGGACCGGCCGCCGCGGCGTCCTCGGGGGTGGGGACCAGGACGGCCCGGGGTTCGCAGTCCCGGCAGATGCCCTCGAGCCGGTCGGCACGGACGGTGCCGCCGGGGCGCGCGGCCGGGCGAAGCGGGGGGACCGGCACCGCCACCATCCCCGCGTACAAGCAGGCGAAGAAGCCCACGTGGAAGTCGAGTCCGGGCATGGCCGGGACGACGACACGATCGCCGGGGACACCGACGGCGCGCAGGTCCGCGGCCAGCGCACGCGCACGGGCGTCGAGCTGGGCCGCGCTGAGCCGGTCCATCGGCCGGCCCGAGGCGTCGAGCGCGGTGAGGAACGGGAGATCGGCGAGGGGGCCCGAGGCGCGCGCCGTCAGCGCCTCGACGAGGGTGGCCGGCGGCTCGGTCGGTGGGAGGGGGGCCAGAGTTCCCGCAGTGCTGCGATGGAGGCTCATCGGTGTCCTTAGGAAGGTCGGGCGGTCGGGCAGGACCGTGGGCGGAGGTCGGTCGTCCCCCTCGGGGGTTCCGGGAGCAGGGCCGCCCGGCGCTCCGGACGGCGCGGTCCCGTCATGCGTCCGCCCCGCCCTGATCGAGCCACTCGGCGAACGCGTCGAGGTCGGGCAGGATCAGCGTGGAGCAGGCCAGCACGGCGAGGTTCTGGCGCATGGCGGTGATGGATACGACGGTTCGTCCCGCGCGGTGTGCGGAGAGCAGTTCGGCGGCCGTCCCCATGCTGGGTTCGTGACCCGGCAGCCAGGCCACGCAGACGTCGCTGCGGGCGGCGAGCAGGGTGAGCCGGTGGAACATGTCGGTGAGCTCGACGAGTTCGGGAGCGAGGTCCCGCCGGCGTACGACGGGTGAGCCCGCGAGCGCCGCGTGGGCGGCCCGGACGTCGGCGGGGTGTTCGGCCTCCCACCGCGCCATGAGGACGCCCGGGTCGTGGATGACGGCCCGGGGCATGCGGTCGAGGATGCACGAGCGCAGTGCGAGCCGGTACGACTGGTCGAGCACGGCGGATCCGGACCGCGATCCCTGCATCGTTCCCGCGAGGAAGAACGACCTGGCGGTCCGGCCGGGCGTCGGCCGGGCGAGCGCGGGCGGCGTGGCGGCCTCCGGCAGATCGCGGGTGCTGGTCATTCGTCCTCCACCGGGTAGTCGGCGAGCACGAGTGAGGCCGGTGCGGCGGCCCGGTGCAGCGCCGCCGCCTCCAGGAGGAACCCGACCAGCTCCTCGTACGGAACTCCCATGGCGTCGGCGACCAGTTCGGCGGTGCGGCCGAACGAGGACGAGGCGTGACGCGAGACGGCACCCTGGTTGTCCTTGCCGATCAGCAGTGCGGCGTCGGCGCGTACGCCGGTGGGCCGGCCGGCCATGGGCAGGATCACCTCGGCTATCTGTCGCTCACCGGGGTGGACCACGCGGACGGAGACGCTGTGCTGTTCCGGGTGGAGCAGCAGCGGCCGGACCCGGTCAGCGGGTGGAGGCACCTCGGTCAGCCTCGTGCCGGGCCGCAGGGTGAAGGACCGGCTCAGTACGTTGTGGCCCCTGCGCGGGCTGTAGCGCAGATAGTCCAGTCGCACGGAGTCGTCCGCCAGGCGCCAGGTGGCGCGGACGCGGCTCGGCGCGGGGGAGCCGTCGGCTCGCACCCGGAAGGGGTAGGCGTCCACCGTCTGTCGTACGACGCCGTCCTCGGCGGCCGCGCGGTCCAGACGCAGGGGGGTGCGGTGGAGCAGGTACGGGTCGAGCAGAGCCAGACCGTCGGCGTCGGGGAACAGGGCGGCGACATGCCTGCCGTCCGCCGGGTACTCCACCGCCGCGCCCGTCCGTGCCGCCACCAGGCGGCCCGCCTCGAAGGATTGCCAGGCGCAGGACGCTCCGTACGACCGGGGGACCGCACGGCCACCGAAGTACTCGTGCAGCTGGGTGGCGCTGTTGTAGGGGTAGCTCGGGAGGAGCTCGTCGAGCACCTCCGAAAGTGCCGTGGCACGGCCCTCGCCGTTCGGTGCGCGCAGGGCGTGCGGTTCGTCGGTGCTGGTGTGCACGACCGTGTTCATGTCCGGCCTCCTGACCGCCGGCGGCACGCGCCCTGTGCCGCGCCCGGCCTGTCGTACGGGAAGGGAACCGGCCCGGTGCCGCCATCACACGGGGGAATGAGCGGCGGGTCACCGGGCCGGGGTCTGGGATCCGCGTCGTCAGTCGTTCCGGCGAATGGGCTCGCCGACGGACCGCATATGACGCAGCGTTTCACGATGGAACGCGACAAGTCCCGTCTGGTGGTAAGGGATGCCGAGTTCGGCGCAGTACCGCTCGGTGATGATCTGTGCTTTGGGCAGAGCCTGCGTCGGCATGCTCGGGAACAGGTGGTGCTCGATCTGGTAGTTGAGGCCACCCATGAGAACGTCGACGAATGGGCCGCCCTTCACGTTCCGCGACGTCAGTACCTGGCGGCGCAGGAAATCGAGGTCGTCCTCGTTCGTGAGCATCGCCATCCCCTTGTGATTGGGGGCGAAGACACAGCCCAGATACATTCCGAAGAGTGCCTGGTGCAGGACGACGAAGGCGATCGCCTTTCCCACGGGGAGTACGGCGAAGACTCCCCCGAAGTAGAGGGCGAAATGCCCGACGAGCAGCACACCTTCGAGGACGGGCCGCTTGGTCGTGGGCCGGCCCAGCGCACGGAAGCTGTTGACGCTGAGGTTCCACCCTTCCAGGGTGAGCAGCGGGAAGAACAGCCTGGACTGGTGCTTCCCGATGAACCGGGGCAGCCCCTTGGCGGCCCTGGCCTGCCGCTTCGACCAGACCAGGATGTCGGGGGCGACGTCCGGGTCCTTCTCCTCGTGGTTCGGGTTGGCATGGTGCCGGTTGTGCTTGTTCATCCACCAGCCGTAGCTCATTCCGAGCAGCAGATTGGCCACGAAAAGACCCCAGATCTCACTGGGGCGGCGCTTGGAGAACACCTGCTTGTGCGCCAGATCATGGGCGAGCAGAGCTATCTGACCGAACACCACGGCCATGGCGGCGGCCAGCAAAAGCTGCAGCCAGGTGTCGCCCAGAGCGACGAGGCAGAATCCGCCGGCACCGATGGCCACACCGACCAGCGTGAACCGCACGGTGTACGAGAGGGGCCGCCGTCGCAGAAGTCCCGCGTCCGTCATCATCCGGGACAGCACCGCGAAGTCGCTTCCCGTCGATCGGACGGGGAGAACACGAGGCGGCGAGACCGTGGCTTCGATCGTCATGGCTTCGAGTCTGCGCACCGGAAAGCCACCTGTGATCCCGTGAGCGCCCCTATTCGGAAGACGGCCGACCCCACTGTCCGCGCGGTCGCCGAATAGGGGTTGGGAGGCTCCTCCGTCCCCACCTAGGCTCACGGCGCCCGAAGACCACAACCGGAGGAGTTCCCATGGGGCGCGTGCAGGACAAGGTCATCGCGATCACCGGAGCCGCGCGGGGCCAGGGGCGCAGTCACGCCGTCCACCTCGCGGAGGAGGGCGCCGACATCATCGCCGTCGACCTGTGCGCCGACGTGCCCGTCACCGGCTACGCCGGTCCGACGCCGGAGGACCTGGAGGAGACCTTACGGCTCGTGGAGAAAACCGGCCGGCGCGCCTTCGGCCGGCAGGCCGACGTGCGCGATCGGGGCGCACTCCGCGCCGCGTTGGCCGATGGGGTGGCGGAACTCGGCCGACTGGACGCGGTCGTCGCCAACGCGGGCATCATCGCGATCGGAGCCGACCGGCCCGTGGACGCCTTCACGGCCACGGTGGACATCGATCTGTCCGGGGCGATCAACACGGTGCACGCGGGGCTGACGCACCTCGGGCCCGGCGGCTCCGTCGTCGTGATCGGTTCGGTGGCGGCGCTCATGCCGGGACACGGCGAGAACCCCGGGGGGCCGGGCATGGCCGGCTACATGTTCGCCAAGCGCTGTCTCGTCGACTACGTGAACACCCTCGCGGTGGAGCTCGGACCGTCGGGCCGGCGGATCAACGCGGTGCACTCGGCACTCGTCGGCACCCCGATGATCCTGAACGAACGCATGCACAAGGTGTTCCGTCCGGACCTGGACGCCCCCGGTCTGGACGACGCACTGCCCGCGTACGACCGGCTCACCGCCCTTCCGGTGACGCACCTCGAGCCGTCCGACATCTCCCACGCGGTGCTCTACCTGGTCTCCGACGAGTCCCGCTATGTCACGGGCCTTCAGCTCAGGGTCGACGGCGGCCAGATCGTCAAGGCAGGTCTGTGACGGCGCGCCCGGAGCCGAGCCCCGCGGGCGTGTCCGTCATGGACTCGCCCGCGGGACCGAGGGCGATGGCGGTGAGGCCGAGTCCGCCGCCGACGAGCCACCGGCCGGCGAGGACGGGCACGCGCCGCCCCGCCACCACGGGCCCGGGGACGAGCAGGCGCGCCATGAACCGGCCGTCGGGGAGAAGCGTGATGTCGGCCTCGTCGAAGTCCAGCCACTCCCGGGTCAGCGGAAACCACACCTTGTAGACGGACTCCTTGGCGCTGAACAGCAGCCGGTCCCAATGGATTCCGGGATGCGCGCTGCCGAGCCGGGCCAGCCGGTCACGTTCCGCAGGCAGCGCCACGGTCTCCAGCACCCCCTGAGGCAGCGGCTTGTGCGGCTCGGCGTCGATGCCGAGTCCGGCCAGCGCCGTGGCGTGGGCGAGTACCGCGCCGCGGTAGCCGGTGCAGTGGGTCATGCTGCCGACCAGGCCGGCCGGCCACCGCGGCTCGCCCTTGGGGCCGGGGAGGATCGGCGCGGCGGGCAGCCCGAGTTCGGCCAGGGCGAGCCGGGCGCAGCGGCGGACCGTGTGGAAGGAGTCGCGGCGCTCGGCCACGGACCGGGCCACCACCGCCTCCTCCTCGGGGTACGGCGTGACCGCGTCGGCATCGTCGAACCGCTCGGCGCAGGCCACGGCGGCCGGCAGGAGCTCGTCGATCACTTCTGCTCCCAGTCCGGGAAGATCTCCCGCGGAATCGTGCGTACGATCCCCCGGGCGCGCCACTCGCGGGGGTACCCGAGGGAGACCTCCTCGAACCGGACGCCGTCGTGCCAGGTGGTGCGGGGGATGTGCAGATGGCCGTAGACGACGGCGGCGGTCGGGAACCGCAGGTGCCAGTCCGCCGTCAGCTCCGTTCCGCACCACTGGGCGAATTCCGGGTATCGAAGAACCCGCGTGGGGCCGCTGACGAGCGGATAGTGGTTCACCAGCACGAGGCGCGTTCCGGAATCGACCTCCGCGAGCCTTTTCTCGGTGATCTCGACCCGGCTGCGGCACCATTCGGCCATTCCCGCATGCGGGGTGGGGTGAAGCATGTACTCGTCCGTGCACACCACCCCCGAAGCGTGGGCGCGCGCGAGCGACTCCGCCACCGTCAACGACGTATCCGGCCGAAAACTGTAGTCGTAATGCACAAAGAGCGGCGCGATCGTCAGGCGCTCCTCGGGGCCCTCCCAGACCGGATACGGATCCTCCGGCGTCACGACACCCAGGCCGCGCATGAGCTCCACGAGATGCAGATACCGCTCCTCGCCCCGCAGTTGAACCGGGTCGTGCGGCACCGTCCACAATTCGTGGTTTCCGGGAGCCCACACCACGGTGGAGAATCGGCCGGCGAGCAACCTCATGGTGGTCTCGATGTCCGTGCTGATCTCGCCGACGTCTCCCGCGACCAGGAGCCAGTCCTGGTCGGAGGACGGACGAATGGTCGAGACGATGTCTCTGTTGTCCGCCATGCCTGCATGAAGATCGCTGACAGCAAGGAGCTTGGGAATGGGCACGACGTCTCGTCCTCACATACGGAAGGTGAGGAATTTCTACGGCAGGGCCGCCCCCTACCGGTACCCCTAGGCCCCCCTGTCCCGCGTGGACAGTCTTCGAGCCAACGTCAACCGGCCTGGACCACATGTGATTCAAGTCACGGCGCCCGACCTTGTCGGGGTGTAGAAAGTTGAAGGAGCGCGACGGGGGCGCGGACCTCCGGCGATCGCTCGCGGAAGTGAATGCAGTGGGGCGCTCATCTAGATGCGTGAACGTGTGACGGGGCATCAGTCTGACCGATTTCAGCCCCGAGCGGGAGCGCATCTTTTGCTTTGGGGGAAATTTGTTTTTAGCTGAACGCAGTGGCTGCCTGCATGCCCTGGACGAACTTCTGGCCGAATGTTCTCGGGGCAGCGGAAGCGTGGCGCTGGTCAGTGGAGGACTGGCCAGTGGGAAGACGGAGCTGCTCAACTACTTCGCGGACCAGGCCGCGGAGCGGGGTGCGATCGTCCTGAGGGCGACCGGCTCCAAGACCGAACAGGCCCTGCCGATGGGAGCGATGAGCCAGCTCTTCCAGGACGCCACGCTGCCCGCCGAACTGGTGGAGCGCGCCGGGACGCTGATCGCCTCGGCCGCGCAATCCCTGAACGGCGACGAACCCATGGAGGAGATCGGCCCTCACAACGCCCAGGGGGCGCGGGACCTGTGCGCGCTGATCCTCGAACTGGCCGCCGACCGCCCGGTGGTCATCGGAATCGACGACGTCCACTTCGTTGACAACGCTTCCCTCCACACCCTCCTCTACCTCCAGCGCCGCATACGCTCCGCCCGGATCCTGCTCGTCCTCAACGAATGGTCGCGGCCCAGGATGGCCAGGCCCTTCTTCCACGCCGAGATCACCCGACAGCCCCACCACCGCATCCGGCTCGATCCGCTCTCCCGCGCCGGCGTGCACGAACTGATCGCCCACGCCCTGGGCGAGCGGGCGGCCGCCCGCCTCGCCAGCTCCGCCTACGCACTGACCGGCGGCAATCCCATGCTGGTCAACGCGCTCATCGAGGACTGCGAGAGGCGCACGGACCAGGACGCCTCCGACGGACCCGGCCAGATCGTCCCGGGAGCCTTCTTCGACCAGGCCGTCCACAGCGTCCTGCACCGATGGGAGCCCGCGCTCCTCGAAGTGGCCCAGGGGCAGGCCGTCCTGGGCGAGCACGCCTCACCCGCACTCATCGCCCGGCTGCTCGGAGTGATGCCGGAACGGGCGGCGGAGATGCAGGACATCCTCGGCACCGCCGGGCTGCTCGGCCCGTCGAGCTTCCCGGAACCCGTGGCCGCCGCTGTGCTCGGCAGCCTCGACGCCGAGGAACGCTCCCAACTCCACTCCATGTGCGCGGAGCTGCTGCACAAGCTGGGATCCAGCACCGCCGAGATCGCCGTACACCTGCTCGCCGCCGACCGGGCGGTCGGCCGGTGGGCCATGGAGGTCCTCAGGGACGCCGCCGCACAGGCGCTGGCCGGCAACGATGCCGAGCACGCGGCAGCCTGCCTCGAACTGGCCCTGGAAGCCTGTACCAACGACACCGAACGCCTCGCGATCACCGCGATGCTGGCCCGCGCGGCCTGGCGCGTGAACCCGGCGGCGATCATTCCGCACCTCGACACACTCCGCGGCGCGGTCCGCGCCGGAAGCCTCAACGGACGCGATGTCATCAACGTGATCCGCTACCTGCTCTGGCAGGGCGACTTCGACGGCGCCGCCGAGATCATGAACGACCCGAACGCGATGGGCGATCTGGACGACGCCCAGCACGCGGCCGAACTCAGCCTCATCTTCCTGGCGATGTGCGGCCCGTCGCACACGCTTCCGCGCCGTGCCTCGCCCGTCACGGCAGGGGCTCCCGAGATCGGCGGTCCCTTCGGCAACCCCTGGTCACGCGCCACCGCCACCCTCACCGACGTCCTGCAGCGGGAGTCCCCCGAAGCGGCCGTCGTGAGCGCCGAGTACATCCTGCAGAGCTGTCGGCTCAGCGACACCACCCTGGAGATCACCGCCTTCGCCCTGCTCGCGCTCCAGTTCTCCGGCCGGCCCGATCTCGCCGCGATGTGGTGCGACGGACTGATCGAAGAAGCCGTACGCCGCAGAGCCAACACCTGGCAAGCCGTACTCGGCAGCGTCCGGGCGGAGATCGCACTCCGACAGGGCGACCTCGCCATCGCCGAGGCCAAGGCCGAGGCGGCGTTCAGCCGGCTCCAGCCCAAGGGATGGGGAGTCCTGATCGGACTTCCCATCTCCACTCTGGTCATGGTCCACACCGCGCTCAACCGCCACGACCGCGCCGCCGAGCTGCTCACCCTCCTCGTCCCCGACGCCATGTTCGACACCTCCTTCGGCCTGCTCTACCTCCGCGCCCGCGGGCACCACCATCTCGCGGTCGACCGTGCCCTGGCCGCGCTCAGCGACTTCCAGGCGTGCGGGGAGAAACTGCGCCACTGGAACGCCGACGTCCCCACCCTCATGCCCTGGCGCAGCGACCTCGCCGAGGTCTACCTCAAGCTGTCACGACCCGAGGTGACCAGGGAACTGGTGGAGCGGCAGCTGGAATTACCCGGGGCGCAGAACAGTGTCGTCCGCGGCATCTCTCTGCGCGTCAAGGCGGCGGCCGGGGAGCTCAGCCAACGGCCCCGGCTGTTGAAGAAGGCCGTCGAACTCCTTCAGGACTCCGGCAACCGGCTGGAACTCGTCCGCGCACTGGCCGACCTGAGCTCCGCCTACCAGAGCCTCGGCGACTTCGCCCGTGCCCGCACCAGCGGCCGGCGCGCCGTGCAGGAGGCCAAACTCTGCTACGCCGACGCCGTACCGGCACAGCTCCTGCGGGGACTCCCCGGTGAGGTGGTCGTCGCGGAGCGGGAGAAGAAGGAGGAACCGGCCCCCGCCAAGGGGGACACCTCCATGGCACTGAGCGACGCGGAGCGCCGGGTCGCGACGCTGGCCGCCGTCGGCCACACCAACAGAGAGATAGGAAACAAGCTCTACATCACCGTGAGCACGGTGGAACAGCATCTGACCCGGATCTACCGAAAGCTCCAGGTCAGCCGCCGCGACGAACTCCTCGAAGGACTTCAGCTGCGGCGCGAACCCGAAGAACTGCTCGACGGCCGGGACAGCGGGGGGCTGACCGCCGAGCACGAGCTGTAGAGAGCGAGACCGTAAGGAACCGGGAGCGGGGGAGCCGGGATATCCGGGGGAACGAGCGGTGGGGGCCGGGGGCCGGGGGCGTACGTCAGCCCCCGGCCCCCGGCCCTGCTTCAGGGCCTCGCCACCCGGGCGCGCGCGCAGTCGGCGAGCAGCCGATTGACCTCCGCCGCGTGCGGAGCGAGGAAGAAGTGACCGCCGTCGAACACCTTCAGTTCGAAACTCCCCGAGGTGTGATCGCCCCAGGAACGAGCCTCGTCCACGGTCACCTTCGGATCTTTGTCGCCGACCAGCGCGTACACCGGACAGGACACATCGGGTCCCGGCCGGTACCGGTACGTCTCCGCCGCCCGGTAGTCGCTGCGGATCGCCGGCAGGATCATCCGTAACAGCTCCTCGTCCCCGAGCACGCCCGGTTCCGTCCCGCTGAGCTCCTTCAACTCGCGTACCAGACCCTCGTCGTCGCGCCGGTGCACGAACTCGTCACGGTGCCGCGACGGCGCCCGACGGCCGGAGGCGACCAACGCCGCGGGGACGACACCCTCCCGCTCCAGCCGGCGACCCACCTCGAACGCCAGCGAGGCGCCCATGCTGTGGCCGAAGAGAACCAGCGGCCGATCAGCCCACGGACGCAACTCACCGACCAACAGGTCGGCCACGTCGTGGAGATCACCGATCCCCGCCTCGTGGCGCCGGTCCTGACGCCCCGGATACTGCAGGGTGATCACGTCCACGTCCGGCGCCAAGGCCCGCGACACCGGGAAGTAGAACGACGCGGAACCTCCCGCGTGCGGGAAGCAGACCAGCCGCACAGGGGCGTCGGCGGATGGGTGGAACCTGCGGATCCACGGACTGCTCGCCCCTCCCGTTACCTCTCCCACGACTTCCGTCTCCTTCCGCTGAACCCGGGTGTTCTGTGTTGTCGCGAAGTGAATATCCTGCGAGGATCAACTCGACTGCGCTTCCGGCGCAGGTTATTGGGGCGCCACTGCGCTGGGCAAGACATTCTCGAATCGACAGTGGTAGCCCCCGAGTCCGAAGGCTCCGGGACCCCCTTCAATAGGGGCGCATAGGGGCGGGCTAGGGGTGGGCGGACGCCGCTGACCTGCGTAGCGTACGAGCATATGCGCCGCAGGTGGGTTTAACGACGTGTCTCGAATCCGGCGCCACAGGCGAAATACCGTTCCACAATTCTGAATTCCTGCCCGGATCAGTGAGGAGACGTTGGGTGGAAAACGAGGAGAAGCTTCTCGACTATCTGAAGCGGGCGACAGCCGATCTTCGTGAAGCTCGACGACGTCTGCGAGATGCCGAGCGCAGGGAGAACGAGCCGATCGCGATCGTCGGCATGAGCTGCCGCTTCCCCGGCGACGTCACGTCGCCGAACGACCTCTGGGCGCTGGTCTCCCAGGGCCGTGAGGGAGTCACCGACTTCCCCCGGAACCGTGGTTGGGACGTCCAGGGCCTCTACGACCCCGAGCCCGGCAAGCCCGGTCACACCTACGCCAAGGCCGGCGGGTTCCTGCACGACGCGGCGGACTTCGACGCCGAGTTCTTCAGCATGGGGCCGCGGGAGGCGTTGGCGACGGACCCCCAGCAGCGGCTGTTGCTGGAGGCGTCGTGGGAGGCGATCGAGCGGGCGGGTATCGACCCGTCGTCGTTGAAGGGTTCGCAGACCGGTGTCTTCGCCGGCGTCATGTACCACGACTACGCGTCGCGACTGCCTGCGATCCCCGACGAACTCCAGGGCTACATCGGCAACGGCAACACCGGCAGTGTGGTGTCGGGCCGTGTGGCGTACGCCCTGGGACTTGAGGGCCCGGCCGTGTCGGTGGACACGGCGTGCTCGTCGTCGCTTGTGGCACTGCACTGGGCCATCCAGGCCCTGCGTCGGGGCGAGTGCACTCTCGCCCTGGCAGGTGGCGTGACCGTCATGCCGACCGCCGAGACCTTCGTCGAGTTCAGCCAGCAGCGTGGTCTGGCGGCGGACGGGCGTATCAAGGCGTTCGCGGAGGCTGCGGACGGTACGGCGTGGGGCGAGGGTGTGGGGGTGCTACTGGTCGAGCGGCTCTCCGACGCTCAGCGCAACGGCCACCAGGTTCTGGCGGTGGTGCGGGGTTCGGCGGTGAATCAGGACGGTGCGAGCAATGGTCTGACGGCGCCGAACGGTCCGTCGCAGCAGCGGGTGATCCGAGCTGCGCTGGCGAATGCGGGTCTGTCTGCTTCGGACGTCGATGCTGTCGAGGCGCATGGGACTGGTACGACGCTGGGTGACCCGATCGAGGCGCAGGCGCTCCTTGCGACGTACGGTCAGGAGCGGCTGGAGGGGCGGCCGTTGTGGCTGGGCTCGGTGAAGTCGAACCTGGGTCACACGCAGGCTGCGGCTGGTGTCGCGGGGATCATCAAGATGGTTCAGGCGATGCGGCACGGGGTCCTTCCCAAGACGCTCCACGTTGACGAGCCTTCCTCGCACGTGGACTGGTCGGCGGGCGAGGTCGAGTTGCTGACGGAGTCGCGTGCGTGGGAGTCGGCCGATGGGGCTCCGCGTCGTGCGGGTGTGTCGTCGTTCGGTATCAGCGGCACGAACGCTCACGTGATCCTCGAGGAAGCGCCAGCCGTCGAGGCGGGTACGTCCGAGACTGGTACTGGCTGGCCGTCGGGTGTTCCGGTGCCGTGGGTGGTGTCGGGACGTACGGCCGAGGCGCTGCGCGCGCAAGCCCAGCGGCTGCACCGCCTCGCTGTCGATTCCGACCGCTCGCCGGTCGACATCGGCTTCTCGCTGGCCTCCTCGCGCGCCGTCCTCGATCGCCGTGTCGCACTCTTCGGCGCCAACCGCACCGAGCTCCTGGTGGCTCTGGAGGCGCTGATCGCCGACGAGTCCGGCGAGCGCGGAGACGCCGTGTCCGAGGGTAAGTCGGCGTTCTTGTTCACGGGGCAGGGGTCGCAGCGGGTGGGGATGGCGGCGGGTCTTGCCGTGGCGTTCCCGGTGTTTGCGGCGGCTTTGGACGAGGTGTGTGGGCTGCTGGACGCGCAAGGTGTGTTCGAGCGTCCGCTGCGTGAGGTGATTGCGGGGGAGGGCGCTGAGGGTCTGCTGAACCAGACCGTCTATACCCAGTCGGCGTTGTTCGCCGTCGAAGTGGCGCTGTTCCGTCTGGTGGAGTCCCTTGGTGTCCGGCCTGACTATCTCGCGGGTCACTCGGTCGGTGAGATCGCCGCCGCGCACGTGGCCGGGGTGTTCTCCCTCGAAGACGCTTGTCGGATGGTGGTTGCACGCGGCCGTCTCATGCAGGCTCTGCCTGCCGGCGGTGTGATGGTCGCGGTGCGGGCGAGCGAGGCGGATGTGCTGCCACTGCTCGCAGGTCGTGAGGCCGAGGTGGGCATTGCCGCTGTCAACGGGCCGTCGTCGGTGGTGATCTCCGGCGCCAAGCCGGCGGTGGACAAGGTGGTTGAGGTCCTGGTGGAGCGGGGGATTGCCGCGATTCCGTTGTCGGTGTCGCATGCGTTCCACTCGCCGTTGATGGATCCGATGCTGGAGGAGTTCGGGCAGGTCGTGCGGGGCCTGTCGTTCTCCGAGCCCCGTCTCGCGATCGTGTCGAACGTAACCGGCCAGCTTGCTCAGGCGGCGGATCTGACCAATCCCGAGTACTGGGTCCGGCATGTCCGTCAGCCGGTTCGTTTCGCGGACGGCATCCGCGCCCTCGAATCCGCCGGTGTCACCACGTATCTCGAACTCGGCCCCGACGGTGTCCTGTCGGCGATGGCCCAGGCCTGCCTCGACAAGCCCGAGAACGCGCTCCTCACCCCGGTCCTTCGCCGTGACCGCGACGAGCCCACCACCTTCCTCGCCGCCCTGGGCGCGGTCTTCGAAGCGGGTGTCGACGTCGACTGGGCCGGCCTGTTCACGGGTACCGGCGCTCAGCGCGTCGACCTGCCCACGTACGCCTTCCAGCGCGAGCACTACTGGCTCGACGCGGGCCCCGCGGCGATCGGCGACGCGACGGCGCACGGTCTGACTGCGACCCCCCACCCGCTGCTCAGCGCCGTGCTGGACTTCCCCGACTCCGACGGGCTGGTGCTGACCGGCAGGCTCGGTCTGGACACACACCCCTGGCTCGGAGACCACGCGGTGTTCGGCACCGTGATCCTTCCCGGCTCCGCCTTCGTGGAGATGGCGATCCAGGCGACCGAACAGGCCGGCCGCACGGTGGTCGAGGAACTCACCATCGGTGCGCCGCTGGTGATACCCCCGACCGGTGGCGTGCGCGTCAAGGTGGTCGTCGGCGCCTCCGACGAGGTGGGCAAGCAGTCGCTGACCGTCTACTCCCAGGCCGTGGACGGCGATGTCACGGCGCCGTGGGCGCGTCACGCCGAGGGCGTCGTCGGCGACGAGGCCGAGGAGGGGGAGCCGTACGACCTCACGGTCTGGCCGCCGGAGGGCGCCGAGGAGGTGTCCATCGGCGATGCGTACGAAGGGCTCGTCGGCCGTGGTTACGGCTACGGTCCCGTGTTCCAGGGGCTGCGGCGGGCCTGGCTGCGCAACGACCGCGAGATGTTCGCCGAGGTGTCGCTGCCCGCGCAGGCCCGAGGCGACGGTGAGGCGTGCGGGCTGCACCCGGCGCTGCTCGACTCCGCCTTCCACGCCTCGCTGTTCGTGGAACCGGGTGGGCCGAGCGTGCCGCGTCTGCCGTTCTCCTGGCACGGGATCAGGCTGTACGCCGCCGGTGCCACGACCGTCCGCGTGCGCTGCGACTCGAACGGCCCCGACACGGCGCAGGTCGACATCGCCGACGCGACCGGCGCCCCGGTCGTCTCGGTGCACCACCTGGTGGCGCCGCCGATCTCGGACGACCAGCTGCGGCTCGCCGGGTCCGAGAGCACGGACAACCTGTTCCGGCCGACCTGGCAGGAGGCGCCGGCCTATCCGTCGGCGCCCGAGGAGGGCGCCCGCCGGTGGGCGATCGCCGGTTCGGCCGGTGCCTCGTGGGAGGCCGTCGCCCGCCGGACGCTCGACGCCTATGAGGACGTCGCCACCCTCGCGGCCGCCGTCGACGACGGCGCGGCCGTCCCGGACATCGTGCTGCTGCCGTGCCCGCCCGCCGGTTCGGTGGACGGCGCGGACGTGCCGACGGAGCTTCGCGCCGTGGCCGGGCGGATGCTGGCCGAGGTCCGGGCGTGGCTCGCCGACGAGCGGTTCGCCTCCTCGCGCCTGGTCGTGGTGACATCGGGAGCGGTGAGCACCGCCGCCGGTGCTGCCGCGGACGGAGCGGTCGACCTCGTGACAGGGCCCCTGTGGGGCCTCGTGCGGTCGGTGCAGGCGGAGAACCCGGACAGGCTGTCCCTGATCGACTGGGACGGCGGCCGCGGGACGTCGTCGGCGCTCCGCTCCGCCGTACTGTCCGGTGAACCCGAGTCGGCGGTGCGTGGGGGCGTGGTGCTGCTGCCGCGCCTGGTGCGAACCCCCGCGCCGGTGGAGGGCGCGGACCAGGAGGTCTTCCGCCCCGACGGCACGGTGCTCGTCACCGGGGGTACGGGCGGACTCGGAGCCCTCGTCGCCCGCCATGTGGTGGAGCGGCACGGTGTACGGCACCTGCTGCTCGTCAGCCGGCGCGGACCGGACGCCCCGGGCGCGGAGGAGCTGCGCAAGGCGCTCGTTGCGGCGGGCGCCGAGACGGTCGCCATCCAGGCCTGCGACGTGTCCGACCGTGACGCCCTGGCCGCCCTGCTCGACGCCGGCGAGGCAGGCGGCAGGCGTCCTCCGCTGACCGGCGTGATCCACACGGCGGGCATCGCGGACAACGGCGTCGTCGAGACGCAGACGCCGGAGCGCCTCGACGGCGTGCTGCGGCCGAAGGCCGACGCCGCCTGGCATCTGCACGAGCTGACCCGGGACATGGACCTGAGCGCCTTCGTCCTGTTCTCCTCCTCGGCCGGGCTGCTGGTCGGCGGTGGTCAGGCCACCTACGCGACGGCGAACGTGTTCCTGGACGCGCTGGCAGCCCACCGGCGCGCCGCGGGGCTGCCGGCCGTGTCACTCGCCTGGGGCCTCTGGGCGTCCACCGACGGTATGGCCGGACAGATGGGAGCCGCTGATCTGCAGCGGATGCACCGGCTGGGCATGCCGCCCCTGGAGACCGAGGAGGCGCTGCGGCTCTTCGACGTGGCGGTCGGCTTCGACGAGGCGGTTCTGGTGCCGATCCGACTGGACCTCGCCGCCCTTGCGAACCGCACGGACGACCTGCCGGCCGTCCTGCGCGGCATGGGCCGGGCCCGTACCAGGCGTCCTACCCGTAAGGCGGCCGTGACGGCAGCCCCCAGCAGGGGGCTCGCCGAGCGCCTCGGCGGCCTCTCGGAGGCCGAGCGTGCCCGGCAGCTCCACACCATCGTCCGCGAGCACGTGGCCGGCGTGCTGGGCCATGCCTCCGGCGACGCGGTCGCCCCCGACCGCGCGTTCAAGGACATGGGCTTCGACTCCCTGGCCGCCGTGGAGCTGCGCAACCTGCTGAACAAGGCGACAGGACTGCGCCTGCCGACGACCCTGGTCTTCGACTTCCCGTCGCCCGCCGCGCTCGTCGACCACCTGGTCACCGAACTGGCACCCGTCGACGCGGCCCCCAGGTCCCTGGAGGCGCAGCTCGAACTTCTGGAGGCGACGCTGGCCCAGGCCGGCCCGGAGGACGACCACGCCGCTGTCACGGCTCGTCTGAAGGGGCTGCTGCGCCGGTTGACGGAGCACCAGGCCGGTTCGGGCGGGCAGGTGTCGGCGCAGCAGTTCGACGAGGCGACGGACGACGAGCTGTTCGACTTCCTCGACAACGAACTCGGTATCTCCTGACCGTCCGAGCGCCCGACGGGTGTTCACGCGGTGGCCGGTCGCACTCGGCCACCGCGTGAAACCCACGCCCCCTCCCACGGCTCCCCCCGCATGCCCCACCACCGTTCGCCCCTCCCGACCCTTGAGAAGGCTGAGACATCGATGGCGCACGACGACAAGCTCCGCGAATACCTCAGGCGGGCGACGACCGACCTTCAGGACACCCGCCGCAGGCTGCGGGAGGCCGAGGACGCCCAGCACGAACCCATAGCGATCATCGGCATGAGCGGGCGCTACCCCGGGGGCGTCACCTCCCCCGAGGACCTGTGGCGGCTGGTGTCCGACGGCGTCGACGTGGTGTCGGACTTCCCCACCGACCGGGGCTGGAACACCGACGCGGTGTACGACCCCGAGCCCGGCAAGCCCGGCCACACCTACGTCCGCCGGGGCGGATTCCTGCACGACGCCGCCGAGTTCGACGCCGACTTCTTCGGTATCAGCCCGCGCGAGGCCCCGGAGACCGACCCGCAGCAGCGACTGCTCCTCGAAGTGTCCTGGGAGGCCCTCGAAAGGGCGGGCATCGACCCCACCGCGCTCAAGGGCAGCAGAACGGGCGTCTTCGCCGGTCTGATGCACCACGACTACCCGCGCAGCACCACCGCGGGCAGCATCGTCTCCGGCATCGTCTCCTACACGTTCGGCCTCGAAGGGCCCGCCGTGACCACGGACACGGCGTGCTCGTCCTCCCTGGTGGCGCTGCACCTGGCCTGCCAGTCCCTGCGGGCCGGCGACTCCACCCTCGCCCTCGCCGGCGGCGTGTGCGTCATGGCGACACCCCAGCTGTTCATCGAGTTCAGCCGGCAGCGGGCCCTTTCACCGGACGGCCGCTGCCGGTCCTTCGCCGCCGACGCCGACGGCGCGGGCTGGTCGGAGGGCGCCGGGATGCTCGTCCTGGAACGTCTCTCGGACGCGCGCCGCAACGGACACCCCGTGCTGGCCGTCGTACGCGGCTCGGCCGTGAACCAGGACGGCGCGAGCAACGGTCTGATGGCGCCCAACGGGCCCGCGCAACAGCGGGTCATCCGGGCCGCGCTGCGGAACGCGGGCCTGGCCGCCACGGACATCGACGCCGTCGAGGCCCACGGCACCGGCACCACCCTCGGCGACCCCATCGAGGCCCAGGCGATCCTCGCCACGTACGGGCAGGACCGTCCCGACGACCGACCGCTGTGGCTCGGCTCGATCAAGTCGAACATGGGGCATCCGCAGGCCGCGGCCGGAGTCGCGGGCGTGATGAAGATGATCCTCGCGCTGCAGCACGAGACCCTGCCGCGCACCCTGCACGCCGAGCGGCCGACTCCGCACGTCGACTGGTCGGCGGGGCGGGTGAAACTGCTCACCGACGAAGTGCCCTGGCCCGGTGGAGAACGTCCGCGACGCTTCGGCGTCTCCTCGTTCGGCATCAGCGGCACGAACGCCCATGCCGTCATCGAGGAGGCTCCCGCCCACGTCGTCGACGACGCGACCACGGCCCCGGACGAGCAGGACTCCTCGCAGACGACCTCGGCTGCGGTGCCGGTCGCCTGGCCGCTGTCCGCGCGCGACGAAACGGCCCTGCGGACCCGGGCCGCGCAGCTGCACACCCACGTGCTCGACAGGCCCGGACTCGTCCCCGCCGACGTGGCCCACTCCCTCGCCACCACCCGCTCGCTCTTCGAGCACCGAGCCGTGGCCGTCGGCAACGACCGGACGGAACTCCTCGCCGCCCTCGAGCACATCGCCAAGGGGCAGGGCCTGGCCCAGGGCACCGGCGAGCACCCGGCGGGGCCGGTGCGGACGGGCGGCAGGACCGCCTTCCTCTTCACCGGTCAGGGCGCCCAGCGCCCCGGCATGGGATCGGAGACGTACACCGCCCACCCCGTCTTCCGCGACGCCTTCGACGAGGTGTGCGCCGCGCTGGACGGCAGGCTGCCCCGGCCGCTGCGCGACGTGGTGTTCGCCGCCGAGGGATCGGACGAGGCGGCGCTGCTCGACCGTACGGTCTTCACCCAGGCCGCGCTCTTCGCCACCGAGGTCGCCCTCTACCGCCTCGTCGAGTCGCTCGGCGTACGCCCCGACGTGCTCATCGGCCACTCGGTCGGCGAGATCGCCGCCGCCCACATCGCAGGCGTGCTGTCCCTGCCCGACGCGGCGGAACTGGTCGCCGCACGCGGCCGGCTGATGGAGGCCCTGCCCGAGGGCGGCGCCATGACTGCTGTACGCGCCTCCGAACAGGAAGTGGTGCCCCTGCTCGACGGCCTGGAGGAGCGGCTCGGCATCGCCGCGGTCAACGGCGAAGCGTCCGTCGTCCTCTCGGGAGACGAGGACGCCGTCGCCGAGGTCGTGGGCCGTCTCGCCGAACGCGGCGTCGACACCCGGCAGTTGCGGGTCAGCCACGCCTTCCACTCGCCCCGCATGGACGACATGCTCGACGCCTTCGCAGACGTCCTCGCCGGCCTCACGTTCGACGAGCCCGCCATCCCGGTGATCTCCAACGTGACGGGCCGGCTCGCCGAGGGCGACGACCTGCGCACTCCCGACTACTGGGTGCGGCACGTCCGCGGCACGGTCCGCTTCCACGACGGCGTGCGAGCGCTCCGAGCCGAGGGCGTCACCACCTGCCTGGAAATCGGCCCCGGCGCCACCCTCACCGCCATGGCGGGCGAGACCCTCGACGACGACGCCCTGTGCCCTCCGCTGCTCCGGCCCGGCACTCCCGAACCGGAGACGGTCATGGCGGCCCTCGTCGCGCTCCACGAGCACGGCGTCGACGTGGACTGGGCGGCCTACGCCGGAACCGGGCGCCGCCACGTCGACCTGCCCACCTACCCTTTCCAGCGGCACCGCTACTGGGCCGACCCGGAGACCGACCCCACCGGGATCCCGGCGAAGTCCGGTGCGGCGGACGGCGCCTTCTGGACCGCCGTCGAGGGGCGCAACCTCGACGGGCTCGCCCACCTCCTCGACGCCGACGACGACGGCCGCGCGTCGCTGGAGACCCTCCTCCCGCTGCTCTCCGACTGGCACCGGCAGAGCGTCGACCAGGCCGTCGTCGACGGCTGGCGCTACCGGATCGCCTGGCGTCCGCACCCCGGTGGACACGAGGGCACCCTCGACGGCACCTGGCTGCTCGCGGTGCCCGCAGACGGTGTGACCGAGGCGTGGGCCGACGGGGTCGAGCGGACTCTCACCGAGCGCGGCGCCACCGTCGTCCGCCTGCGAGCCACCGAACACGACTCCGACCGCGCGCAGATGACCGACCACCTGACCCACGCCCTCGCCGGCGCCGCACCCCTGACAGGCGTGGTCTCCCTGCTCGGCCAGGACGAAGCCCCGGACACCGCCGCGCACGCCGCGCCACGCGGGCTGACCACCACGGTGGCGCTCGTCCAGGCCCTCGCGGACCTGGACGTGTCCGCACCGGTGTGGAGCGTGACGCGCGGAGCCGTGGCAGCGGGCCGGTCCGAGACCCTGCCCCATCCCGTACAGGCCCAGATCTGGGGCCTGGGACGAGTCGTCGCCCTGGAGAACCCGGGACTGTGGGGCGGCCTCGTCGACCTCCCCGCCGCGGACACCGCTGCCGACACGCAGGCCGCGGCGGAGGAACGACCCGACGACAGGCTCCTCGAGCGGCTCGCCGACGTCCTCGCCGAGCCCGCCGGTGAGGACCAGCTCGCCGTACGGTTCGCCGGGACCTTCGTACGCCGTCTCGAGCGCGCCACCGGCGCCACCAGCCCGCCCCGCGGCACCTGGCAGCCCACCGGCACGGTCCTGGTGACCGGCGGCACCGGAGCCGTGGGCACCCTGGTCGCCCGCTGGCTGGCCCGAGCGGGCGCCGAACACCTCCTGCTCACCAGCAGGCGCGGGGAACAGGCCCCCGGCGCCCTCGAACTCAAGCAGGAACTTACCGCGCTCGGTGCGCGCGTCACCATCGCCGCCTGCGACGCCGCCGACCGGGACGCCCTCGCGGCCCTGCTGAAGGAACTGCCCGCCGACGCCCCGCTGACCGCCGTCATGCACGCGGCCGGAGTGCTCGACGACGCCACCGTCGGCTCCCTCACCCCCGAGCGCATCGCGGGCGTACTGCGTCCCAAGGCCGATGCCGCCCGCAACCTCCACGAGCTCACCCAGGACCTGGACCTGACCGCCTTCGTGTCGTTCTCCTCGATCGCCGGTCTGCTCGGCGGCGCGGGACAGTCCGCCTACGCCGCGGCGAACGCGTACCTCGACGCCCTCGCCGACCACCGCAGGGCCCGGGGCCTGCCCGCCGCCTCCGTCGCATGGGGCCCCTGGGGCGGTGGCGGCATGGCGGCCCAGGACGACGTCCAGGAACGCGCCTGGTGGCGCGGCCTGACAGAACTCGACCCCGACCTCGCCGTGGCCGCCCTGCACGAGATCCTGGAGCGGGGCGAGACCGGCATCGGCGTCGTCGACGCCGACTGGTCCGAACTGGCGCCGGCGTTCACCGCGGGCCGGCCGAGCCCGCTCATCCACCAGCTGCCCGAGGTCGCGGACGCGCTGAGCACCCGGAGCCTCCACACATCGACGGCGACGGGTGCGGCCGACGCCACCGCCCTCGGCGAACGGCTGGCGTCCCTGACCGCGGAAGAGCAGCGCACGACCCTCCTGGACCTCGTACGCGGCCAGGTGGCGACCGTCCTCGGGCACGAGGAACCGGGCGCCGTGCAGCCGGGCCGCGCCTTCAAGGAGATGGGATTCGACTCCCTGACCGCCGTGGACTTCCGCAACCGCATGAACGCAGCCACCGGCCTCAAACTCCCGGCGACCCTGCTCTTCGACTACGCCAACCCCGCCACCCTGGCCGAGCACCTGCACGGCGAGATCGCACCGGCGGAAGCGGGCTCGGCCGCGGGCGTGGCCGCCGAACTCGACCGCATGGAGGCCGTCGTCGCCTCCATGGCCCCGGAAGAGATCGAGCGAACCAAGGTCGTCCCCCGTCTGCAGGCCCTCCTGGCCCGCCTCAACGAGGCGCACGGCCCGCAGCAGGGCGCCGCGGTCGCCGACCAGCTGAAGGCCGCATCGGCCGACGAACTGTTCGACTTCATCGACAAAGAACTAGGGATCTCCTGACCGGGTTCCTGGAATCTTTATCAACAGAATTGGTGAGGCCCTGATGGGGAACGAAAAGAAGCTGCTCGACTATCTCAAGCGGACGACTGCCGACCTGGCCCAGACGCGGCAGCGGCTGCGTGACATCGAGTCGGAGCCGATCGCGATCGTAGGGATGGCCTGCCGCTTCCCGGGTGATGCGCGGTCGCCCGAGGACCTCTGGAACCTGGTCCTCGACGAGACCGATGCCATCGGTGAATTCCCCCAGGACCGTGGGTGGGACATCGGCGACATGTACGACGACGATGCCCACCAGGCCGAGAGCGGATACACCCGCAGCGGCGGATTCCTGCACGGTGCCGCCCGGTTCGACGCCGAGTTCTTCGGCATCAGCCCGCGCGAGGCCATCGCCATGGACCCCCAGCAGCGGCTGCTTCTCGAAGCGTCATGGGAGGCGATGGAGCGGGCCGGAATATCCCCCGACACCCTCAAGGGCGGGCCGGTCGGCGTCTACACCGGAACGAACGGTCAGTCCTACTTCGGCATGAAACTGCCGGAGGAGTCCGCGGCCTACATGACGACCGGCACCAACGGAGCCGTCCTGTCCGGCCGTATCTCCTACGTCTTCGGTTTCGAGGGTCCTGCGGTCTCGGTGGACACGGCGTGTTCGTCGTCGCTGGTCGCCCTGCATCTCGCGGTGCAGGCCCTGCGACGCGGAGAATGCTCCCTCGCGTTGGCGGGTGGCGTGACCGTGATGGCGACCCCTGACCCCTTCATCGCCTTCGGCAAGGCGCGCGGTCTCGCGGCCGACGGCCGGTGCAAGGCCTTCGCCGACGCGGCCGACGGCACCGGCTGGAGCGAGGGCGCCGGCGTCCTGCTGGTCGAGCGGCTCTCCGACGCTCAGCGCAACGGCCACCAGGTCCTGGCGGTCGTGCGTGGTTCGGCGGTGAATCAGGACGGTGCGAGCAACGGCATCACGGCGCCGAACGGGCCTTCGCAGCAGCGGGTGATTCGTGCCGCGCTGGCGAATGCGGGTCTGTCCGCTGCCGATGTGGACGTGGTCGAGGCGCATGGGACGGGTACGACGCTGGGTGACCCGATCGAGGCGCAGGCGCTGCTCGCGACGTACGGCCAGGGACGGAGTGCCGACCGCCCGTTGTGGCTGGGTTCGATCAAGTCGAACCTGGGTCACACGCAGGCGGCGGCTGGTGTCGCGGGCATCATCAAGATGGTTCAGGCGATGCGGCACGGGGTGCTCCCCAAGACGCTGCATGTCGACGAACCGTCGTCGCACGTGGACTGGTCGGCCGGCCATGTCCGGCTGCTCACGGCACGCACCCCCTGGGAGCGCGGGGAGCAGCCGCGTCGTGCGGGTGTGTCCTCCTTCGGCCTGAGCGGCACGAACGCTCACGTCATCCTCGAGGAGGCACCTGAGGCCGGGGTGGACCAGGAGGCGGGTGAGCCTGACGCAGCTCCTGATGTGCGGGAGTGGCCGTCGGGTGTTCCGGTGCCGTGGGTGGTGTCGGGGCGTACGGATGAGGCGTTGCGGGCGCAGGTCGCACGCTTGGGTGAGTTCGTCGGGGCGGCGGGGGCCGGGGTGTCTCCGGTGGATGTGGGGTTCTCGCTGGCGTCGTCGCGTGCGGTGTTCGACCGGCGTGCGGTGGTGTTCGGTGCGGCGTTGGGTGAGGTGGAGCCTGGTCGGCGGCTTGAGGGTAAGTCGGCGTTCTTGTTCACGGGGCAGGGGTCGCAGCGGGTGGGGATGGCGACGGGTCTTGCCGTGGCGTTCCCGGTGTTTGCGGCGGCTTTGGACGAGGTGTGTGGGCTGCTGGACGCGCAAGGTGTGTTCGAGCGTCCGCTGCGTGAGGTGATTGCGGGGGAGGGCGCTGAGGGTCTGCTGAATCAGACCGTCTATACCCAGGCGGCTCTCTTCGCTGTCGAGGTGGCGCTGTTCCGTCTGGTGGAGTCTCTCGGTGTTCGGCCTGACTATCTCGCGGGTCATTCGGTGGGTGAGATCGCGGCCGCGCATGTGGCGGGAGTGCTCTCGCTTGAGGACGCGTGCCGGATGGTGGTGGCGCGGGGTCGGTTGATGCAGGCTCTGCCTGCCGGCGGTGTGATGGTCGCGGTCCGGGCGAGTGAGGCGGATGTGCTGCCACTGCTCGCAGGTCGCGAGGCCGAGGTGGGTGTGGCTGCGGTCAATGGGCCGTCGTCGGTGGTGATCTCCGGCGCCAAGCCGGCGGTGGACAAGGTGGTTGAGGTCCTGGCGGAGCGGGGGATTGCCGCGATTCCGTTGTCGGTGTCGCACGCCTTCCACTCGCCGTTGATGGATCCGATGCTGGAGGAGTTCAGGCAGGTCGTGCGGGGCCTGTCGTTCTCCGAGCCCCGTCTCGCGATCGTGTCGAACGTGACCGGCCAGCTCGCTCAGGCATCGGATCTGACCGACCCGGAGTACTGGGTGCGACATGTCCGTCAGCCGGTCCGCTTCGCGGACGGTATCCGCGCTCTCGAATCGGCGGGTGTGACGACGTATCTCGAACTCGGTCCGGACGGTGTCCTGTCGGCGATGGCCCAGGGGTGCCTGGACCAGCCCGAGAACGCCCTCCTCACACCCGTCCTTCGCCGTGACCGTGACGAACCCACCACCCTCCTCACCGCCCTCGGCGCGGTCTTCGAAGCCGGTGTCGACGTCGACTGGGCGGCCCTGTTCGCCGGGATCGATGTCCGGCGCGTCGACCTGCCCACCTACGCCTTCCAGCACGAGCACTACTGGCTCGCCCCGTCCGCCGAGGCGGGCGATGCCACCGCGTTCGGACTTGCAGCGACCGACCACCCCTTACTGGGCGCCGCCGTTGAGCTCCCCGACTCGGGCGGCATCGTGCTGAGCGGGCGACTCGGTCTCGTCAGCCATCCATGGCTGGCCGACCACGTCGTCTCCGGCAGCGTCGTCGTACCGGGCACAGCCCTGGTCGAAATGGTGCTGCGCGCGGGCCAGGAGGTCGGCTGCGACCGTATGGAGGACCTGGTCCTCGAAGCACCGCTCGTCCTTCCGCAGCGTGGCGCCGTGCAGGTGGTCGTGCTGCTCTCCGCGCCGAACGACGACGGCACCCGCGCCGTACGGCTCTACTCGCGCGGCGCGGACGTCGACACCGAGACGGCCTGGACCGGCCACGCCACCGGTGTCGTCGCCGCCGCCCGCGGCGCAGCCGAGTTCGACTTCGCCGTCTGGCCGCCCGCGGGTGCCGAACCCGTCGCCCTCGACACGGTCTACGACGACTTCGCCGCCGGCGGACTCGCGTACGGCCCGGTGTTCCGGGGTCTGGTGGCGGCCTGGACCCGGGACGGGGAGGTGTTCGCCGAGGTACGGCTCCCCGAGGACGCGTACGGCGACGCGGCGGCATTCGGCCTGCATCCCGCCGCCTTCGACGCGGCCCTGCACGCGGTGAGCATGTCGGACGCGGTGTCGCAGGGAGGACTGCCCTTCGCGTGGTCCGACGTCGAACTGTTCGCCGGTGGTGCCACGCATCTTAGGGTCCGCGTGCGGGCCGTTCCCGGCCGGGACGCGGCGGCGCTGGACATGGCTGATGCGACGGGCAGCCCCGTGCTGTCCGTCGGGTCGCTGGCCGTCCGTCCTGTCTCGGCCGAGCAGATCAAGGCGGCTTCCGCGCACCACGACTCGCTGTTCCAGGTCTCGTGGACGCCGGTCCAGGGCGATGTCGCCCCGGCTCAGGGCACCTGGACCGTCCTCGGCGACGACGCCGATGAGTGGGGACAGCAGCTGGGCGTCGAGCTCGTCCCGGCCGGCGGTCCGGCTGATTTCGTCCTGCTGCCCGCCTGCGTCACCGACGATCCGGCCGCGCCCCTTCCGGACGACAGCGCCGAAGCCGTGCACACCGAGACGGTACGGGTACTCAGCGCCGTCCAGGACTGGCTCGCGGACCCCCGCTACGAGGCTTCGAAGCTCGTGGTCGTGACGCGAGGTGTCGCCGTCGTGGACGGCGACACGGTTCGAACCGGCCCTCACCTGGCCGGTGCTGCCGTCAGCGGCATGATCCGCTCGGCGCAGGCCGAGAACCCCGGCCGCATCGTTCTGGTCGACCTCGACGACGACACGGCGTCGGCGCCTGTACTGCTCGCAGCCGTCGCCCTGGGCGAGGACCGTCTCACAGTTCGCGGCGGCCGGATTCGTGCCGCCCGACTCACCCGTCTCACCGCCGCCGACGAGGCGGCCGGGCCGACGTGGTCGAACGACGGAACCGTGCTGCTCACGGGTGCGACCGGTGGCCTCGGCGCCCTCTTCGCCCGACACCTCGTCCAGGCACACGGCGTCCGCCATCTCCTCCTCACCAGCCGTCGGGGCAGCGCCGCCCCCGGCGCGAACGCCCTGCGCACCGAACTCCTGGACGCCGGCGCGCAGACCGTGACCATCGAGGCCTGCGACGTCGCGGATCGCACGGAACTCACAGCACTCCTCGCCGGGATCCCGGACGACCGCCCGCTGACCGGAGTCGTCCACGCGGCCGGTGTTCTCGACGACGGAACCATCGCTTCCCTCACCCCGGAGCAGGTGCACTCCGTCCTGCGTCCCAAGGTGGACGCCGCCTGGCATCTCCACCAGCTGACCAGGGAACTCGGCCTGACCGACTTCGTGCTGTTCTCCTCGGCCGCGGGCGCCCTCGGCGTCCCGGGCCAGGGGAACTACGCCGCCGCCAACGCCTTCCTGGACGCCCTCGCGCAGCAGCGACGGGCCGAGGGTCTGCCGGCCACCGCCCTGGCCTGGGGCCCTTGGGCGGAGGGCGGAGGCATGGTCGGAACACTGAGCGACTCCGACCGGTCCCGCATGTCGCGTGGCGGCGTCGTTCCGCTAGGTGCCGACGAGGGCCTGGCCCTCTTCGACTCCGCCCGTCGGACCGGCCAGGCCGCACTCGTACCCGTACGGCTCGACATGGCGGCACTCCGCGCGCAGGGCGAGGCACTGGACATGCTGTTCCGGGACCTGGTCCCGGCGCCGCGCCGTACGGCGACGCGGGCCGTAGCCACCTCCGGATCGGGCACGCTCGCCGGGCGCCTCGCCGGGCTCGAGCGGGCCGAGCAGCAACACCTGCTGCTCCAGATCGTGCGTACCCAGGTCGCGAACGTCCTCGGCCACACCTCGCCGGACGCTATCGAACCCGACCGCGCGTTCAGCGAGCTGGGTTTCGACTCACTCTCCGCCGTCGAGCTGCGCAACGCGCTCAACTCGGCCACCGGACTGCGGCTGCCCGCCACCCTCGTCTTCGACTACCCGTCGTCGACGTCACTCGCGAACCACATCCACGAGGCACTCGTCGGCTCGGACCATGTGCCTGACGAGGCGCGGAGCCGGGCCTCCCGCGGCACGTCGGGCGCCATGGCCGGGACCTCCGACGACCCGATCGTGATCGTCGGCATGTCCGCCCGCTACCCCGGTGGAGTCACGACACCCGACGAGCTGTGGGACCTTGTCCTCGAAGGCCGTGACGCGATCTCCGCGTTCCCGGAGGACCGGGGCTGGGACACCCGGCGGCTGCACGACCCGACCCGCGAGCGCCCGGACACCAGTTACGTCGACCAGGGCGGATTCCTGCACGAGGCAGCGGAGTTCGATGCCGCGTTCTTCCGGATCAGCCCCAACGAAGCACTGGTCATCGATCCCCAGCAACGGCTTCTTCTCGAAGCGTCCTGGGAGGCGATGGAGCGGGCCGGCATCGACCCCGCATCCCTCAAGGGCAGCCGAACCGGTGTCTTCGCCGGCGTGATGTACCACGACTACCCGACCAGCCACGCCATGGGCAGCGCCGTATCCGGTCGTATCTCGTACAGCTTCGGCTTCGAGGGTCCTGCGGTGTCGGTGGACACGGCGTGCTCGTCGTCGCTGGTCGCCCTGCACTGGGCGATCCAGGCACTCCAGCGGGACGAGTGCGAGCTGGCACTCGTCGGTGGTGTCGCCGTCATGGCCACCCCGGAGGTCTTCGTCGAGTTCAGTCGTCAGCGTGGTCTGGCGGCCGACGGGCGTATCAAGGCGTTCGCGGAGGCTGCGGACGGTACGGCGTGGGGCGAGGGTGTGGGTGTGCTGCTGGTCGAGCGTCTGTCGGATGCTCGGGCCAAGGGACATCAGGTCCTGGCGGTGGTGGCTGGTTCGGCGGTGAATCAGGACGGTGCGAGCAACGGCATCACGGCGCCGAACGGTCCTTCGCAGCAGCGGGTGATTCGCGCCGCGCTGGCGAACGCGGGTCTGTCCGCTGCCGATGTGGACGTGGTCGAGGCGCACGGGACGGGTACGACGCTGGGTGACCCGATCGAGGCACAGGCGCTGCTCGCGACGTACGGTCAGGAGCGTGTGGAGGGGCGGCCGTTGTGGCTGGGTTCGATCAAGTCGAACCTGGGTCACACGCAGGCGGCGGCTGGTGTCGCGGGGATCATCAAGATGGTTCAGGCGATGCGGCATGGGGTGCTGCCGAAGACGCTGCATGTCGATGAGCCGTCGTCGCATGTGGACTGGTCGGCGGGTGAGGTTGAGTTGCTGACCGAGTCCCGTGTGTGGGAGTCGGTGGACGGTGCTCCGCGTCGTGCGGGTGTGTCGTCGTTCGGCATCAGCGGCACGAACGCTCACGTGATCCTCGAGGAAGCGCCGGCGGCTGAGGTTGTGGTTCCTGCTGGTGTGCGGGAGTGGCCGTCGGGTGTTCCGGTGCCGTGGGTGGTGTCGGGGCGTACGGATGAGGCGTTGCGGGCGCAGGTCGCACGGTTGGGTGAGTTCGTCGGGGCGGCGGGGGCCGGGGTGTCTCCGGTGGACGTGGGGTTCTCGCTGGCGTCGTCGCGTGCGGTGTTCGACCGGCGTGCGGTGGTGTTCGGTGCGGCGTTGGGTGAGTTGGGTGAGGTGGAGCCTGGTCGGCGGCTTGAGGGTAAGTCGGCGTTCTTGTTCACGGGGCAGGGGTCGCAGCGGGTGGGGATGGCGGCGGGTCTTGCCGTGGCGTTCCCGGCCTTCGCTGAGGCCCTAGACGAGGTGTGTGGGCTGCTCGACGCTCAAGGTGTGTTCGAGCGTCCGCTGAGTGAGGTGATCGCGGGGGAGGGCGCCGAGGGGCTGCTGAACCAGACTGTGTACACCCAGTCGGCACTCTTTGCTGTCGAGGTGGCGCTGTTCCGTCTGGTGGAATCCCTCGGTGTCCGGCCTGATTACCTCGCCGGCCACTCGGTGGGTGAGATCGCGGCCGCGCACGTGGCCGGGGTGTTCTCCCTCGAAGACGCCTGCCGGATGGTGGTCGCACGCGGCCGTCTCATGCAGGCACTGCCTGCCGGCGGTGTGATGGTCGCGGTCCGGGCGGGCGAAACCGATGTATTGCCCCTCCTTGTCGGCCTTGAGGCCGAGGTGGGTGTGGCTGCGGTCAACGGGCCGTCGTCGGTCGTCATCTCCGGCGCTGCAACCCCCGTGGACAAGGTGGTTGAGGTCCTGGCGGATCGGGGAATCGCCGCGATTCCGTTGTCGGTGTCGCACGCCTTCCACTCGCCGTTGATGGATCCGATGCTGGAGGAGTTCCGGCAGGTCGCGCGGGGCCTGTCGTTCTCCGAGCCCCGTCTCGCGATCGTCTCGAACGTGACCGGCCAGCTCGCTCAGGCATCGGATCTGACCGACCCGGAGTACTGGGTCCGCCATGTCCGTCAGCCGGTCCGATTCGCGGACGGAGTCCGCACCCTCGAGGACGCGGGTGTGACGACGTACCTCGAACTCGGCCCGGACGGTGTCCTGTCGGCCATGGCCCAGGCCTGCCTGGACAGGCCCGAGGACGCCCTCCTCACCCCCGTCCTCCGCCGCGACCGCGACGAACCCACCACCTTCCTCACCGCCCTCGGCGCGGTCTTCGAAGCCGGCGTCGACGTCGACTGGTCGGCCCTGTTCACCGGCACCGGCGCTCAGCGCGTCGACCTGCCCACCTACGCCTTCCAGCACGAGCACTACTGGCTCGACGCAGTGACGCCAGTAGCCGGCGGGTCTGCCGAGCACCCCTTCCTCACCTCCTCGATCGAACTGGCCGAGGGCGACGGCGGACTGTTCACCGGAAGGCTGTCCGTCCGCGCCACGCCGTGGCTGGCGGATCACGCCTTCGGCGGGACCACGTTGTTCCCCGGCACGGGGTTCGTCGATCTCGCTCTGCACGTGGGCGAGCGTGTGGGCTGCGGCCGTGTCGCCGATCTGGTGCTGGAGGCGCCGCTCGTGGTTCCCGACCAGGGTGGGGTGGACGTCCAGATCTCGGTCGGCGGCCTGGAGCCGGAGGGGACGCGTCGCTTCACCGTCCACGCCAGGCAGACGCACGCGGACGCCGATGTGCCCTGGACGCGGCATGCGACGGGTGCGCTCTCGGCCGAGTACACGGAACCGTCGTTCCACCTGGGCGTGTGGCCCCCGGTCGGTGCCGAGCCCATCGCGCTGGACGGCATGTACGAGAGGTTCGCCGATGGCGGCCTGATCTACGGACCGGCCTTCCAGGGGCTCGTGGGCGCCTGGCGGCACGGTGACGACGTACTGGCCGACGTCGTGCTCCCGGAGGAGGTGGCAGAGGGCGAGGAGCGCTTCGCTCTCCACCCCGCGGTCCTGGACGCGGCCCTGCACGCCATCGGGCTGGCCCGGAACGCGGAGCAGGCCGAGCTGCCGTTCGCATGGACCGACGTTGAGCTCTTCGCGACCGGGGCGACCCGCCTCCGGGTGAGGCTGCGGCCGACGACCGGACAGGGATCGATGGCCCTCGACGTCGCCGACGCGCAAGGACGGCCGGTGGCCTCCGTGGGGTCGCTGGCCCTGCGCCCGGTTGCGGACGGCGCGATCGGTTCCGGCACGGGGACGTCTTCCGACGCCCTCCACCAGGTCGCCTGGGTCGAGACCACGATGCCGACCCTCGACAGGGACGGCACCTGGATGGTTCTCGCCGCCCGTCCCGACGACCTCGGGAGCCGGCTGGATGCTGTCGCCGTGACGGATCTGGACGGGGTGGAGGACGGAACCGACGTACTGCTTCTGCCGACAGGTGCCTTCACGGCGGGCGCGTCCGCTCCGGTCGACGCGTCGCCGGACGCCCTGCGGGCCGAGATCGATCGTGTCCTGTCACTGCTCCAGGCATGGCTGGCGGACGAGCGGTTCGCGGCAGCGAGGCTCGTCGTCCTGACCAGGGGCGCGGTGGAGGCCGGCGCCGCCGGCCGGACCGAGGGCGGGGCGCAGACCGATCCGGTCGGCGCGGCCGTCGGCGGCCTGGTCCGTTCGGCACAGGCTGAGAACCCTGGCCGAATCGTCCTCGTCGATCTGGACGACGAGGCGTCCCTGCGCGCGCTTCCCGGGATCCTCACGTCGGGGGAGGAGCAGGTCGCGGTCCGCGAGGGGGCCGTCTACGTGCCGCGTCTGGTCCGGGCTCGGCAGACCGCGGAGGCGGAAGCGGTGTCGCCGTGGGACGCGGAAGGGACCGTGCTCATCACGGGCGCAACCGGTGGTCTCGGTCCGGTGTTCGCACGGCATCTGGTCGCTCGGCACGGAGTGCGGCACCTGCTCCTGATGAGCCGGCGGGGCGAGGGCGCCCCGAACGCCCCCGCCCTCCGGAAGGAACTGGAGGCGCTCGGCGCCGAGTCGGTCGCCTTCGCGTCCGTCGACGTCGCCGACCGCGAAGCCCTGGCAGAGGTCCTGGACGGACTGTCCGACGCGCACCCGCTGACCGGTGTCGTCCACGCGGCCGGAGTCCTCGACGATGCGACCCTCGCCTCCCTCACCCCCGAGCGTATGGCCAACGTCCTGCGCCCCAAGGCGGACGCGGCGTGGCATCTGCACGAGCTGACCCGGGAACACGCGCTGAAGGCCTTCGTCCTCTTCTCGTCAGTGGGTGGTGTTCTCGGCGGCCCCGGACAGGGCAACTACGCGGCGGCCAACGCCTACTTGGACGCCCTGGCCCGGTACCGGGCCGCGGCCGGCCTTCCGGCCGCCTCCCTCGCCTGGGGGCTGTGGGGCACGGACGGCACGGACGCCACGGGCGGGATGGCCGGCGGCCTGTCGGAGGCCGATGTGCAGCGAGCCGCCCGCTCGGGCATCGCACCGCTGCACGAGGAGCGGGGCACCGCGCTCTTCGATGCGGCCATGGCCACGGGCGCTCCTGTCTCCGTCCCCGTGGCACTGGACCTCAAGGCCCTGGGCAGGGCAGGTGCTGCCGAGCTTCCGGGGCTGTTCCGCGGACTCGTACGGACGCCTGTCCGGCGGCGAGCCGTGGGCAGCGAAGCCGTCGGCGCCGACGCGCTGAAGCGACGCCTCGCCGGAGCCGCCACCGAGGACGAGCAGGAGGCGATCCTCGTCGCCCTGGTGCGCCACCAGGCCGCACTGGTGCTGGGCCACAAGGACGCGGACGGCATCGAGGCGGAGCGGGCGTTCAACGAACTCGGCTTCGACTCGCTGACGTCCGTCGAGTTCCGCAATCGCATGGGGGAGGAGACCGGGCTCCGGCTGGCCGCCGGCCTGATCTTCGACTACCCCAGCATCCGGGTACTGGCCCGGCACCTCAGGGAGCAACTCGCCCCGCAGATCCCGGCGGACCCGGACCGGCTCGCCGCCGACCCGGAGGCCCGGGTGCGGCTCGCGCTGCAGACGATTCCGCTGTCCCGGCTCCGGGAGTCCGGACTCATGGACAGCCTCCTCGAACTGGCCGGCCTCGACGACACCGACGGGCAGCCGTCGGGCGACGGGGAGGCCGGCATCGAGGACATCGACGAGATGGACACCGAGAGCCTCATCTCGATGGCGCTCAACGACACGACGCGGGAGGCCTAGTCCACCATGGCCCAGAACGAAACGAAGCTCGTCGAGGCGCTGCGCTCCTCGCTCAAGGAGACCGAGCGGCTACGGGAGCAGAACCGCAAGCTCGTGTCGGCCACACGCGAACCGATCGCCATCGTGGGCATGGCCTGCCGGTTCCCGGGCGGTGCGGCGGACCCCGACGAACTGTGGGAGTTCGTCCGCGACGGCAAGGACGGCATCACCCCGTTCCCCGACGACCGCGGCTGGGACCTCGCCCGCCTCTACGACCCGGCAGGTGAGCGGACCGGCACCACGTACAGCACGGACGGCGGATTCCTGCACGACGCGGGGGACTTCGACGCCAAGTTCTTCGGCATCGGCCTGCGTGAGGTGGCCGGGCTCGACCCGCAGCAGCGGCTCATGCTGGAGGCGTCGTGGGAAGCCATGGAGCACGCCGGTATTCCGCCGGCGACGCTGCGCGGCACCAGGACCGGCGTCTACTCCGGCGTGATGTACCACGACTACCCGAACAGCTTCGGCAGCGGGAACATCGTCTCCGGCCGCGTGTCCTACACCTTCGGGCTGGAGGGGCCGGCAGTGTCGGTGGACACGGCGTGCTCGTCGTCGCTGGTCGCCCTGCACCTCGCGGTGCAGGCGCTGCGTCGTGGCGAGTGCGACCTCGCGCTCGCCGGCGGCGTCACCGTCATGGCGACACCGGGTACGTTCGTGGAGTTCAGCCGTCAGCGCGGCCTGGCGCCCGACGGCCGTTGCAAGGCGTTCGCCGACGGAGCCGACGGCACCGGCTTCGCCGAGGGTGTGGGTGTGCTGCTTGTCGAGCGTCTGTCGGACGCTCGGGCCAAGGGCCATCAGGTCCTGGCGGTCGTGCGTGGTTCGGCGGTGAACCAGGACGGCGCGAGCAACGGTCTGACGGCGCCGAACGGCCCGTCGCAGCAGCGCGTGATCCGCGCCGCCCTCGCCAACGCGGGGCTCTCCGCTTCGGACGTCGATGCCGTCGAGGCACACGGGACGGGCACGACACTGGGTGACCCGATCGAAGCCGACGCGCTCCTCGCGACGTACGGCCAGGACCGCAGTGCGGACCGCCCGTTGTGGCTGGGTTCGATCAAGTCGAACCTGGGTCACACGCAGGCCGCAGCCGGTGTCGCCGGCGTCATCAAGATGGTTCAGGCGATGCGGCATGGCCTGTTACCGACGACGCTGCATGTCGACGAGCCGTCGTCGCACGTGGACTGGTCGGCGGGCGAGGTTGAGCTGCTGACGGAGTCGCGTGCGTGGGAGACGGCTGATGGTGCTCCGCGTCGTGCGGGTGTGTCGTCGTTCGGCATCAGCGGCACGAACGCTCACGTGATTCTTGAGCAGGCTCCTGCGGTCGAGGCTGGTACGTCTGAGGCGACGGGTGTGGGCTGGCCGTCGGGTGTTCCGGTGCCGTGGGTGGTGTCGGGGCGTACGGCCGAGGCGCTGCGCGCGCAAGCCCGGCGACTGGTCGACCACACGACCGGCCGTGGCGCGGGCCACTCCCTGACCGACGTGGGCTTCTCCCTGATCAAGTCGCGGGCCGTCCTGGAGCACCGCACTGTGGTGCTCGGTGCCGACGGGGACGAGCTCCGGGCTCGCCTCGAAGCCGTGAGCCGAGGGGAGAACGCCCCGCGTGCCGCCCGCACGGGAAGCAAGTCGGCGTTCTTGTTCACGGGGCAGGGGTCGCAGCGGGTGGGGATGGCTGCGGGTCTTGCTGCGGCGTTCCCGGTGTTCGCTGAGGCTTTGGACGAGGTGTGCGGGCTGCTGGACGGGCAGGGGGTCTTTGAGCGTCCGCTGCGTGAGGTGATCGCGGGGGAGGGCGCCGAGGGGCTGCTGAACCAGACCGTCTACACCCAGTCGGCTCTCTTCGCCGTCGAGGTCGCGCTCTTCCGTCTGGTCGAGTCTCTCGGGGTCCGGCCTGACCATCTCGCCGGCCACTCGGTCGGTGAGATCGCGGCCGCACATGTGGCGGGAGTGTTCTCGCTCGAAGACGCGTGCCGGATGGTGGTGGCGCGGGGTCGGTTGATGCAGGCTCTGCCTGCCGGCGGTGTGATGGTCGCGGTGCGGGCGAGCGAGGCCGACGTACTCCCTCTACTCGCCGGTCGTGAGGCCGAGGTGGGTGTGGCTGCGGTCAATGGGCCGTCGTCGGTGGTGATCTCGGGTGCGGCGAGCGCCGTGGACGATGTCGTTGCGACCTTGGAGGCTCGTGGCGTCTCGGCGCAGCAGCTCGCGGTGTCGCATGCGTTCCACTCGCCGTTGATGGATCCGATGCTGGAGGAGTTCCGGCAGGTCGTGCGGGGCCTGTCGTTCTCCGAGCCGCGTCTCGCGATGGTGTCGAACGTGACCGGCCAGCTCGCTCAGGCATCGGATCTGACCGACCCGGAGTACTGGGTGCGTCATGTCCGTCAGCCGGTCCGCTTCGCGGACGGTATCCGCGCTCTCGAATCGGCGGGTGTGACGACGTACCTCGAACTCGGCCCGGACGGTGTCCTGTCGGCGATGGCCCACGGGTGCCTGGACAAGCCCGAGAACGCGGTCCTCACCCCGGTCCTCCGCCGCGACCGCGACGAACCCACCACCTTCCTCACCGCCCTCGGTGCGGTCTTCGAAGCCGGCGTCGATGTCGACTGGTCGGCCCTGTTCACCGGCACCGGCGCTCAGCGCGTCGACCTGCCCACCTACGCCTTCCAGCGCGAGCGCCACTGGCTCGATGCGGGCCATGACGCAGGTGACACCGCTGCCCTCGGCCAGGTGGACGCCGGGCACCCCTTCCTGCGGGCGGGTGTCGAGCTTCCCGACTCCGGGGGGTTCGTCCTCACAGGGCGGATCGGGCTCGACAGGTACCCCTGGCTGGCGGACCACACCGTCTCCGGCGCGGTGATCCTGCCGGGTGCGGCCTTCAGCGATCTCGTGCTGCGCGCGGGCCGGCAGGTCGGCTGCGAACGGATCGGTGAGCTGGTCCTCACGGCACCGCTCGTCCTGCCGGAGCGTGGGGCCGTCGTCCTGCAGGCCGTGGTCGCCGCGGAGGACGAGCGCGGCGAGCGCGAGGTCCGGGTGTACGCGCGGGCTGCCGGTGCGGTGGAGGGGACGGAGTGGACGCTCCACGCGACCGGAACGGTGGGGGAGAGCCGCGCCACGTCGGCGTCGGCGTTCGACCTGTCCGCCTGGCCGCCGTACGGCGCCCGACCCGTCGACGTGGACGCGGTGTACACGGATCTGGCCGCGGCCGGCCTGGAGTACGGGCCCGTCTTCCAGGGGCTGACGGCCGCCTGGACGGCCGACGGGGAGGTGTTCGCCGAGGTCGAGCTCCCCGAGAGCGCCTACGGTGACGCCGAGTCGTTCGGGATTCATCCCGCGCTCCTCGACGCGGCCCTGCACGCGGTGAGCCTGTCCGGCTCCGTGGGCGAGGGCGGGCTGCCCTTCGCGTGGACGGACGTCGAGGTGTTCGCGACCGGCGCGACCGCTCTGCGTGTACGCGTACGGACGGCCGGGGCGGCGGACGGGACGGGGACACAGGGGGCGGTGGCGCTCGACCTCGCCGACGAGGCGGGGCACCCGGTGGCGTCCGTGGGTTCGCTCGTGGTGCGTCCGTTGCCGGCCGAGCAGCTCGCGGCGCGGAGCGTACTGTCCGAAGCGCTGTTCCAGGTGGACTGGGTCCCGGTTCCGGGTGCCGTTACCGCCACCGCCCCCGACGCGTCCCGGTGGGCCGTGCTGGGCGGCGGCGGAACGGGCTTCGACCACCAGGTGACGGTGTACGACGGCTTCGCCGCCCTCGTCGAGCGCCTCGACGCGGGCCAGGACGCGCCCGAGGTCGTCGTTCTGCGTCAGCCCGTCCCGCACCCGACCGCCGTGACCGGACCGACCGCGTCCGCCGGCACCACCACCCCCACCGGCACCAGTACCCCCACCCCCGGCACCCCCACCCCCGCCACCCCCGGCCTCACGGAACACGCGCACGCGACGGCCCGGCACACACTGGAGGTGCTGCAGGGCTGGGTCGCGGACGCGCGGCTCGAAGGGTCGCATCTGGTGGTCGTCACGGGAGGGGCGGTGGCCGTCACCGCCGACGAGACCGTGCCCGGACTCGCGGAAGCGCCCGTCTGGGGTCTTCTGCGCTCCGCGCACGAGGAGTACCCGGGCCGGTTCACCACGGTCGACGTCGGCACGGACGGCGCGGGGCTCTCCCTGGAGACGCTCGCCGCCGCGGCAGACCTCGACGAGCCCGAGGTGGCCGTCCGCGCCGGCCGGCTGCTGGTCCCGCGGCTGCGTAAGGCGACCAGGCCCGAAGGGAGCAGTGGGTCCGCACCCGACACCGGGTCGGAGGACGGGACCGGGGCGATCGCCGTCGACCCCGAGGGCACCGTTCTGATCACCGGAGGCACCGGTGGACTCGGCAGCGTCGTGGCACGTCACCTGGTCGAGCACCATGGAGCGCGCCATCTGCTCCTCGTCAGCAGGCGTGGCGAACAGGCGCCAGGGGTAAGCGAGTTGACCAGGACGCTCGCCGACGCGGGGGCCAAGACCGTGACGGTCGCCGCCTGCGACGTGGCCGACCGGGCGGCGCTGTCGCGGCTCCTCGGGGCCGTGCCGTCCGACCGTCCGCTGACGGCGGTCGTGCACACGGCCGGAGTCCTGGACGACGGGACGCTCACCTCCCTGACCCCCGAGCGCCTGGCGCGAGTCCTGCGCCCGAAGACGGACGCCGCGGTGCTCCTGGACGAGCTCACGCGTGGCAGCGACCTTTCCGCCTTCGTCCTGTTCTCCTCCCTGGCGGGCACGCTGGGGAGTGCGGGTCAGGGCAACTACGCGGCGGCCAACGCGTTTCTGGACGCCCTGGCGCAGCGGCGCAGGGCCGCGGGTCTGCCCGCCGTCTCGCTCGGCTGGGGCCTGTGGACCGCCGGGGACGGCATGGCCGAGTCGATCGGAGACGCCGAACGGCAGCGCCTCGCGGCCTCCGGCATCCTCGCGCTCTCGGGCGACGAGGGGCTCGCGCTCTTCACCGAGGCCCTGCGTTCCGAGCGGGCCGCCCTGCTGCCCGTACGGCTCGACACGGCGCCCATCCGGGCCCGTGCGGACGTGGTCGAGGTGCCCGCGCTGCTGCGCGAACTGGTGCGGGTGCCGGCGCGGCGGGCGAGGCGGGCGGACACGCCCGGCGGGCTGCCCGACGGTTTCGCGGCGCTGCCCGAGGCCGAGCGGGAACGGATCCTGCTCGACCTCGTCCTCACGCGTACCGCGGTGGTCCTCGGCTACGCGTCCGCCGAGGAGGCGGAGCCCGACCGGGACTTCCTGGAGGCGGGGGTCGACTCGCTGTCGGCGATGGAGATCCGCAACCTGGTGAACAAGGCGACCGGAGCCGACCTGGCGACCAGCGCGCTGTTCGACCACCGCACCCCGGCGGCGCTGGCGGCGTACCTTCGGGAGCGGCTCGCCCAATCCGCCGGAGGGAGCGGGCGGCCGGCCGCGGGCGCGGACCGGGACGGGGAGACCCCCGAGACCTTCCGCGGACTGTTCCGGCAGGCGATCCTGACCAGCAATCTGCCGGGCGGCATCCGGCTCCTGAAGGCCGCGGGACACATCCGTCCCTGGTTCCATTCGCTGGCCGAACTGGAGGAGTCTGCCTCGGCCGAGGGCGGCTCGGGCACCGTGTTCCCCGAGCCCGTCCGGCTGGCGCGCGGGCCGCGGGGTCCCCGGCTGGTGTGCCTGCCGTCGCCGATGGCCATGGGTGGCGCGCAGCAGTACGCGCGGTTCGCCGCCCGCTTCCGGGAGGTGCGCGACGTGATCGCCCTGCCCGTCCTCGGCTTCCATCCGGCGGATCGTCTTCCGGCGACGGTTCCGGCGGCGGTCGAGGCGTTCGCGGCGCACATCGCGCGGGCGGCCGACGGTGAGCCGTTCGTGATCGTCGGCTACTCCTCGGGCGGTCAGTTCGCCCACGCCGCCGCCGAGCACCTGGAGCGCGCCGGCACCCCCGCCGCGGGTGTCGTCCTGCTCGACTCCTACTTGCCGAACACGGGCGACGACGACAACGCGTCGACCGGTTTCTGGGGCCAGATGATGGCCGGCATGTTCGACCGGGAGGACGACTTCGGCGGGTTCAACGTCACCCGGCTCGGCGCCATGGGACGGTACGTCGAACTGATCGGCGGGCTGCGGCCCGAGGAGATGAAGACGCCCGTGCTGTTCGTCAGGCCCACGGACTCGTTCGTCGCCACGCCGGACCCCGGCGAGGGCGACTGGCGGGCGCACTGGCCGACGGCGCACCACCTCGCCGAGGTGCCGGGAACCCATTTCACCATCATCGAGAACAACGCGGTGGAGGCGGCCGAGGTCGTCGAGGAATGGGTCCGGGCGACCTGCGCCTGAAACTGCCGACGGCCGCGGAATCGCCGTGGTCAGGGGTTCGTAGGGGCCGATTAGGGGTCTACGGGGGTGGGGTGGACGTATACCGTGCCATGAAACTCAACTCCCTTGTCATGCGCCGTTGATACGGAGAATTCAACCCCTGTGAACTCGGCTGCACGGTCCGGATTCGGACGACTTCCGGACAATTCTGAGAGGAATCGATGATGTCAAGACCGCCGAGTGCCAAGGGCATTGTTTCTTTCGGTGAATACAAGACCTGGTATCGCGTGACCGGAGATCTCGGCGCCGACCGGCCGGCCGTCGTGGTGCTGCACGGCGGCCCCGGCAGCACCCACGACTATCTGCTGGCCCTCACCGAACTGACCGACGCCGGCTGGCCGGTGATCCACTACGACCAGCTCGGGAACGGCGGCTCCACGCACCTTCCCGACCGGGGCGAGGACTTCTGGACCGTCCAGCTCTTCAAGGACGAACTGGACAACCTGCTCCGCGAGCTGGGCGTGGCCGACAACTACATCCTGTTCGGCCAGTCGTGGGGAGGCATCCTCGGCGCGGCGCACGCCGCCGAGCGGCCGTCGGGGCTGCGCGGACTGGTGATCGCCAACGCCCCTGCGTCCTATGTCCTGTGGCTCCAGGAGATGGAGGTCCTGCGGGCCGGGCTGCCCCAGGACGTCCAGGAGACGCTGCGCCGGCACGAGGCCGCGGGGACGACGGACAGCGAGGAGTACTTCACGGCGATGCGGGTCTTCTACGACCGGCACGTCTGCCGCGTCGTGCCCTGGCCCCGGGACTTCGTCGCCTCCTTCATGGAGATCTACGACGACCCGACCGTGTACTACACCATGAACGGTCCCAACGAGTTCCATGTGATCGGCACCCTCAAGGACTGGTCGGTCGCCGACGAGGTGCACCGGATCGAGGTGCCCACGCTGCTGCTGACCGGCCGGCACGACGAGGCGACCCCCGCGACCGTGCAGCCGTACTTCGACCACATCCCCGAGGTGAGGTGGGAGATCCTGGAGAACTCCAGCCACCTTCCGCACCTGGAGGAGCCCGAGCGGTTCAAGGAGATCGTGCTCGGCTATCTCGACGGGCTGCTCGCGGAAGCGGAGGGGGGATGACCTACGGCCGGCGGATCCGCAGCTACCCCTTCGGTCCGTCCGAGGCACTGGCCCTCGATCCCACCTACGCGGAGCTTCGCACCGAGGAACCGCTCAGCCGGGTCCGGCTGCCGTACGGTGAGGACTCCTGGCTCGTCACCCGCTACGACGACGTACGCCTGCTGCTGAGCGATCCCCGCTTCAGCAGGCGTCGTGCGATCGCCGGAGACCCTCCCCGGCTACGGAAGGACGACGCCTCCGGAACCGGGCTGCTCGGCATGGATCCTCCCGGCCACGCCCGTACCCGGAAGATCACGGCGAACGTCTTCACGGACCGCCGCGCCCAGGTGATGCGGCAGGACACCGAGCAGGCCGTCGCCGCCCTGGTCGACGAGGTGGCCGGACGGTCCGAGGGGCAGCGCGCGTTCGACCTGGTCGACTCGCTGGCCTTCCAGATTCCGGCCGCCGTCATCGGCCGCCTGCTGGGCCTCCCGGCCGAGGACCACCTCAGGATCAGAGGCTGGTCGCAGGACCTGATGTCCACCGCCGAGGACGACGGGGGGAGGGCGCGCCGGGCGTACGAGGCGCTGTTCGCGTACGTGGAGGAGCTCGTCGCCGCCCGGCGCGCGCACCCTGCCCCCGATCTCGTGAGCCTCCTGGCGGAGAGCTGGGACGAGGGAACGCGATGCACGGACGAGGAACTCACCACCCAGGTCGTCGGACTGATCACCAAGGGAGCGGAGACCACCGCCTCCCAGATCCCCAACTTCGTGTACGCGCTCCTCACCCACCCCGACCAGTTCGACCTGCTGCGCCGCGAACCCGGCCTCGTGCCCCGGGCCGTGGAGGAACTGCTGCGCTGGATCCCCTTCCACACCGTCTCGCTCTTCCCCCGGTACGCCACCGAGGACGTCCGGTTCAGAGACGTGACGGTGCGGGCGGGCGAGTACGTGCTGCCGTCCCTCGCGTCGGCCAACCGCGACCCGGAGGTCTTCGCCGATCCGGAGCACCTGGACATCACGCGCGTACACAACCCGCACGTCTCCTTCGGACACGGCGTGCACCACTGCCTCGGCTCCCAGCTGGCCCGGACGGAGCTGCAGATGACGCTCATGGCCCTTGTACGGCGCTTCCCCGGGCTCGCCCTGGCCGGCGACCCGGCCGACGTGCCCTGGCGACCGGGGCTGGTGCGCAGCCCCCGCAGCCTGTGGGTGAGCTGGTGAGCGCGCCGTCCGGGCCCCGAGAAACGAAAGGTACGTCCATGAGCACCGCGATCCGCGCGGAGAACGCGATCGTCTTTCCCGGCATGAGCGCCTCACCCTTCGCGGAGGTGGGAAAGTTCATGCTGATCAACCCCGCGGCGCGGGAGTTCGCCGCGCGGGCGGACGACGTCCTCGGCTACCACCTGATCGACCGGTTCCGCGACGACCAGGACGGCGGGGACTACTCGGAGGCCGCGCAGGTCGCCTTTCTCGTCAACTGCCTCGCGTCCGCCCGCTGGGCCGCCGACACGCTCGGGTTCGTCCCCGAGGTGTGCACCGGCCCCAGTTTCGGGGAGAAGGCCCTGGCCGCGTACACCGGTGCGCTGTCCTTCGAGGACGCCGTCCGGATGACGGCCGAAGGGGCCCGGTGCATGGAGGACTACTTCCGTACCGCGCACCAGGACGTGGTGACGCATTCCTTCCTGCGGACGCCGGCGGACAAACTGGCCGAACTGTTCGCCGAGTTCGACGCGCGCGGCGAGTTCCACGAGGTGTCCTGCCACGTGGACCACGACTTCCACATGGTGTCGATGCGCGAGTCCAGCCTGGAATGGTTCCTGCCCATGCTGCGGTCCCGGGGCGGCATGTCGCTGTACACCATGCGGCCGCCCGTGCACTGCACGGCGTTCGGCCCGCTGCGGGCCAAGGTCGAGAAGGAGGTCTTCTCCGGCCTGGACTTCCACGACCCGCGGCTGCCCGTCGTCGCCGACCAGGACGGCGCCGTGCTGACCACGGCCGAGGGGGTGCGCACGATGCTCCTCGACAGCTTCGTCACGCCCATGAACTGGCCCTCCGTCGTCTCCTCGCTGAAGGCGCTGGGCGTGCGCACGGTGTGCGTGGCGGGCCCCGACGCCCTCTTCGGGCGGGTCCCCGTGACGCGCGAGACCTTCGAGGTCGTGCCGGCGTCCCCCGCCGTCGCCATGCGCCCCCGCTCACGCCCCAGGCGCACCGCGGCCACGGCCCGGCAGGCGTAGCGCCGGGCACCGCACGACCTCTCGCACGACCACCGCAATTCCCTTCCAACCACACCACCACCAGAGCAGGGAGCCCCTCATGTGGGACGAGACATTCGAAGAGACACTCCGCGGCTATCTGCCCTTCATGGGCGAGGACGAGCAGCTCGCCCCCGACACCCCGCTGCGTGACGTCGGCCTCGACTCCCTGGGCACCGTCGAACTGCTGGCCGCGCTGGAGCGCGCCTACGACGTGCACTTCCAGGACGAGGCCCTGAGCCTGGAGACCTTCCAGACACCGGCCGTCCTCTGGGCCGCGCTGTCGGCGCTGATCCACCAGGCCGCCTGATGGGCGGTCCGTCCGATCCCGCACTCGCGGGTCGGTTCCTGCGCGGACTGGCGGCCGCCCCACGGGGCGCCGCCTTCCGCGCGGGCGCCGAGACCCTCACGTACGAGCAGACCCACGAACGCGCCCTGCGCTGGGCCGGTTCGCTGCTCGCGGCGGCCGATGGGAAGCCCACGACCGTCGGCGTCCTCGCCGCCAAGGGCGCCACCGCCTACACCGGCATCCTCGCGGCGCTCTACGCGGGCGCCGCCGTCGTGCCGCTCCGCCCCGACTTCCCGCAGGCCCGCACCAAGGCGATGCTGGAGGCCGCGCCGCTCTCCGCGGTCGTCGCGGACGGCCCGGGCAGCGCCGCGCTGCCCGGACTGCTCGGGCCCGGCAGCCACGTCCCGGTGCTCGTCCCGGAGGAGAACACCGTCCTCGGCGCCGGGCTGCGCCGCGTCGACGTACGGGACCGCCACGCACTCGACGCGCCGCGACCCGTGCTCCCGCAGGACACCGCCTACATGCTGTTCACCTCCGGCTCCACCGGCCGGCCCAAGGGCGTGCCCCTCACCCACGGCAACACGCACCACTACTTCGAGCTGCTGGACCGGCGCTACGACTTCACGCCCGACGACGTCCTCTCCCAGACGTTCGACCTGAACTTCGACTGCTCGCTGTTCGACCTCTTCTGCGCCTGGGGGGCCGGCGCGACCGCGCACTGGATCCCTCCGCAGGGATACCGCGACCTGCCCCGGCACCTGGCCGAACACGGCGTCACCGTCTGGTTCTCCACACCGAGCGCAATCTCCCTGGCTCGGCGTACCGGCGCACTCGCCCCCGCGGCCATGCCCGGCCTGCGCTGGAGCTTCTTCGCCGGCGAGGCGCTCAAGTGCCAGGACGCGCAGGACTGGCAGCGCGCGGCGCCCGGCTCGACGCTGGAGAACCTCTACGGCCCGACCGAGTTCACCGTCACCATCGCCGCCCACCGCTGGGATCCCGAGGTCTCACCGGGCCTCTCCGTCAACGGCGTCGTCCCCATCGGCACGATCCACGAAGGTCACGACCAGCTCCTCCTCGACGCCCACGACCGGGCGGTCGCCGACGAGGGCGAACTGTGCATCACGGGCCCGCAGATGGCGCCCGGCTACCTCGACCCCGGGGACGACGCCGGCCGCTTCCTGGAACGGGACGGCCGCACCTGGTACCGCACCGGCGACCGCGTCCGGCGCGTCGGCGACGCCTCGGACCCGCAACTCGCCTACCTGGGCCGCATGGACGCACAGGTGCAGCTCCAGGGCTGGCGGGTCGAACTCGCCGAGATCGACCACGCGCTCGCCGGCGTCGACGGCGTCACCGAGGCCGTCACCGTCGACGCCGTCACCGACGACGGCACCCAGCTCGTCGTCTACTACACCGGACCCGAGCCCGTGCGCCCGTCCGCGTTCGCCAAGCAGCTGGGCGAGGTCCTACCGCGGGGGCTCCTGCCCAAGCGATATGTACATCTCGATGAATTGCCCCTGAATGCCAACCGGAAAGTCGATCGCAAGGAACTGCGGAATCGTGCCGCGGCAGCCCTGATTGCCGACCGCTGAGTACGCGGCGGCAATAGGGGGAACTAGGGGTGGGACGGCAGGGTCGGCTCCGACTAACGTTGCCAGGGATTTGAATCCCCTCCATTCGAGGTTCGTACCGGTGAAATAGCCGGTACGAACCTCGGAGCCGGCGACAGGAGAATGGCCTTGGACCCCCTTTCCGTCGGGGACCGAATAACCGGCGCGGCAGCCGGTACGGCGAATTCGTCCCGCACCAGACTCGTTCACGAACTGCTGGCCGAAGCGGCGGCCGACTCGGCAGCGTCGAAGGCGGTCACCGACGCCTCGGGAACGTGGACCTACGCCGAGCTCGAGGCCGCTGCCCAGGCGTTCGCGTCCTGGCTGTCGGACCAGGGCCTCGGGCGCGGCGACCGGCTGGTCGTCCAACTCCCCACCACACGGGAGCTGGTCGCCATGTTCTTCGGCGCGGCCATGCTCGGTGTCGTCTTCGTCCCCCTCAACCCCGGGATGAAGACCTTCCACCTCGCCCCCGTCCTCAAGAACGCCGAACCGTCGCTCGTCCTGGTGAGCCCCGCCTCCCTGGAGACCGTCGGCGCCCTGACCGGAGCCGTCGTCCGCGACCAGGACTCCGTCCTGGTCGAGGTCCGCAAGCACGCCGACACCGACTCCCGCGCCCCGTACACCCCTGTCGAACCGGACGACGTGGCGGTCCTCGTCTACACCTCCGGATCGACCGCCGCCCCCAAGGCCGTGATCTGCCCCCACTCCCAGATCACCTTCGCCTCCGCGGCCATCGAGAACGTCATCGGCTACCGCCCGGACGACGTCGTCTTCTGCCGCTTCCCGATCTCCTGGGACTACGGCCTGTACAAGGTGCTGCTCTCCGTCATCGGCCGATCCGAGATCGTGCTCGCCGACGGCGCCTCCGACCTCGTGCTGCTGCGCCGCATCCGGGAGACCGGAGCCACCATCGTGCCGATCGTGCCGTCGCTCGCCGCCATGATCGTCCGCCTCGCGGAGCGCGAGGACGACCCCGCGCCCCGCGTACGGCTGTTCACCAACACCGGCGCCGCACTGCCCCAGGCCACCATCGACGAGCTGCGGGCCCGATTCCCCGGCAGCCAGGTCGTGCGCCAGTACGGACAGACCGAGTGCAAGCGCATCACCGTCATGCCACCGGACCAGGAGCACGAGCGGCCGGACGCCGTGGGACTGCCACTGCCGGGCACCGAGGTACTGATCCTGGACGAGGCGGGCAACCCCCTGCCGGCCGGCGAGACCGGCGAGATCGTCGCCGTCGGCCCGCACGTGATGCCCGGCTACTGGCGCAACGCCGAGCAGACCGCCAAGGCGTTCCGCACCGACCCCGCCACCGGCGGGCTCCGTCTGCACACGGGCGACTACGGCCGCCTCGACGACGACGGCTATCTGTACTTCGAGGGCCGGCGCGACGACATGTTCAAGCGCAAGGGCGTCCGCATGAGCACCGTCGAGATCGAGTCCGCCGCCACGGACATCGACGGCGTGCGCGCCGCCGCCGTCCTGCCCCCGGAAGGCGACCGCGACCTCGTCCTCTTCGTCGAGACGCAGCGCGGCAGGCACGAGATCCTGCGCGAACTCAACGCCCGCCTGGAGGCGCAGAAAGTGCCCTCCATCTGCCACGCGGTCGACGCGATACCGCTCACCCAGAACGGCAAGAACGACAGGAAGAAGCTCATCGAGCTTCTCGAGGGGACCCAGAAGTGACCCGTTACGCGGACCTCGCGGAGCGCTACGGCACTCCGCTCTACGTCTACGACCTCGACCGGGTCGAGGCGGCCAGGGACGACCTCTTCGCCGCGCTCCCGGAGGAGTTCGAACTCTTCTGCGCCGTGAAGGCCAACCCCCACCCGGAAGTGCTCCGTGCGCTCCGGGAGGGCTCGGACCGCGCCTGCCGCGCCGAGATCAGCTCCACCGGCGAACTGGCCGCCGCCCTGACCGCCGGATTCGACGCGGGGGAGTGCCTCTACACCGGCCCCGGCAAGACCGACGGCGAACTGGACGAGGTACTCGCCAAGGGCGTGCGGATGTTCTCCGTGGAGTCCCTCACCGACCTGCAGCACATCGGCGCAGCGGCGACCCGGCTCGGCATCGTCGCCGAGGCCCTGCTCCGTATCAACAGCGTGTCCGCGAGCGCCACCACCAGCATCCGGATGACCGGCGCCCCCTCGCAGTTCGGCATCGACAGCGAGACCCTCGCCGACCTGATGCCCGGCCTGCGGGCCGTGGAAGGCGTACGCCTCGCCGGCGCCCACTTCTTCCCCCTGAGCAACGCCCGCGACGAGGACGCGCTCATCGGCGAGTTCCGCAACACCATCGCCGTCGCCGCGGCCATGTTCGCCGAGACCGGCATCGAACCGCGCTTCCTCGACATCGGCGGCGGATTCTCCGCGCCCTACGCCGTCCCCGGACAGCGCCCCGTCTACACCCGGCTGCGCGCCGCCCTTCAGGAGGCGCTCGACGAGCACTTCCCCCGTTGGCGCCAGGGATTCCCCACCGTGGCCTGCGAATCGGGCCGCTACCTCGTCGGCGACAGCGGCTCCCTCCTCGCCGGAGTCGTCAACATCAAGGAGAGCCGCGGCCGTACGTTCGTCATCCTCGACGCCGGCATCAACACCTTCGGCGGCATGTCCGGCATCGGCCGGCTGCTGCCCGTCGCGGTCAGCCCCGACCCGGAGGGCGCGGACACCGGCGACTGGCGCAAGGCCAGCCTCGTCGGCCCGCTGTGCACGCCGGGCGACGTCCTCGGCAGGGACGTCAAGCTGCCGCCCCTCGACGGCGGCGACGTGATCGAGATCCCCAACGCCGGCGCCTACGGCCCCACGTCGAGCCTTCTGATGTTCCTCGGCAGGCCCGCCCCCGTCGAAGCCGTCGTCCGCGGCGACGACGTCGTCTCCGTCTCCCGTATCGAGCACATCAGGACCACCGTATGAGCCTCCGAGACACGATCCTTTCCGACAGCACCCCCGTCGCCACCGGCGGACTGCCCGCCGGCGCCCGGCGCGAGACGGTCGTCGTCAGCGGCCTCTCCTCGGACGCCCACACCTGGAACCTGGTCTTCCTGCAGCTGCTCATCGAGGAGCTCGGCTACGACGTCGTCAACCTCGGGCCGACCGTCCCCGACGAACTCCTGGAATCCGAGATCCGGGAGCACAACCCGGCCCTGGTGGTCATCAGCAGCGTCAACGGGCACGGCTACCAGGACGGGCTCCGCGTGATCCGCAAGCTCCGCGCCGTGCCCGCCCTGGCGGGGACCCCGATGGTGATCGGCGGCAAGCTGGGCATCTCCGGCGGTGAGGACGACGCGCACATCGAGGAGCTCGTCGCCGCGGGCTTCGACGCCGTCTTCGAGGACGGCCGGACCGAGCGGGGCTCCTTCGAACGCTTCATAGGAGCGCTGCCGCAGCGGGCACTCACGTGACCGACGCGCAGCGGCCCGCCGTCCGGGCGGGCGTCGCGCGCGCCCACCCGGACTTCGGCCGACATCATCGCGACGCGCAGCACATCCTGCCGCGACGTGATGCCCCCCCCCTCGCCTACGAGCGACACCACCACCAGGACGCC
>NZ_JBEYYW010000039.1:0-61918 GCF_040645695.1 Streptomyces sp. NPDC046712 | reverse complement strand
TGGGCGGGGGGGGCGGCGGGGGGGGGGGGGCGGCCCCGCCGCCGGCCGCCCCCTCGGTCACGGCACTTCGAAGATCTCCACGACCACCCCCTGCTGCTGGCCGTAGGTGACCACGTCGTTCAGCGCCCCCTGCTGGGCGCTGGTCATGCCCGGCGGCACGCCGATCTCCAGCCTGCGGGTCTGGACCGCGCTTCCCTCGACGTTCGTGCCGCGCCAATCCCGACCGTTGAAGTTCGCCACGTCACGCACGTACTTCCGGCCGAGACCGCGGATGCTCGACGCCTGCTGGTACGAGGCCAGCGTCGTGTCGATGGACTTGATGCTGGTGGCCGTGCCGGTGGCCGCGTCCCAGCGGTCGATCGTCGGGAAGCTGTTCGGCAGGTTTCCGCCGCGCATGTCCTCGATGGCGATGCCGCGCTCGTTGGCCGGCAGCTTCCAGACGGACGTCGCCGAAGCGGCCTCCGCCCCCGCCGCGAGCCTGCGCAGCATCTGGAACGCGCCGCGGGCCAGGAACGGCAGGCTGGCGACGACCTCGCCGCTCCCGTACATGTCGGAGCCGGTGTCCGCGCCGTGCTCCTCGGCGAACTTGTCGTAGTCCTCCTGGATCGTGACGCAGTCCTGGAACCAGCAGCCGGGACCGACCTCGCCGAAGAACTCCAGGGTGGAGGCGAGCATCCGTCCCATGCCCCACAGGAAGTCGCCGCCGTCGCCGGTCGGCGAGCCCGAACCGGCGGCCAGGCAGGCGTCCTTGACGTGGTAGCCGTACTGGTCGCACTCGCTGCTGCCGCTGGAGCCGGACGACGTCCCGGACGAGTCGCCGCCATAGCAGGTGGCCGCCGGGTAGCAGTGGCCGTCGAGCTCGACGAAGCTGACCGGGTTGCCGCCGGTGAAGGCGTACCGGTTGCCGGTCATCGGGTCGCTGCCCAGGCGCATGTCGGCGAGGGCGCCGTTGTACATGTCGCGGCTGGTGAAGCGGTTCAGTCCGGGGCTGTAGTCCCGGAAGCCCATGTCGTAGGTGCCGGACTGGGCGTCCCAGCGCTTCGCGTTGAAGCGGTAGGGGTTGTAGGACTCCTTCGTGGGGTCGGCGGCGTCGGGCTTGTCGATGCCGGTGAACTCGGAGGTGTCGTCCTTGCCGTAGGCGGTGTAGCCGTACGTGGCGCGGGTGTTTCCGTCGGCCGCGGTCAGCGTCTCGACGTCGGTGTGGCTGTTGTAGCCGTAGTAGCTGTCCTCGGTCGTGCCGTCCGTGTTGTGCTTGATCTGCGAGAGACGCTCGCCCCACGGGCTGTACTGGTACGACTTCGTCAGCCGGCCCGCCTCCGCCTCACCGAGGATCTCGCCGGACAGGCCGAGGTAGGTGAAGTCGGTGGTCTTGGCGCCGACCGTCTTGCTGACGGTGCGGTCCAGCGGGTCGAAGGCGTACTTCGTGACCTCCTGGCCGCCGGTCTCGGTCAGCTTGCTGCTCTCGACGACGTGGTCGAACCCGTCGTAGACGTTGCGCGAGACGACCTCGCCGCCGCCGGTCACCGACTCCTGGCGGCCGAACGGGTCGTAGTTGTACGTCGCCGTCGTCCCGCCGGAGGTCGCCTTCAGCAGCCGGTTGCGGTCGTAGGTGAACGTCGTGGACGTTCCCTTGACCGTCTGGCTGATGACGTTGGCGTTGTCGTCGTGGACGTATGTCTCGGTGCCCGCGCCGGTGCCGGTCTTCACCGAGGAGGCCAGCCGGTCGGCCGGGTCGTAGGTGAAGTCGGTGGTGGAGGAGAGGTACGCCGCGTGGTTGTCGGCGTTCATCTTCTTCGCCACGTCCCGCGCCTTGTTGCCGTTGGCGTCGTAGGCGTAGGTGTGCTCGGCGACGAGGGTGCCGTCGGCCTTCTTCTCGACGGAGGTCTTGATCTCGCCGTCGAGGAAGTAGGTGTAGTCGACGGTGTTCCGGTTGGCCTTGGTCTCCCGCAGCTTCTGGCCGCGGTCGGTGTAGGTGTAGCCGGTGACCTTGGGCGAGGCGTCCGCGGCGTCCTTGCCGACGGACACCGACTTGACCAGTTCGCGCAGGTCGTAGGTGTACTTGTTGAACTGGTCGGGGTGGGTGACCGTGTCCGGCTGGCCGTTGGCGTCGTAGACGTAGGTCGTGGACCGCTTCTCCTGGCCGGCCAGCGCCTCGGTGATCTTCTGGACCTGGTTGAGGCCCGTGTAGGTCATCGTGTAGGCGTCGATCTTCGTGCCGGACGAGGTGTCGTCGATCGACGTGAGGTTGCCGTTGAGGTCGTAGGCGTAGGTGAAGGTCCGCTTCTCGGTGTCGGTGTCGCCGGAGTTGTCCCGGACGAGCTTGACGCCGTCGGCGACGACCGCTCCCGCGCTGTTCTGGAACAGCTGGAGCTTGGCCGCGTTGCCCTGGGTGAAAGCGAACGAGCCGAGGCTGACCCAGGTGCCGGCGGCGGCGTTCTGGTCGCGGGTGACGTCCGTCTTGGTGCCGTCGGACTTGGTGACCGTGTACTTCGCGGCCGTGGCGGCCCCGGTGACCTTCGGGTACTTGACGTAGGCGGTGTAGGTGCCGTTCTTCGGGATGTTGAGGGTCCAGGTGAAGGCGTCCGTGCCCGTGCCGGCGGCGTGGACCTGGTGGTCGTAGCCCTGCTGGCCGGTGAGCGAACCCTTGGTCCAGGTGCCCGTGGCGGAGATGTTCTGGGTGTCCGAGTTGTCGACGAGCACCACCGCGCTGCCGACCGGCACACCGCTGTCGGTACGGGTCTTGAGCTTCCCGTCCGGGTAGAAGTCCCAGCCCATGGTGCGGCTGGACGATCCACCGGCCGAGGTCAGCGTCCGCGCGGTCTGCTGGCCGAGGTCGTTGTAGCCGTAGGCGGTGACGATGTCCCACGGGTCCGTGGACGACTTGACCCAGCCGTTGTCGAAGTAGCTGTAGCTGGTGTCGTTGCGGACGGTCTGGCCCTCGGAGGGCGGCGCGGAGACCTTGGAGACACGGCCGACCTCGTCGTACGTGGTCTCCGTCCAGACCTTCTTGTTGTAGCGGGCGTCGGCCGGGTCGTACGGCTGGATCTGCCGCGTCGGCCGGTTCAGCGCGTCGTAGACCGTCTCCGAGGTGAAGTCGTCCGCGGCGGCGGTGTCCACGCCGCGCGGCGTGACCACCTTGGTGGCGTTGCCCGCCTGGTCGTACTCGAACTTCGAGGTGCGGTAGGAGATCGGCGAGACGCCGTCGTGCGGCACCTTCATCTCGATCGTCTTGGCGCGCGCGTCGTAGGCGATCAGGGAACGGTTGTTGTCCTGGTCGACCGTGGCGAGGACGAGGGAGTCCTTGTCGTACTCCCGCTTTGCGATCTTGCCGGCCGCGTCGGTGACGGAGACGACCCGGTGGTTCAGGTCGTAGGCCGTCTTCGACGTGAAGTCGTCCGGATCGGCGGTCGCGTTCTTCTTCGGGTCGACGACCTTGGTGGCGTTGCCGACGTTGTCGTACGCGTACGACACGGTGTCGCCGGCCGCGTTGACCGTGGACGTCAGCTGGTAGACGGAGTCGTAGTGGTTGGTGGTCTTGTAGTCGTTCGGGTCGGCGCCGGTCGCCGCGCCCTTGGGCTCGGTCGTGCTCTTGAGGTTGCCGACCTTGTCGTAGGTGTAGAGCGTCCGGCGCTCGGTCTGGGTCGGGGTGTCCTTCGGCGCGGTGGCCTCGACGACCTGGTCGGACTTGTCGTACACGGCCGTCGAGACGGCCCCGTTCGGCGAGGTCGACGTGGTGACGTTGTCGTTGGCGTCGTAGACCGGGGCGGGCGTGGTGATCAGCTCGCCGGCGGCCTGGTCCTTGGGCACGGTGGAGACCAGCGGACGGCCGTACACGTCGTACGTCTGCGTGGTCTTCTTGCCGAGCGCGTCGGTGGACTCCAGCACCTGGCCGCGCTCGTCGTAGAGGAACGTGGCCGACTTCTGCAGCGCGTCGGTGATCTTCGCCGGGTATCCGGTCGGGCCGAAGTCGCTGTTGACGGTGGCGTTTCCGTTGGCGTCGGTCGCCTTGGTCAGCAGACCTTCGGCTGTGTACTCGTACCGCGTGGTGTAGTCGCCGGCCGTGGCGGTCTCGACGCCCTTGGGGTCCGTGACCGAGGTCAGGTTGCCGCGGGTGTCGTAGCCGAACCGCCAGGTGCGGCCCTCGGGGGACTTCTTCTCGAACAGCTCGGCGGTGTGGCCGTTCAGACCGGTCTGGTAGGTGAAGGTGGCCGCGGCGGTGCCGTTCTTGTTGGCCTCGGCGTCCTTCTGCTCCAGCGGGTAGCCGGTCTTCGGGTCGTACGCCCAGGTGCTGACGGCGCCGTTGGCCTCCTCCAGGCGCGTGACGTTGTTGTCCGCGTCCCAGCTCATCTTCGTGGTCTGGTTCGCCGCGTTGGTGATCTGGGTGACCCGGCCGTAGCCGTCGGTCAGATAGGTCCCGGTGTGGTTCTCGGAGTCGGTGACCTTCGTCTCGGTCGTCGAACCGGCGGAGCCGTCGGGGTCGGTGTAGACGAACCCGGTGGTGCCGCCGAGCCGGTCGGTGACGGTCTTGGTCCACCAGTGGAACTTCGGGTCGTCACCGGTCTGCGGGTAGTTGTACGCGAGCTGCGTGGCGTTGCCGCGCGGGTCGGTGACCTTGACCAGCTTGACGTTCTTGTTGCCCTGCGTGGCGTCGTACTCGAAGCCGAACACCTTCGGCTGGGCCGAGCCCACGCCGTCCGTCAGCTTGGTGAGCAGGCCCTTGTCCGAGTACTCGAAGGCGAGCTTGCGGCCCGAGATGTCGGTCATCGACTTGACGTGGTCGATGATCTTCGGGTTGTTGCTGTCGGCCTTGGAGTAGTACTCGACGGTGAGCGACTGCCGGCCGGACGGGTCGGTGATGTACCGGAGGAACTTCACCGGCTTGTTGTTGGACTTGCGCTCCTCGTACGTGTACGTCTGCGTGTTGCCGTTCTTGTCCACGACGGACGTGAGGAAGCCGTCGCAGTCGAAGAAGAACTGCGTGCGGTCCGGCCGGGTCAGCGACCAGGCCTGCGGGTCACCGTCGCTGGACGGCTTGCAGTCGACCCCGGCCTTCTGCTGGAGCAGGTAGTGCACGCCCGCCGGCGCCTTCCAGACGCTGTTGGCCGCGTCCCAGCGGAAGACGTGCGCGGTGCCGTCGCCGTCCGGCAGGGTCACCTCGGTCGGGTGCGGGTTGGGGTGGAAGTCCAGCGCCGCGCCGAGCCGGATCGGACCGGCGGCCTGCGCCGACCAGCCGTGGCCGAGCACCGTGTCGGAGGTGTCGAGCGAGTTGTACGCGAAGCGCACGAAGGTGCCGAGGCCACGACCGGGGTTGGCGAACGCGTTGTACTGCCAGACGCTGTTGCCGGCCGCCGTGTTGTTCATGACGGACGAGCCGGCGCCGGTGTTCTCGCCCGCGTACGAGTAGAACTTCTCCATGCCGAGCTGGTTGGAGGTCGGGTCCTCCACCGCCACGTTCTGCTTCAGGCCGGCGATGCCGTCGGTGGCCGAGAGCCAGGTGCCCGCAGTCTTGTTCCGCAGGTCCCAGGTCAGTACGTAGTCGGTGCGCTTGTTGCCCTCGTCCGAGTTGATCGGCGTCTTGACCTGCGCCTGGACGGTGACGGTCCCGCCGGGCGACACGTCGGCCGGCAGCGCCGTCTCGACCTGGTTGCCGCCGGTGGTGCGGTCGGTGCCGTCGGGCAGGGCCCAGGTGTAGCTGAGGACCCGGTCGGCGGCGCGCCAGACGGAGGCGGTGGTGTTGGTGAGGGTGACCTCGACGTTGTGCGTGTCGCCGGGGATCATCCGGGCGGGGGTCTGCGGCGCGTAGTACGTCGACTCGGTGGTGGAGTCGATGTACGTGACGACGATGCGCGGGCGCAGCCGCTGCTCGGTCGCCTCGGACGACAGGAAGATCGTCCGCTCCGTCTGGACGGCTTCGTTGGCGGTCTTGATCAGCACGCCCTGCTGGGAGGCGGGCGTCGTGACCCAGCCCTGGGCCAGCGAGGTGACGCTCCACTCGTGGCGCGCCGGGTCGTTGGTCACGGCGGAGACGGTGTCGGCCACCGGGGCACCGGTGTCACCGCCGGCGGTGGTCCAGGAGGTGGAGGCGTTCGCCTTGGCCCAGGTCGCGGTGGCCTCGTCGAAGTCCCGGGTGAGCGGGCGCAGTTCGTAGACGGTGCCGGTGGACTGGGTGGTGGTCTGGGTGCCCCAGAGCCGGATGTCCGCGTCGAGGACGCGGGCGGTGGTGGGGATCCCGAGCGCCGGGAACTTCAGCAGGGTGCGGGTCTTGCCGTACGTCGCCGAGTTGTTGCCGACGGTCACCCAGTTCTGCGGGGCGCCGTCCTGGATGGTGTCGTGCGGCAGGGTCGACTCCGTCGAGGACAGGGTGGTGTCCTGGGCGGCCTCGATCACCTTGGTGGTCCGGCCGGCCTTCGGCAGGCGGACCAGCTGGGTGGTCGCGGGCACGACCTGCCCGTCCTTCGTCTTGACCGCGACCATGTAGTAGTAGGCGCGGCCGAACGGGTCGGCGTCGTCGGCGGGGGTCGGCGTCGCCGAGGTGTCCGTGTACGCCGTGGTGCCGGCGGAGAGCGGCGCGACGAGCGTCGACGCGGACGGCGTGAAGGTCTGGTAGACGCTCCGGTGCACCTGGTACTCGACCAGGTCGTCGCCGGTGGCGGCGGACGGGTCGGCGTAGGCGGACCAGGTCAGCTCGGCGCCGGTGTCGTGGATGACCGTGGGCGCGTTCAGCGTCACGCCGGGCCGGCCGTAGGTCAGCACCAGCTTGGGGTAGTTGACGGTCTCGCCGCCGTACCCGAACTCGGACGCCTCGTAGCGAGGGCCGCCCTTGGGCGCGCTCGCGGCCTCGTCGACGGCCTTGATGACGAAGCCGTTGTTGGCCTGGGTGCCGTCGATCCAGGACTGGACGGTGTCCTTGACCGAGAACGAGTGCCACTTGTTGTACGTGTTCGCCGGCATCGAGACGGTGCCGGGCTTGGTGAACCGCACGGCGTCGGCGATCACGGCCGTGGAGGCGGACGCAGGACCGTCGCCGAGGACGACCTTGCCGGCCGTGCCCGCCTTGAACGGGTGCGCGCCCAGCGGCTTCCAGACGCCGCCGGTGCCGGTCTTCTGGTCGACGGTGTACGGCTTGCTGCCGCCGTCGTACGTGATCGTGTACGGGACGGCGGTGGACCGGTCGTCGGCGGGGATCACATGCGCGTCGACCTGGTAGGTGCCGTCCTCCGGCAGCTTGGGCTGCCAGGTGTACGTGTCACCGGCCGTCGTGTCCTTGTTGTACAGGTAGTCGCGGTTGACCGCGTACTGCGTGAACGCCGTGTTGGACGAGGACGGCCAGGCCCCCTGGGCGGCGGTGGTGCCCGCGTCGCCGTCGTCGACCAGGGTGGTCGAGCCGGCGAGCTCGCCGACGAGGCCGCTGGCATTGCTCCAGTTCGCCTGACCGGCGGTCCACGAGGTGGTGGCCCGGTACGCGCCAAGGGTCACCGGGGCGCCCGTGGACACTCCGGTGTGGGTCTGGTCGTAGTAGAGCTGGAGGCGCGCGTCCTCCAGCTTGGTCCCGGCCGGGACGCCCGAGAGCCCGAAGCGGACCAGGGCACGCGTGGCGTTGCCCGCCGAGTCGAGTCCGGCGGACAGTCGCCAGGTGTCGTTGAAGTTGGTGCCGGCCGCGGAGGACAGGATCATCGTGTCCTGCGACTCGGACGGAGTCGGCGCGATCGTGAGGGTCGGGTCGACGGTGACCGGGTACTGCCGCTCGGGCGCGGCCAGCCACTTGGCGTCGGGGGTGACCGTCAGCTTCCAGCCCTTGCCGTCCCGGGTCAGCGTCTGCGCGACCTTGTCGCTGGCGGCGTACCCGTACGGGGAGTCGGCGTCCTTGCGGGAGTCGGTCATGAAGGCCGGCGGGATGACGAGGACGGGATGCTTGGCCTCGCCGTAGAACTCGACGGAGCCGTCCTTGCGGGCCTTGGGGGTCAGGCCGCCGGCGTCGAGGGTGAAGGTGAAGCTCACCGGGCCGGCGGGCCGCCGGGCCAGAAGGATGTTCTCCTTCACCCGGCCGGGACCGACCTGGTACGTCAGGTCCGCGCCGCCGGGCAGGGCGTCCGGGTAGGAGACGACGCTTCCCTTGGCGCCCGGCTTCAGCTTCGCGCCCGCGCCGACCAGGCCGAGCGTGACGGCGTGGCCGTCCTGGGTCTCGTACCGGAGCAGGCGCTTCGGGTCGGAGCCGAACCAGCTGCGGCCGGTGTTCGTGGTGTTGGCGAAGTCGAAGCCCGCACGGTCCGTGGGTGTCACCGCGGGGTCGAGCGTCTTCCAGCTCTTTCCGTCCCGGTACGAGGTGGGGACGACCGACACCTCGGACTGGACGCGCCCGTCGGAGAGCAGCCACGAGCGGGAGTTCGGGGTGCGCCGGGCGGTGAGCTCGGCGACCCGGGTGGCCTTGGCGGCGGTGCGGCCCTTGGGCAGCCGCTCGTTGCGGACGACGCCCTCGGCGGGCAGGACCGGCGGGTCGCCGGGGCGGCCCGACTCCTCCCAGTCCCTGAGTTCGTCGCGCCACTTCTGTTCGTCGAATTTCGGTGGCGCGGAATCCGCGACGGCCGGGGACACCGGCTGTATCAGCGTCCCGGCCATCGCGGCGGCGACGGCTGCTGTGAGCAACCGCCTGGATCGACCATTCACGTGGTATTTCCCTCCGGATTACTGAAATTGGACACTGGGGGTGCCGATTTCAGGCCAGAGGGTTCTAGCCAGCGTGATGACGCCGAGTCAAATCAGGCGACAACTTGGACAGTTGGCGATGAATCGGCGGATCAGTTGCACGGCGGAACGTAGGTGCTCTTGTTCACTATGGTGGTGCCGGCGGAGTTCTTCATCGTGGAGACGGCCCACAGACACACGCCGGACGGGCGGCGGACCGGACCCGCGTAGTACAGGAAGGTGCCGGCGTCGCTGACGCAGCCCGAGTTGTAGCTGTCGCACAGCTTGATGGCCATGTACTTGGACTGGCCGTAGTAGATGCCCTGCGCGACGAGGTTGACGCAGGTGTAGGCGCCCTCGTCGTAGTAGTTGGTCTTGGCTGCCAGACGGCCGGCCGAGTCGTACCAGCTGTTCCAGGCCACCAGGTCGCCGTTGCAGCCGTTGGCGGCCGCCGCCGGCTGCGCGGGCAGCGTCACGACGGAGCCCACCGCCAGGGCGAACACCGCGAAGAACTGAACCAGTCGAGCCCGAATCGTCATCAGAGAACTCCCCTTCGCCAGGCGCTTGCCGCGCCTCTTCTGCATACCGGGGCGGATTTGTAGTCAGTAATTCGACGTGCCGTCAACTCCCCAGACAATTGGGACAGTCGCGGCTTGCCGCAGTTGAATGTCCCGTTTTCTCCGCCGTGTTGCCACCGCTCCTGCGTCTGGTGTAGAACCGGGCGGATTTGCTCCCGCGGTATTGACGTCCGGGGAATGCGCGGCGAGGGAAAGCCTCACTGTGTCGACGAGGGAAACGACCGAGAGCGAAGTGCCGGGAGTCGAAGTACAGGAAGGCGAGGTGCCGGAAGACGAGGTGCCGGAAGACGAGGAGCCGCAAGGCGAAGTGCCCGGGGACGAACGGCCCGAGGACGGGGCGGCCTAGAGCGAACGGCCCGAGGACGAGGTGGCCAAGGGCGAGGCGGCCAAGAGCGAGCAGGTCGAGGACGGGCAAGCGAAGGAGAGGCGGCCAAGGGCCGAGCGGGTCGGGGACGGGCAGGCGAAGGGCGAGCAGGCCGAGAAGGTGGAGCACCGCTCGGACCGGCGCGCCGTGGCCGCCATCGTCGGAGCGCTGCCCCTCGTCACCGGCGGGCTCGTCGGGTACGGCCTCCTCGACTCCGGCGACGAGCCGACGGAACGTGCGGAGGTGACCTACGAGGCACTCGCTCCGGCACGGCCGGCATCAGCCGGCTCGGCGAGGGCAAGGCCGCCCGGGCCGGCAAGCCCGAGGTCGCACAGGCCGCGCCCCGGCCCCGGCGGAAGACGTTGCGCGTACCGCTCGGCATGCAGCCGCTCGTGAGCATCACCCTCGGCGAGGGGGGCGGTCAGGCCGTCTGCAAGCTCGCCGTCGGTGGTGCTCCGGTCGGTGTGCGGCACGTTCGCCTGGCGGCGCTGGTACCGCGGGCTGGATCGGTGAGCAGCCTCTCCTGAAAGGGCACCGGGAGGTGCGGCCACAGCTCCGGGATGAGGGCCGAGGCCCTCACGGTGGCTTCTTCGTCCTCGGCAAGGTGCTCGTACCGCCGGGGCATCTCCCTCTGCGTCGCCATCCGCAGGACCCGTACGTCGGTGTCGCCGGCCCTGAACGCTGGTGGCGGTCGTCGGTGTCCTCAAGCCCGGCAGCTCAGTGGAACTGCGCAGGCCGCACGGTTCTCATTTCGGCCGTCCTGGCATCCGTGCCGTGACGGCGAGGAGCGGTGCGGCGGCCACGAGGAGGGCGAGGGTCGCGTAGCCGTACGTGAGGGTGGAGAGCGTGGCAACCGCCGCGACGAGCATGGGTCCGCCGGCGTCGCCGAGTTCGCGGCCGAGTTCGGCGGAGCCCATGCTCTGGCCGAGGCGTTTCTCGGGTGTGGAGGCCGCGAGGGCGGCGATTCCGAGCGGGGTGATCAAGCCGGTGCCCGGTGCCGGTGAGGGCCTCGGCGAGGAGGACGCCGGTGAGGCCGGGGAGCATGGCCGCCGCCAGTCCGGACCCGTTACGGCGAGGCCGGTGAGGCGTCCCGTACGGGTGGTCAGGCGTCCCGAGTCCAGGGCACGTCCGGCCTTGGGCTGGACGAAGGCGGCGGTCGCCGCGAGGACGGAGACGGCCGCGCCGGTGGCGACGATGCCGAGACCGGCGGCGGCGCCGGAGACGGGCAGGAAGCCGACACCGCCGGAGAGCGCCGCGGTTGCGGCGGCGAGCGCTGCGGTCGGGGCGAGGAAGGAGCGGTCGGCCAGGCGGCGTACGAGGTCGGCCACGGTCTGCCGCTTGCGAGGCAGCGGCGGTACGGAAGGCACGGCGAGCGCCGCCCAGAGGGCGACGGCCGCACCGCACACGGCCATGACGACGAACAGCAGGCGCAGGCCACCGCCGCCCAGTCGGCGGACCGGCAGCGGTGACGTGGCCTGGAGCCGTGACGTGACCTGTGCGACTGCCACGACCAGCTGTTGAGGAAGCCGATCGGCGTCGCTCCCCACCAGACGGTCTGGCCGACTCTCAGCCAGAAAGCTTCCGACGGAGGCCGAGCCATCCCGTGCGCAGTACAGGAAGGCGAAGCAGCGCTGGCAGTTTCCGGGGCAGGCGGTCCGCTGCCTTGGCGTAGCCGATGCCGAAGAGGAGGGCCGTGACCAGCGACAGGGGTTCGGAGATGTCGTCCAGGATCGGATAGATCTGCCAGTGCGTCAGATAGATGGAGAGCGAACTGGCGGCGAGGAGTCCCGCCACCTGGTTGACGCGGTGGTGGCTCGGCAGCGTGGGGAACCACACCAGCAGGACGAACCCGATGAGGACGTACGCCTCGCGCCGGGGTTCGCCGGGGAAGAAGCCGGGGACCGTGGTGAGCGCGGCGACGGTGACGAGCAGGCGATGGGGCGTCGTGCGGGCCTTCGCGGCCGCCCAGCCCAGGGCGAAAAGCCAGAAGACGGTGACCGCGTCGGTGATCTGTGAGCGGTCGGGGAGGCCGACAAGTTCGTAGCGGGTCAGCAGGCCGAGTGCGACGAGGGCGAGGGGAAGACCGTACGGGAAGCGTCGTTCCGCCCGGTCGACCGCGGGCACGGCCAGCAGTGCGAGGGTCGCCAGCAGGATGTAGACGAGTGCTTCCACGAACCACAGGTGGAGACCCGGCCCCATGTCCTGCGGGAAGAGGGCGTTGTGCAGCAGGAGGAGGTTGCTCAGGTCGTAGTCGGCGCCGATGAGGATCGCGAAGGCGGTCCACGCCATGCACGGGAGTGCGACGCGCGCGATGCTCCGCGCCGTACGGCGGACGCGTTCGCGTCGCTCGGCTGAGGTGAGCAGGAAGCGGGCGAAGTTGAAACCGGCCACGGCGAGCAGCAGATGCGCGCCGCCACGGATCTCGAAGAGCCGGACGTGCGAGGCGACGATGCACACGATCGCCACCGCGCGCAGAGCGACGCTGGTCTCCAGGGCCCTTCTTCGTGAGGGGGGTCTACGTTCGGGTGCGCGGAGGGCCCGGATCGGTGTGGTGTGCCAGCTCGCCGGGAGATGGCCGAGGCGCTGTTCGAGGTGGAGTGACATCTCGACGTACGAGAGGGAGTCGCCGCCGAGTCCGACGAACGTGCTGTCAGGTGTCACGTCCGTACGGTCCAGGATTCGCGCGTAGAGGGCGCACAGGTCGTCGCCGTCCGCGTCGCCGGCGAGGGGCTGGTCGACCGGTCGGTCCAGGGCGCGAACGGCCTGGTAGTCGGGCTTGCCCGAGGGCAGGCGGGGAAGGTCCGGCAGGAGGTGGACGTGGACCGCGCGGGCGGGGAGGCCGCACTCGTCCACGACACGCCTTCGGATCCGCCGCTCGTCCCACCCGGGTTTGCGGACGACGGCGAGGGTGAGCCTCTCGTCGTCGCCGGCGCACAGCGCGCTCAGTTCGTTCCGTTCGAGCATCGCCTCGATCTGCTGGGGGTCGATCCGCAGGCCGAGGATCTTCAGGAACCGGCTGCGGCGGCCGACGATCTCGTACAGGCCCTCGTCGGTGCGCCGTGCCAGGTCGCCGGTGCGCAGGGTGTCGACGGTACGGCCGAGGGCGAGGTCGCCGGGGGTGCGGGCGTAGCCCAGCATGACGTTCGGCCCGCTGTAGACGAGTTCGCCGACGCCTTCCCCGAGCGCTTCCTCGACGGGTTCAAGGTGGAATGAGCCGCCGGGGACCGGCACGCCGATCGCTCCAGGTCGTGCGGCGACGAGCTTCGGCGGCAGGTAGGCCATGCGGGCGGTCGCCTCGGTCTGGCCGTACATGACGAAGAGGTCCCAGCCGCGCCGCTGCCCCAGCGCGGCGTAGTGGGCGACCCGTTCGGGGGCGAGGCGTCCGCCGGCCTGGGTGATGTACCGCAGGTGCGGCAGGTCCATCTCGGCGAAGCCGACGCGGTCGAGGAGGTCGAAGGTGTACGGGACCCCGGCGAGGGCGCTGCCGCGGGCGGTGCGGAAGAGGTCCCAGAAGCAGGCGTCGGCCACCGAGAGTTCGGTGAGGACCAGGCCGGCGCCGCGCAGCAGATGGCTGTGGACGACGGACAGACCGTAGCAGTAGTGCATCGGCAGGGTCGTCGCGGCGCGGTCGGCGTCGCGGATCCCGAGGTACGTGGCGATCGACTCGGCGTTTGCCTGGAGGTTGTCGTACGAAAGTCGGACGAGCTTGGGCGATCCGGTCGAACCGGAGGTGCTCAGGAGCAGAGCGAGGTCGGGGTGGAAGTCGTGGGCGGAGCCGCTCCGCCGCTCCTCGATCCGCCACTCGTCGGTGCCTGGGTGGACGACGACGTCGGGGTCGTAGGCGGCGGTCAGTGCTGCCACCGCCTCCGGGTGGTCGCCGGGGACGAGCAGGACCGGGTGGCCCGCCGAGAGCGCGGCCAGGTGGACGACGAGCGCACCGACGGTGTTGGCGCCGGGGAGGAGCACGAGGCGGCGTCCGGGACCGAGCCGTCGGGCGGTGTCCGCGACCCGCCGGGCCAACTCGCCGTAGGAGACCACGCCCTCGGCGGTGACCAGGGCGGTGCGGTCGCCGTGCAGCGCGAGGCCGCGGGCGAGGGGGAGGGTGTGGCCGCCGACGGGCGGGGCGGGTAGGAGCGTCACGGGCGCATCGTAGGTAAGGCTTTCCTAATCGAGAAGAGGGGGAGTCCACACCAGATGCTCATTTGCGGCCGGTCCGTTATCAAAGCCTGGCTTGACCATTAGGTTAGCTTTACCTTATCAATGCCGTATTCACAGGTTCTCCCGGTAGATCACAGCAGGAAGGCACCCCCGTATGCGCCGCCCCTTGGCCCGCACTCTCTCCGCGTTCGCCGCAGCCCTCCTGCTAACCCCAGCGCTCGCCGCGTGCGGCAGCGACGAACCGGCCGGTCTCGTCATCTACTCCGGGCGCAACGAGAACCTCGTGAAGCCGCTCATCGAGAAGCTGGAGAAGCACCTCGGCACCACAGTCGAGGTCCGCTACGGCGACAGCGCCGAGCTCTCCGCGCAGCTGCTCGAGGAGGGCGACAAGACCGAGGCCGGCCTCTTCCTGTCCCAGGACGCGGGCGCCCTCGGAGCGCTCTCCAAGGAGCAGCGCCTCAAGCCGCTCCCGCAGGCCACCCTCGAGAAGGTCGCGCCTGCCTACCGCAGCTCGGCCGGCGACTGGACCGGCGTCAGCGGCCGCGTACGCGTCCTCGGCTACAACCCGGCCCAGGTCCCCACTCCCCCGAACAGCGTCCACGAGCTGGTGAAGCCGGAGTGGAAGGGCAAGATCGGCTTCGTCCCGACCAACGCCTCCTTCCAGGCGTTCGTCACCGGCATGCGCGTTCTCGAGGGCGACGAGGCCGCCCGCACCTGGCTCAAGGGCCTGAAGGCCAACCAGCCCAAGGCGTACGAGAACAACCTCAAGGTCCTGGAGGCCGTCGACAAGGGCGAGGTCTCCCTCGGCCTGATCAACCACTACTACTGGTACGAGCAGGCCGCCGAGAAGGGCGAGGACAAGCTCAAGGCCAGGATCCACTACCTGCCCAAGGGTGACCCGGGCGGCCTCGTCAACGTCGCCGGAGTCGGCATCCTCAAGGGCGCGGACGAGAAGCAGGCCAAGTACACGCAGAAGGCCGTCGACTACCTGCTCTCCTCCGAGGCCCAGACGTACTTCGCCGAGGAGACCAAGGAGTACCCGCTGGCCGCCGGTGTGAAGACCGCCAAGGGCGTGCCGCCGCTGGAGACCCTCCAGCCGCCGAAGATCGACCTCGGCAGGCTCGACTCCCTGAAGGAAACGCTGGCCATGCTCCAGGAAGTCGGACTGGTCTGACGTGACCTCACCGGATTCCCCCGTCCGGACGCGTCGCGAGACCCGCCCGGCGAGCGCCCCCGCGCCCGCCGGGCGGAAGCGCGCCGCCGACCGGAAGCGTGCCCCCGGCTTCACCGTCCGGGCCGGCAGACCCTCGTGGGTCCTGATCGTGACCGCCTGCCTCGCGGCCGCCCTCGCCGTCCTGCCCCTCGGCTACCTCGCCGTGCGCGCCCTCGAACGCGGCCCCGCCTTCGCCTGGGACGTCGTCGCCGACGACCGGACCGGGCAACTGCTCCTGCGCAGCCTCGGGCTGACCGCCACCGTCGTCGCCGCCTGCCTGCTCCTGGGCATCTCGCTGGCCTGGCTGACCACGCGCACCGCTCTGCCCGGCGCACGCGCCTGGTCCGTCCTCGTCACGCTGCCCCTGGCGGTCCCCAGTTACGTCACCGCCTTCGCCTGGCTGTCCGCGGCTCCCTCGCTCGCCGGCTTCACGGGATCCGCCCTCGCACTGACCCTGGCCAGCTTCCCCTACGTGTACCTGCCGGTCGCCGCCGCCCTGCGCGGCACCGACCCCGGGTACGAGGAGGTCGCCCGCTCACTCGGGCACGGGCCGGTGCGCACCTTCCTGACCGTCACCCTGCCCCAGCTGCGGCCGGCCGCGGCGGGCGGCGGGCTGCTCGTCGCGCTGTACGTGCTCTCCGACTTCGGCGCCGTCTCCCTCATGCGGTACGACACCTTCACCCGAGGTATCTACACGTCCTACCGCGCCAGTTTCGACCGCACCCCGGCGGCCGCGCTCAGCGCCGTGCTCGTTCTCATGACCATCGCGCTCGTCGCCGGGGAGACCCGCACCCGTGGCCGGGCCGGGTACTCCCGCACCGGAGCGGGAACCGCCCGGCAGACCGTCCCGGTCACGCTCGGCCGACTACGGCTGCCCTCCCTCGCCTGGTGCGGAGCCGTCGTCGCGGCCGCCGTGGGCTTCCCGCTCGCCGTTCTCGCGTACTGGCTGGCCGTCGGCTCGTCCGCGACCTGGGACCCTGCCACCCTCACCGGGACCGCGCTCACCACCCTCGGCGTCGCCGCGGCCGGCGCCGCGCTGACCACCCTGCTCGCTCTGCCGGTCGGCGTCATCGCGGCCCGCCACCGGGGGCGCCTCGCCCACCTCCTGGAACAGGCCGCGTACGCGGGACACGCCGTCCCCGGCATCACCGTCGCGCTCGCCCTGGTCTTCTTCGCGGTCCGCTACACCCGGCCGCTCTACCAGGAGACCCCCCTGCTGATCTGCGCCTACGCGGTGCTCTTCCTACCCGTCGCGGTGGCCGCCACCCGCGCCGCCGTCCTCCAGGCACCACCCGCCCTGGACGACGTCGCCCGCTCCCTGGGCCGCACACCCTTCGGCGTGCTGCGCGAGGTCACTGTGCCGCTCGCCGCACCGGGCGTCGCCGCCGGCGCGGCCCTCACCTTCGTCGTCTGCATGAAGGAACTGCCCGCCACCCTGCTGCTGCGCCCCACCGGCATGGACACCCTGGCCACCCGGCTCTGGACGGAAACCGGTACCGGGTCATTCGCCGCCGCGGCCCCGTACGCCGTCCTCCTGATCCTCCTGGCCGCCGTTCCCTCCTACCTCCTCGGAAGGCACCGCCCATGAACGACCTTCAGGTCAGCGGCGTGGTCACGTCGTACGGTCCCGGCGCCACCGTCCTCGACGGCATCGACCTCACCGTCCAGGGCGGGCACCTCGCCGCTGTCCTCGGCCCGTCCGGCTGCGGCAAGACGACCCTGCTGCGCGTGATCGCCGGCTTCCTGCGCGCCGACGCGGGCACCGTCACCGTCGCCGCTCACGTCCTCTCCGGCCCCGGTGTCCACCTCCCGCCCGAACGCCGCCGCATCGGCATCGTCCCCCAGGAAGGCGCGCTCTTCCCTCACTTGAGCGTGGCCCGCAACGTCGCCTTCGGTCTGACCGGCACGGAGCGCGGCGCCCGCGCGAAGCGCGTCGAGGAGATGCTGGAACTCGTCGGTCTCGGCGGCTACGGCAACCGGATGCCGCACGAGCTGTCCGGCGGTCAGCAGCAGCGCGTCGCCCTGGCCCGCGCGCTCGCCCCCGAACCCCATCTCGTCCTCCTCGACGAGCCGTTCAGCGCCCTCGACAGCGGACTGCGCGGAGCCGTACGGGCCGAGGTCCGCGCCGCGCTCCGGGCCACCGGCGCCACCGCCGTCCTCGTCACCCACGACCAGCAGGAGGCCCTCTCCACGGCCGACGTCGTCGCCGTCGTCCGCGACGGCCGCGTCGCCCAATGCGCCACCCCTGAGGAGCTCTACCAGCGCCCCGCCGATCCCTGGGTGGCCTCTTTCGTCGGAGACGCGGTCTTCATTGCCGGCACGGCCGACAAGAACTCCGCCACCACGCTGTTGGGCCGCATCCCTCTCGCCGCCGCTCCTGAGGGGCTGCGCGACGGCCTCGTCCTCCTCCGTCCCGAGCAGTTCCACCTCACGGGGCCGGACGTGGCGACTGCTCAAGGAACCGTCACCGACGTCTGCTTCTTCGGTCACGACTCCATGGTCACCGTCGCCGTCGACGGCCTGGACCAGCCGATCGACATCCGTACTCCCGGACCGCTCCAGGTGCGCCCGGGCGGCAGGATCGGCATCCGAGTCACGGGCGAGGCCACCCTGCACGAAGTCCCGGCCTGATCGCTACGAGTGGTGGCGGGCGAGACCCGAGCGCGGCACGGCGTTCGTGGAGATGGTCTCCCAACCACCACTCAGGAGCCGTCGCAACTGCCTCGCCGCCGGAGCCTTCACGTCACCCGCCGGGCGTGCGCGGCCCCGCGTGGTGGGACATCCGGCTTCGGCAGACTCCTCGGAACCCGGTCAGTGCTTGAGCAGCGCGGCGCCATCCGGCCGGATCGTGTCAGGCGCGGCCGAGGAGTTCCTCGCGCCGGGCCAGAGCCCACGTGCGCTCCTCCTCGATCTCCGGGATGAAGTCCTGCTTCAAGAACGCCGCCCACGGGTCGGCGCCGAGCCGGCCGAGGCGCGCGATCCGTGCGGTCTCGTCGCGCTGCAACCGCGCCAGCGAGTCCAGCACGTCGGCCGGGTCCGCGCCGTAGGCGTCGCACAGCAGCCGCAGCCGTCGCGCCAACGGCGCACCGGCCTCGCCGTACCCGACCCTGCGCTGTCGGTCGGGCAGTCGCAACGGCACGCTGTACCAGGCCAGTTGTGCGAGATCGTCCAACGCCTCGCCGGGGATGGCCAGATCCCAGTCGATGACGCCCACCAGGCGGTCGTCAGCCCAGACCGAGTTCCAGGTCGTGAGGTCGCCGTGGCGCATGATCAGCCCGGGGCGCCAGCGGGCGTCCGGGTCGCACCAGACGGCTTGCGGCGAGGGGTCGAAGTCGCGTACGGCGTCGTGGTAATCACGCAGCCACCGTCCGAGCGCGATGACGCCTTCGTCCGCGAGGAGCGGCCGTGGCCACGGGTACAGTCCAACCTCGCCGCGCAGCAGCGACACCACCTCGTGGCCGTCGACGGGACCGTCACCCAGGGCGCGCGGCGCGCCTTCGAATCCCACCTGCTCCAAGTGGCGCAGGAGTTCCCGCACCGCGGGGGTCCACACCCGCCAGGGCCTGAGGATGGTCTCGCCCTCGCGGCGCACGGTCGACAGGCCGCCGCGCATCGATTCACCGTCCTGGATCATGGCGCAATCCTAGTGAGGGGCCTGGGCCCCCGGGCTCGGTATCCCTTCCAGTGGGGTCCAGGCGCGGGACCTGGGCCGGGTCGGCGTCGGGCGTCCGGCCGAAGCGACGGGCGAGATCCGGCGGGCCGGGTCGGGCGTCGGGCTGAAGCGACGGGCGAGGCCCGGCGCTCGGCGTAATCGGGAGGCGATGGAGGCGGGGAGTCCGGAACACTTCCCCAGGTGATCGTGATGCAGCCCGTCCTGGAGATCTACACCCCTGATGGCTTTGCCCTCTGGCCCGTCGCCGATATCGAGCCGTTCAGCTACCTGCCACTGAGCGGTGAGCTCACGCCCGCCGAGGTCGGGACAGCGGTGATGCGCATCGCCGGCTGCAACGACATCGACCCCGAGGGGGATGACCGTCCGCCGCGGCCCGCCGACCCGCTCGGATCCTTCCTGCACGGGCTGCTGACCTTCGACACTCTCTTCGCTGCTGGTGGCATGCGGGTCACGGACAGCTCCACCGGCATCACCTTCCTACCCGGCTGCTGCAGTGGGCTGGAGGACTGGCGTGACTGGCTCGAGGTCCTCGACGGCAGCGGCCGCGCCTTCTTCGGCCACGACCCCGATCCATTCGCTGAGCGCGTCGCCGACAACGTCCGGTTGACCGTCGACGCCGAGCAAAGCGACAGCCCCGTGATCGAACTGTCCGTCACCGAACTCCGCCGCCTGCTCGACGACGCCGTGCACGACCTGACCAACTTCCTTGCACTAGCCGGTGACTGGGCGTCTCAGTACCTGCCCCACCACGCCACTCCCGTCACCGCCGCCCTCGCGCGCGTCCTCGCCTTGCCCTCGCGGGTCGTACCGCCAAAGCCGTAGGTCGACGGCTTGCTCCGGCGCCGCGCTGGGGGCCGAAGCGCCCGTAGGCGGCTACTCCCCTGCCTTGGCGGGCACCAGGTCGAAGTGGTCCTCCTGGTACTGGAAGAGGAGGCAGTCCTCTCCCTTCTCGCATCCGCTCAGGTGCGGCTTGCCCGCAGGGAGGCGGTAGTAGGAGCCGGCCGGGTACTGGACGCGCTTCCCGTCAATGTCCGCGTAGAAGGTGCCCTTCAGGACGACGGTCGGGAGGTCCTGGCTGTGCACGTGCATCGGATTGTCCTTCCCGGCAGGGAAGGAGACGAACGCCTCGTAGCTGCCGCTCCCCGCGAGATCCCCTTGCACGTTCGCGTACTTCACGCCGCCCGAATCCGGAAGTTCCTTCCACGTGCGGCCTGGCGAAGGGAAGGAGAGGAACTCGGACGGGCCCTTCTTAGCCGTCGGGCTCGTGGGCGGCGTGACGGTCGAGGACGCCGTAGCAGCAGTGCTGCTGCCTTCCCTGTTCTTCTGGCCACCCTTGGGCTCGGCGCCGCCCGAGCAGGCTGCCAGCAAGGCAACCGAAGTCATGGCGGCCGCAACCGCGGTGATGTTCTTCGCCTTGGCACGCATTGATGTCTCCTTGAATTTCAGGGTTCTCAGGGCGCACGCCGAAGGAGCGGAAAGCGAATTCGTGGAGCCGTCCACGATTCCCTTCCTCGCTGTGCGGCGAGTCCCGGTACGGCTCCATCGTCAGTTTTGGGCTCCCGGGCCGCCATGCCGAATTCCCTGCAGATCCGGACACGCGGCTGGATGAGGGGCCAGTCCGCTCAGTGCCACGACATCCTGCCTGTGCGACAAGGTTCGCCAGTTGTCGGCAGCGAAAGGTCAGACGGGACCGGCGACCAGGTGGTGGACACGCTCGTTGAGCGGACCGCGGCCGGGAGGGATCGTTCTGCCAGGTCGACCGGCGCACCATCATGCCGATCGCCGTGCCGAGGTCGACGGGGGCATGGCCGTCTCACTCGATGAGCCGCTGGACAGCGCCTTCCAGCCACCGGGTAGGGTCGCGGCGTGATCACAGTCCTGGCCGCATTCAGCACCACGCGGACCCGCCGACCGGCGGGCCCGCTGCGGTTGTTGTGGCTGGCGGCGCTGCTGTTCGCCTTCCTCTACACCCACGCCGCCGGAGCCGAGAACACGTCCGCTCACGTCACGGGCGGCGCTGTCACCGTGCCTCACGCGGCACCCGCCGACGCCGGCGGTGGCGCCGATCAGCGCGACGACCCCCGGCACGACCGCCACGACGGCAACGGCCATGGGCACCCTGCCGAGGTATGCGCCTCCGGCCACCCGCAGCAGACCGCCGACCTGCCCGGCCCGCACCTGGTCCCCCTCGGCGAGCGGACTCCCGCCTTCAACGCGATGACGCCGCAGCCGTGGACCCGTACCGTGCCCTGCGGCCTTCCTCCTTTGCGAAGTTCCCTCAGCTCAGTGGTGCAGCAGGTATAGATCGGGCCCTTTGCCCAGATCTGACCTGACTCCCGTCGCCGGCCCCGGACCGCTCTCCTGCGGCGCCCGCCGGCGATGAGGCACGCCCGTTACGCCCAAGGAACTCTCAACATGACCACGACCCAGCTCCTCGACGCCCGCACCCCGGACAGCGCGCCGGACGCTCCCCCCATGGGGCGGGCCGCCCGGCGCAAGGCCCACTCGTCGCGGAAGCGTTCGCTGGCCGCCCGCTACCTCGGCTACGTCGGCTACTTCGTCGGCGCCGGCCTCATCAGCGGTGCCGTCGTCCACCACCCGCTCGACCCCGACCGCTACACCCGCATCGCCGGCTACGGCGCCCTCGTCTTCCTCGCCGCCACCGTCCTCAACGAGTTCGTCCTCACCCGCGAGCGGCCCGCTCTCCCCCGCATGCTCGCGGTCGTCGGATCCGCGCTGCTGCTGTCATTCGGCATCGGCATGCTCAGCGGCGGCCTCCAGCACTTCGACGACTTCCCCGCCCGCGGCGCCGTCCTCGTACCGGCCGGCATCGTCGTCTCCTTCATCGCCTACGTGATCAAGGATGCCGAGACCCCCTGGCAGCGCATCTTCAGCCTGCTGGGCCTGGCCGTCCTGGTCGTGGCGGCCCTGGCGTTCCTCGGCCTGCGGAATGTCGCGGCCTCCATGGAAACCACGCCCGACGGCGGCGGTCACAGCCACGGCACCTCGGAAGAACCGGCATCGGACGACCACGCCCCCGCCACCAGTCCCTCAACCGCAGGCAGTCCGGCACCGGCCACTCCCTCCGCCCCCAAGCCGACTTCCACGACCCCGGCTCACAACGACGCTCACAGCCACTGACGACCAGGGGCGGCGGGGCCGGCGCGAGGATCGGGCAGGGGCATGTCGAAAGGACACGGCAGCCATTCCCACCGACGTAGGCGGTGGCCGACTGGAAGCCCCTGCCTAGCGATCTCCTGTGACCGATCGTCCACGTGTCCGCTGGCCGATCGGTCACCGGACGGGCCGGTTGCGTACGTGGCCGGCAGGGCGTGCGCCCTGCCGGCCACGTACGGGTTCTCAGGTAACACTGGTAAACCGCATCCGTCGGCGGCCAGCCCGTACAGTCGGCCCTTCGGTCTCGGGGGCGCGAGAAGGCGGGCTCCAGGAGCGAGCGGTTCGCTGCCAAGCTCCTGGCCGGTTCCCAGCTGTCCACTCATGGATCATGATGGCGGAGACGTGAATGGATTCGGGGGGCGCCCGAGTCACTGGTCCGAAGAGAGGCTTTCAGTGACTGACTTGCCACGAAGCTTCGTCTGGTTGATGGTTGCCGCCGGGGGGTTGATCGCTGCGGCGTTGATCAGTTTCTTCATGGACTTGACCGAGCACCAGAGCCCACCGCCACTCACCGTCAATGACGTGGAGGGTGTCTGGTCGGCAGTCTCGGACGACGGACGTCTGACGGTCCGGGCGGACGGTTCCGCAGAACTGGAGGGAATGACCGAACCTGAGGTGAACTGCGGGCAGTACACCGGTCAGGAGCCCTCCACGTACACCGGGCCTGCGAGGTGGGTGTTCGACACCTTTCCCGACGAGTCACCGGGAATCAGGTTCGATTACCCAGGACCCCAGGGCGTCACCGGGAAGACGTGCCGGATCTACCTCTCCATATCAATCACTGACGAGTACGGCACCATAGGGTTCCTGCCACTCGGCCCCGACACGCAATACGTGCGCGGCGCCTCGCATCCGGGCTGACCACAGCGACGGCCCCATAGTTCGGGCTGCGAAAGAGCACCCACAACACGACGTCAGCGTTTGAGGCCCCCGCGGACGGCGAGGAGTGCGCAGCCCGGTGAGCGGGGCTGTCCAGGACGGCTCCGACGCAGGCCGTCCGAAGGGGACGATACCCACGCCTGGTACCTCACGACTCAGGGCGTCATGAATAGGCTGCGGGTCGCAGAGCGACTCATCCGTACCCAGTTCCCCCCTGCCCGTACATGACGCGGCCCGGGCGCACTTCCTCGACCTCAATCGGACGGTGTGGGAAGGCTTGCCGGACGGCGAGAGCGTGCGGGGCTACCTGGAGGACAACCAGCTGGCGTTCCTCGACGCGGCCCGAGCGGTCATGGGATAGCCCAACTGCCAGGCTCCGAAGAGCTTTTACGGGACAGCCCTGGGGTTCGCCGGAGTTGCAGGGGCGGCGGCACCGTGGCCTCGTATCGGGAGCACTACGGCCCGCTGGTCGATGAGCTTGCTGAGGTAGTCAGAGGCGCCAGCCACTTCCCGTCGGTTCCCGGCAGGCAGCCGGTCCACCACCACAACCCATGCGGGTTTCGGCATCGACCACGACCTGATAGCTGGTGGATTACCCGTAGTTCCTCGATCGCTCGGCCACGGTGTGATCGCGGCGGACGGATGTCGTCCGTGCTCTCACTCGAATAATCGCTGAGGCGGTCTGCGGCAACATTTTGGCGCCATGACGAACGAGAGAGAGCCCAGGCTCTATGTGAACCGCTGGGGCGACACATCGGACCCGGCCCCAGGCCGGCACGGGTCCTACAGGGACATCTGCTCGTGCTTCGACCAGTCCAGGCCTCATCCGCGAGCCCGCGTCGGATTTCACGCTGAGGGCCAGGACACCTCCGCCCCGGGCTGGCAGCATCTGCTGGAGCTGATCGACGAGGCTGCCGCCGACGGACGCGAAGAGTTCCGCCCCTTGGTGGACCTCAGCCCGGAAGAGCGGCGGCAGATCATCACCCTGCCACCGAGCATCGCCAAGCTGACGGCGGTCAAGCACCTCGTGCTCTACGGCAGCAACCTGGTACGGATCCCGCCCGAGATCGGGGGCATGACGAGCCTGGAGGAGTTCACCCCCTACACCTCCTACCGGCTGCACTGGTTCCCCTACGAGATCACCCGATGCCGGAAGCTGACCCGTAGCACGGTGAGCACACGCGCATTGTTCGGCAACTACAAGATGCGGCCGCCCTTCCCGAAGCTTCAGCCTTCCCCGGACTCCGTCACGAATCTCGACCTGGGAAGCCTGGTTCCCCGGCGCTGGGGCACCACCGCCATCCACAGCTGCAGTGTCTGCGGCCGCCCGCTCGAACAGAGCGGACTCCATCAGGTGTGGATCTCCCTGCACGTAGCCACCGACGTACTGCCCCTGCTGGTCAGCTCTTGCTCAGCGGCATGTGTCGCGGCACTGCCCGGCGGTGCGCGCGACTACATCCCTGCACCACACAGAGGCGGCCGAATCGACCAGCCGGCATCCGACTGGGACTGACCAGCCGATCATCGATTCGCCCGCTGTTCGGCCAGGGATCCCCTGCTGCCGCGCGCCTTCGAGCCGGGTGAGCACGGACACCGAAGCTGCCGATGGGGAACGTGATCGTCGACACTTCTCATCGGCCAAGACCGAGTCTTGGGGCGTCACCTGCTGCAGCTTGTGCGCACTCCAGGCGTCACCCGTGCCGGCGACGCCCGCACATGGTGCGGGCGCCGTCAGACGTGGGTGGGAGCCGGGCTCAGCCGCGGATGATGTTCTCTGCCTGCGGGCCCTTCTGGCCCTGGGTGATGTCGAACGTCACCGTCTCGCCCTCGGTCAGTTCGCGGTATCCGTTGCCGGAGATGTTGGAGTAGTGGGCGAAGACGTCCGGTCCGCCTCCGTCCTGGGCAATGAAGCCGAAGCCCTTCTCGGAGTTGAACCACTTCACGGTGCCGCTGGCCATGCTCGTCCTTCTGGTCAATTCAGCAGTAGCCCGGGTTCGGGCCACCCTGGCGCCCTCTTCGGACGCCCGATCCAGTCTTCCCCACCGACTCCCGCATCTACACTCATGCATCAGATCTTGTTCGGATTCTGTTGGGTACCCGCGAGCAGCAACCGAAGGCGGGCAGGAGCACGCCGCGGGCGAGTCGACAGAGCCGTCGAGCTCTGGCGCGCCCCGGAAAGCGACTGTGACGAACTGGACGATCAGGTCACCTGACCTGCGAAAATCGGGCCAGAAAATCCACTCGACCGGCCCTAGGGACAGTCCCCTTGTGCGGGTTCAGCACCATCAAGGCAACCGGCTTGGCCAGGAAGGCGGTCACAGAAGACCCGGACCATGCCAGGCCGGCACAGCCTCCGATGCAGCCGCCGGGAGGCGCGGTTCCCTTCACACAATCCCGGCGTCAAAACCTGAAACGCTGATTGGTCTCTTCCTCCGGCGGGCTTGTTGTTTGGTTCCTCAGCCTCTATGCGCCGCTGAGGAGACGTACCCTGCTCGACAAGCGGTCGTTGTCTCATCTGCCCAACACCATCAAGCAGGAGTCTTTCGTGCCCTCATCAAACGCCACTGTCCGCAGCATCAATGCCACAACATCGGAGCTCCAGAAAGAGCTTCCTCTGCTGGAACAGCTTCAGCAGGATCTCGAGAAGGAGCTGGCCGCGGTTTCCGAACGCGCACTCTCGGTCCGCACCGCATTGACCGCTCTCCTGGCCCTGGCCGACGCACCCGCACCTCGCGCAGTGCAGGAAGCGCCCGAACCGACCGTGGTGGAGAGCGTAGCCACACGTGAGCCTGTGGAGACGGTGACGCCAGACAGCACCGGATCGGTCCCGGCGCCCCGAGAAGCCACCAAGCCGCGCTCCACCGGCGTGAAGAAGGCAGCCGCTTCCAGGACTCGCGGGCGCAAGGAACGTCCCTCAACGAAGAAGCCTCGAGCCGAGGCGGCAGTACAAGAGACGCCGCCTGCTCCTGCAACGCAAGACTCCGGCGGCCTTACTGAGCAGGTGGTCGCTGTCCTCTCGCAATCCCCGGACAGTCCCATGCGTGCGCGTGACGTGGCGCAGGCGCTCGGCCGCGATTCCTCCACGGGCGCCATCAACACCGTGCGTAGCACACTTGATCGACTCGTAGCTACCTCGCGGGCCACCCGCGCCGGCCGTGGCCTCTACCAAGCTCCCGTCAACTGACTCAACTCGACGTCTTTCTCGGCCCGGGCATCGGCAAGGTCGAACACGACGCCACCGCCGTGACCCGGCCGGGGAGAAGCGTTCGACTAACCGAGAGCCCCGCTCGGTGACATCGAGCAGTCTGCTGAGTGCTGCCTCACAAGGGCAGCCAATTGGGCCACCCCAGGGGCGTGCCGCCTGGTTCGCACATGCTTTCCGGGCGGCCTGGCGAGACGTACCACATTGCCAGCGCCGGCCAAAGCAGCACCGTCGTGGCGAGAACTGTCAGAATTAGAGGCAGCAACAGCCCCCGTCGGCCGGTCACCTTGCGCATCACAGCCCACAGAGCGGTCGACACCGTCGCCATGCCGGTCGCTGCGACTACCAACAGGAAGAGCTGGCCTGGACCCGTGCTGCCAAAACTGCAGTTCGTCAAGGAGCTGAGCAGCAGCACGGAGGTCACGAACCCCGACCCCAGAAAGACTACCCACCCAATCAACCAGGCACCGGCGCTGTACGGCGCCCTCTTCTCGGCGAGGGAAGGCCGTACTTCCTCGGTCTCCACGGATTCGCCTTCCGCCGGGAAATGGTGCACCAGAGGAGGGCGGCCAACAGCGGTCGACCCACCCCCCGCGGCGCGTGATGTTGCACGGGGCGGGCCCCTGGTCACAGGTCAGATGATCTTGGCGTGCCTGTTGTGTGATCACGGCGTCGGAGCCGACCCGGATAGCCCCATTTGCCGGTTGAGCCCTTGTCAGTTCGGCAAGCTGATCACCGCATTGCGGCCCGCGAAGGTGCGGCCCCTGTCCGCAAGGACCGACCGTGGAGCCTGCCCCTGGAGGACCGGGTCCAGCCTGTTCGCCGCCCACTGGCGCAGCCCCGGAGCGAACCGTTCTGTCCTCCGCAGCCGTGGTCACCGGGACCGCGCTGACCCACAGGATCTGGCGCACCGCCACCCACGCCCTGGTGTTTGGACCGTCAGCCGACAACGGCCCGTACGGCTTCCTCACCCATCTCCAGCTGTCCTGCACCCCACTCAGCTGCGGTCCCGACCTGCCCCCCCACGGACGACGAAAACGCGCTGGCCAAATGGATCACCGCGCACGTCGACTGGTGACACCCGCCTGTCACGTTCACGGGGCGAGCCTGGGTGAGTGGTCCGCAAACAGACGGGGGCGTCCGCCTGCAAGCGCATGGAGGGCACCTCGCCTCCTGACTCTGGGTTCGCGATAAAGGAATGCGGCAGCGGCCTCCGACAGATGACGATGGGCGGACATCCGAGGAGAGTGGGCACGCGATGGGATACAGACCCGACACCGGGGACTACCTGAACGAACTCGCCCAAGACCTACGTCCACTCGACGAGGGGGTCGCGTGGTTCGCGGACCTCCCCGAGGACGAGCAGACGGAGTCGCTGCGCCTGCTGGCGGGGTTCTGCTTCCAGGCCCATCCCACCCTCCAGGAAGCCCTGGAGAGCATCCGGCGTTCCGGTCTCCGACCGACCCACACTCCTGCGGTCATGCTCGTTCGGGGACGGATCGAGCACCAAGTGGGCAGGATCGCCGGGCTGACCCCGCAGCACGAGCGGATGAAGGCCTTCCGTCTGCTGATCGCCCTGCTCGCCGTCGCGGACGGCAGGCGGAGGGCACGGTGCCGTGTCCACGGCTGCGGACACCACTGGCATCACCTGACCGCTGACAGGGAGTCGGGCACACCTCGGCGCTCGCCCCAGGACCAGGAGGAGGTCGGGAGCGCAGGGTGACTGGCGATCGGCGGCTAAGACGCCGACGCCCGCTACGGCGTCTCGCCTACGGGCGCAGTGACTCAGGGCGTGCGTGGGAAGCGTGTTGTTCGACCGCTGAGCCGACAGCGGGTCGAAATCCACCACGGGCTTCGACTCTCGAAGCCGGCGGTGACCCCCAACAGGCAATCAATGCGGATCGTCGTACGACGGTTAGCAGGAGCGGCACCTTGAACCCGAAAGCGCGCGGTCGACCTCGAATCAGCCGCGCACAACGCTGACCAGGGCGGCACCGATGGCGCAGGCCGCCACAATGAGCATCGCCAGCCGCGTCACGGCCGCGGCGGGGATTGGCTGCCTGGCATCAGGGCGCATCAGGCGACTACTGGTCACGCATTCGGCATCCCGATGGTCAGGTCGTTCGAGCCAGTAGTCACTCGTCGGCCCAGCGGACGAGGCAGCGGATTCGCGGTGGGGTGTGGTCACGTATCGGACAACGACGGTGGCTTGTTTTAGCGTCTGGCAGTGCCGCGGACGTCACCGATTCGTTAGCCCGCCGCAGACTTGAGACCAGGACTCCATGACCGGCCCCGCCCGGGACCTGGAAGATGCCCATGTTCTCGCCGGGCCGGGATCCGGTGTGGATCGGGGCGCGCAAGCCAGTCCGTTCGACCATGGTCAGGGCCGCGGGTCTCGGCTTGCGGCAGGCTGGATCCGCATGCCGGGGCGACGCTGGTGAACGGTCAGGTACGCCATACCCCGCTTGCCGGCGACAAGGCCGCGGGTGGAGCCGTGGGGCAGCCAGGCGAGGCTGCCTTCGCTCAGAGGACACGCTCCCTCGGAAGTGACCAATGTGCCCTCGCCGGCCACGACCAGCAAGAGGACGTCCAGGTCCGGCTCGGTGTGAGGGTCGACGCCACGTTCGGGTGGGATCCGGACCACGTTGGCGTCGACCTGTCGGCCGGGCTCCGCCAGCCGCCACACCGCACCGGCCGTTGCCGGGTCGAGCGTCTCCAGCGTTGCGGTTTCGAACAAAACCCGAGGCACCGGCGCCCCGTCTGCTGGGCCCGAAGATTCTCCGCCTGTCACCCTCACCCTTGCCTCCGTCCGATGCGCCTCGTCTGCCCGCCACGGCATGGGCCGACCTTCTGCCAGGGGTAACGCCTCGACTCACGAGTCCGTGACGGCTCCGGAGGTCCGGCGGCCGAATGGGCAGAAGAGGTGACGTGCAGACGCATCCGCCGGTTGGCGGACGTGGCGCCGGGGAGGTAAGCGATGGAGATGCCGTGGGTGCCGGCTGGGGACGGTTCGGCGTGGGTGTGCTCGAGGACCAGAAGAGACGCCGCCGAGGTTGCACTTCTGGGTGAGGGTGGCGAAGGCCTGGGCGGCACAGCTGGGGAAACATGGCGTACGCCGACATGCGATGCATCGTCGGTGCGCATCGTCGCATCGGGTCTCAGCAGCCGGCCTCTCCCATGCGGTGCGGCCGGGCTGCTGGGGGCGGTGCATCCGCTGGCCGTCTTCGTACACCGGGTGCGGTGGCGTGCTTTGAAGGCACTGCGAGCCCCGAACCTGACGGCTCAGGGCTTGTTGTGCAGTGGAAGGCAGTCAGGCATCTATGTCGATCAAGCTGATCTTCGTCTGCCGATTGTTGATCGTCGCCAGGATCGGCGACTTCCCGTCCAGGCCTTTGGTCTTCTCCACGAGCTCCCTCAGGTCATCGAGCGTGATCTCTTTGCCTGTACTGGGCTTCGCATGAACGCTCACAGGTGACATGCCCTCATGATGCAGACCATCGATCAACCTGTCACCGGTGCGTCTTCGCGGCCGGACAGTCTCGGCGCGATAGGAGGCCACTCCCCCGCCGCCTGGGGTCGGGGAGCAGCACCGCGCAGGAGGCGAACCGGCTTCCGCGGCCAGACCCTCGCCCTGGGCGGCCGGGGCCGGGCGCGTAGAGAGAGGTGCGCCTGGTCGTCTCAACGCCCGTGCCACAGCAACCACCTGGGCCCTTCCAAGACTCGGCGACATCAGTGTTCTGCGGAACGGGGCGCTCTTCCTCTGCAGCAGGTGGGAGTCGAGCCGACAGTACGGTCGTGGCTCACCCCATCTCCCGGGGCCGGCCGCGGCCGGGATGGACAGGCCCATCCCGGCCCCGATCCAGGCGAAGCGCCAGAAAGAGGGACGCGCGCCACGGGGGTGCGCGCCACGGGAGAAGGTCAGCCGGTCGGCAGGCCCAGCCCGTAGTAGGTGACGTGGTATCCGTCCACGTACCCCGCCTCGCCGCCGACGATCAGGTCGGTGGGTTCGCTCGCGCCCGCCGCCTTGGCCGTGGCCACGAGCATCTCCGCGAGTGCGCGGCCCTTCGGCTCGCCGGGGCCGCCCGCGTCCACGCGCCACACCGGATCGTCGTCGCTGAAGACGGTCGCCGTGTGCGGGTGTTCGGCGACCGTGCCCCAGCCGAGTGCGGCCAGATCAACGTCGTCCGAGGCGAAGCAGCCGATCGAGAGCCGGTCGCCGCACGTCACGTCGAAGAGGAGGGGCGCGCTGTGGCCGTTGCGGCCGTAGAACGGCATTCCGATCCGGACTCCCAGGGCGGTGGTCTCGGCGGGCAGCGCTCCCAGGAAGTCTCCCAGCGACCGGGTGACGGTCTCCCAGCTGCGGGCGGTCCACCCGCCGGGGAAGCCGAGACCGGCGTTGGCCTGGTCGCGGTTGCTGCCGAAGAAGCCGCTGATCGAGTGCTCCTCGCCGACGCCTTGGCGCCAGAACCAGTTCTCCGCCGGGTCGGTGGGCTGCAGGACCAGCTCCGGTCCCGTCTTCCCGGCGCGCAGTTCGAGAGTGTTCGGCCTGCCGCGCCAGCGGAGGAAGGGTGCGCCCCAGTGGGGTTCGCTGTCGTAGAAGGGGCCCATGTCGCCGTGCGAGCCCATGATGGACGGCTTGCCCAGCGCTGCGGTCACTTCCTCCCTCGTGACGCGGAAGGCGGCTGCCTGCGCTGCGGCGTCCGGCGCGGGAGCCGCCACCGGGATCGCGATCTCGACGTACGACTCGCCGTCGACGTAGCGCTTCTCGTACTCGCCGACCGGGCGCACGCGAGCATCGCCCGAGGAACGACCTGTGATCAACACAGGAGCGTCTGACGTCCCGCCCCAAGCCCACCCGAGCTCGGCCGCCACAGCCCTGACACCCTCCGGCGTCCAGCCGTCGGTGTCTGCCGCGACGAGTCGCCGGGCGAGCTCCCCGATGGATTCCTCTGCGGTGCTTCCCCGTTGTGCGTTCATCGGGCCATCGTGCCGCATCTCAGGGCGGCTCCCTTGCGGCGGGGTGCCCGCCGGCAGCCGACGGACGATTTCGCCGCCGGTGACGTTACGTCTTCCTGGGCAACACCATCGCGGCGAGCCCTCGCCATCTGGCCCCGTAGCTGAGTACCGGCGTCACAAGGCAATCGGCCGGTACGCCAAGGCATGGTCGACCACTTCCTCGGCCGACAACTCCCGCTTTGGCGGCCCGAAGACCAGGCCGCTGACGTGACCGGACGGACAGGCCAGAGCTCTGTCGAGCCTGTCCAACCAGTCGTTCGCCTCGCCTTCGGAGGCGTAGTCCGCCTCCATGATCCGCTGCTCGAGCGCGACCGCCTCCGCCCGAGTCATCTCCACCGCACTCATCAGGCCACCTCCATAGGCGCCGCTTCAGCGAGCAGCATGATCGGCCGGACGAGTCCTGACCGCACGCGCCCCTTGCTGGTCAGGCTGCTGGGACGGCGCGCTGAAGTGCGATGATGACGCGATCGAGAGCGTCCTTACTGTACGGGTCCGCGAGGTTGACCCAGAGTTTGAACATGAAGCGTCGCAGAGTGGGACGGCGTAGGGCCTTGGTGGCGACGAGCTTCATGACAGCCGGGTGGCCAAGGGCTTGGACCACGAGGCGTCCCACGGTGAAGTACCGGCCGTAGGCTTCTCGGATGATCTCGGGGTAGGTGAGCAGAGCTTCCTCACGTGCATGCGCGGTGGGCTGGGCGAACGCACGGGTGACTGCTTCGGCGGCCAGGCGCCCGGACTCCATCGCGTAATCAATGCCTTCGCCGCTGAGAGGATTGATCATCCCGCCGGCGTCGCCTGTCAGGAGCAGACCCCGTGTGTAGAGCGGGCATCGGTTGAGGCCGGCGGGAAGAGGCGCTCCACGCAGCGGGCTGAGTGCGTGCGCTTCGTCGAAGTGCGCGACGGGGTGCAGGCGCGCGGTCCATTCTCTGAAGAGCTCTCGGTGGTCGACCTTGGGTTTGAGTCCGATGTGGAAGGTGCCCAGGCCCACGTTGAAGACGCTGTTCCCGACAGGAAAGACCCACCCGTAGCCGAACGGCATGTACGTCCGGCCGCGGGAGTCACGTGTTTCGAGATCGAGCCAGGCCTCCAAGAAGTCCTCGTCGCGATGCGGCGCCGTGTAGTAGCGGCGCACGGCCACCCCCATGGGTCGGTCCTTGCGTTGCTGGAGACCGAGGGCGACGGCCAGGCGGCTCGACGCGCCATCGGAGGCGACCACCAACGGCGCCCGGTACGTGCGAGTGGTGCCGTCCTGCTGAGCGATCACGCCGCTGACGCGGCCGGTTCTCGGGTCGATGATGGGCGCAGTGACCTTGGCCCCTTCCAGCAGGAGCGCGCCGCTTGCCACGGCTTTTGTTGCGAGAAGGTGGTCGAAATCCATACGGCTGCGTACGAGCCCGAAGTCAGGGAAGGGCCCTTCACCGGGCCAGGGCATCTCCACAGTCGTTCCGGAGCCGTGAACCCGTAGGCCCCGCGTTCTGGTCCAGCCGTCCCCGTCGATGTTGAGGCCCATGTCAACGAGTTCCTTCACGGCGCGCGGGGTGAGGCCGTCTCCACAGATCTTGTCCCGCGGGAAGGCGGCCTTCTCCAGCAGTAGGACGTCGTGGCCTGTCAGCGCCAAATGGTGAGCGGCGGTACAGCCGGCAGGTCCTGCGCCGACAACGATGACGTCCGCCGAGTGGCGCTGTGGGGATGAGGCCATGAAACCTTCCTCTGCTGCGGTGGGCCGTGAGGGGCAACGGCTTCCCATGTGTACCCACGGCCGACAGCATCGATCACCTGTCTTCCGGGCGAAGCCTTCGTCTGGTCGGGCGACGCATCCCTTGGCGAGCGCTACAGGCCACAAGAGTGATGCGCCCCGCGACCTCCTCTCCGTGCCCAGCGCCGAGGGATCTGGTCCTCGCGGTGGATCGCAAGGGTCGCCCGCGCTGACTCCCTGACCTGCCCGGCAGACAGCGGTGTGACGGGCGACGACGGCCCGGTGCCCGTAGAGTCGTATCCATGCCGGACCTCACTCCCGACCAGGTCGAGGCAATCGCCCGCGAAGGTCACGCGCACCAGAGGGACAAGACGGGACGGCCCTACCTGGAGCACGTCCAGGCGGTGGTCGAGGGGGTGAGGGAGCGTGGAGGATCCGACGAACAGATAGCCGCCGCCTGGCTGCACGACACGATCGAAGACGATGTGCTCTCCCGAGAGTGGCTGGCGACAGCCGCACTTCCGCAGCGCGTGAAGGACCTGGTCGACGCCATGACCAAGCGCCCGGGCGAGGACGACGAGTCGTACACGCAACGGATCCTGGCCACACCGGGCGCCCGCCTCATCAAGGAGGCCGACCTCGCCCACAACGCCGACCCTGCCCGGCTCGCCCTGCTCGACGAACCGACGCGGACCCAGCTCAGCGAGAAGTACGCGAGGATGCGGCGGCTCCTCGGGCTCCAGGAGCGGTGAAGATCCCGCAGAGATCGGTGTCTGGACGGCCCCGCACATTGGCTCGGGGCTGTCAGCCTCGTCTTCCACCGGGTCCGCCCGTCATTCCGCTGCATCCGGAGGGAGCCTGCGAGTGGGCTTCCTCCGCGGCTGGGCGCCGAGCGAGTCCTCAACCGGTCAGGCGTCGAAGCGGTGGCGGGAGGTCTCGATGTGGCCGAGGGACCGGTGGGTCCAGTGGCACGGTCCGTCGATCGTCACCGGCAGGGCCAGGCCCGGCCCGGTCGCTACGGGCGTGCTCGACCCGCGGTGGCACGACGGGGTGCACGGTCCGCGAGACGTCTGAGTAAGCATCTTGTGGCTGATGCCCTCGATCTCGTTCCGCAGTTCGCCGAAGCGCAGGGTGCTCTCCCCCAGGGCCTCGATGATCAGGAGCGCCCACTTGTTTGGCGACGTCCGAGAAGACGTACCCGAGTACCTGGTCGAGGTCGAAGCCACCGCCGCAATGACTGCTTTTTTTCGAGCTGGACCACCTGAGCCTCCTGAGGACCACCTCGCTGCGGGAAGCGGCTCAGCATGAGCTTCCTGGTGATCGACGAGAGACGGGCGATCGCCGAGCAGCACCACTCCAGCCTGCTGCGCGCTCGAACGATGGCGCTTCGCGCCGATCCTGTGCAACTTGCTGCACTCCGTGCCGTTCGGCGGCTCGTTCCGCTGCGCAACGCTCGGCATCCGGCAGCGCGTCACACTGGAGTCGTACGCCTCGCCGCCGGCCCTCCCCCATGGCACGCCACCGCTTACTCTGATGGCAGGGGCGTCCTCGGAGGCGGGCATGGCTGCCTACCATCGGTATCACCTGGACCTTGACGGACATTCGATCACGGTCCTGCATGATCTCCGGCGCCATCGCGCGGAGACCTGGGTCGACGGTAAGACCGTCGCCAATGCCCGTATGGCTCGCCATGAGGTCACCGTGATGCGAGGCGAGATCGCGACCGATCCTCCTCGACCGTTCCTCATCCGCCTGGGCCACCCATCCGACCCTGGCGACGCCCCCTTGTGCGCGTTGGAAGCAGAGGGCATGCGCTACCTCATGCTGACAGCCCCCCTCACCCGGCAAGAACAGAAGCCCGCCGAACGTAATCCACCGGCCCGGACACCCGGCGAACTCCTCGCCCGATGGAGAACCCGCTACCGGTCCCGCCAGACAAAGCGGCACAGGCAGTGAGCGCTGCCAAGATGTGCCGCACGGGCCCGTCTGGCCTCCGGCGCCGCGTTCGCGACCGTTTCTCGCTCCTCCTCGGCGCATCTGTAGGCGGCCAGACGCGCCTCCGCTTCAGCCTCTGCGGGGCGCACGTGCGCCTCTCATTGCGCTCTGTCGTACCCAGGCGGGGAGTACCTGACTGTCTGCGGTCAGTCGACTTCGACGTACGTGATGATGAGGATGCTGCCGAGCGCGGTCGCGTAGAACACGATCCGGACGCCGGAGTGGTGGTAGTCACGCAGCGCGGACGCGGTGGCGTGAGCCTTCACGTCGGCCGGGTCGGCGGCGATTTCGTTCAGAGCCGCGTCCAGCTGCGCCACCTGCACGGTGGACAGGGCACGGACCTGCGTCTCGGCCGGCTCGATGAACACGATGCGAGGGCGCCGGGCGAGGGAGGGGTTAGACAACGTTCGGGGCCTCGTCACTCTGCGGGGGCAGGCCGTTCTCCGTCCGCAGGTCTTCCCAGTCGCGGCACCGGTCGAGGTCGATGCCCTCCGAGGCAAGGTTCTCCAGGACGTAGGCGAGCGCAGGGTTTCCGGGGAACTCCGTGCGCGCGGCCCCGCGCAGCGCCTGTTGCTCGGCCGGTTCGAAGATCAGGCGCGCCATGGGCCCTCCACTCCCTGGGTGTTGCTCGTACGAGGCTAGCGCAGCGACGCCGCCGGGGCGGGCGCCTACGACGGGGTCACCAGCTCATCGAGGCGCCCATCGGGTGTACAAGATCACCAATCCGAAGGACGGGCCCTAGTTGCCACGGGGCGGCGATCTCGTGCTGGGACAGTGCCTTCGTACGTTCCGGGAGTGCCGGGCTGCGCTCGATCCCGCTCATGGGTCGGCCTCGGTCCGGCTCTGGGCCGGCCACCAGCCATCGCCGTTCGCGCGATGGACAGTTCGCGGTTGGCGGTGTCGGCGCGGTGCGACAGCCGGTGCTCTGATCATGTTCGGTAGTCCAGCGGAGGACGGTCAAGCAAGTGGCGAGTGGGCCGTCCCGGTTTCGCTGGACTGTCCACCGGTCGGCCTGTCGGCGGTGACCGGCAACAACTGGGCCCCACGCACACAGCTCCCGGGAGAGGTTCGCTCTCGTGCAGTGCGTAGCTTGAGAATGTATGTCGCGGTGAGCGCAACGGCACGGTCTTCATCACGTGACAGATCTGCGAGAGCACGTGACGTCGTGATCCCCGGGATGTCCGCGAGCGCCTGTGTCAGCCGTAGACGTGCAGACGCTCCGATGGTCTCGCGGGCGAGGCAGTCGACGAGCCCAGTTGCGATCTGATCCGCCAACGCTGGATCACTCGCCAGCGTGCTCAGTGCGTCGGCTGCGTCGGCGTCGTTCCTCTCCTCGACGATCATGTCGATGAGCGTCGGAATCGCGTCGGCTACTCCACGTGCTCCGAGCGCCAGAGCCGCGTACCTGCGGACCACGATGTCGGGGTTCGTGAGGGCGTTCTGCAGCAGCGCGGTCGCCTCGCCGTTCGGAAATTCAGCGATGGACTGGACGGCACGTTTCCGCACCTCGGCCGCAGGTGAGCCGAGGCCCTCCCCCAGCAGTGTCAGCCCGTCCACGCCCGATTGCGCCAGTGCCCAACGAAGGGCTCCGGCGACGTTCGGGTCGGACTCGCTCAGCACGGCCTCGACCAGTGCTTCCACCGGGACGGAAACTTCCTCGGCCGCGGACAGGGCCGCGCGCTGCCGCGCCCCCGCGCTCTTCGACCCCAACGCCCGGAGGAGCGCGACGATCTGGAGGACCTCCTCCCAGCCCGCGGGTTCCGCGGCACCGATCCGACGAAGTCGCGTGAGCATCTCCGTCTCCGCAGCGATGCGCTCTCGCGTCTGGCGGATGAGGTCGGCGACGAGCTCCGCGGGCGCGAAGCCGGGGTCATCGAGCGCGCGCCTGACGTCGCGCAGCGACAGCCCCAATGACCGCAGGCTCTCGATGTGGAAGATTCGCCGGATGTCCTCGCTGGAGTACTCCCGATAGCCCGAATCGGTACGACCTGTTGGCCGCACCAGGTCGAGCGATTCGTAATGCCTGAGCATGCGGGCGCTGACCCCGGACCGTCGCGCGACGTCACCGATCAACAATGCCTACCGCCCCTTCTGGCCGGCCCCGCCGAGGGCGACAATGCGCTTGGCCTCTTCGATCGCGAACTCGAATCCGGCATCCGGGTCGCGCCACAGCCGTTCCGTGGCGATCGCGTGTGTGCGCACACGAGGGTCGGGACCCTTCGTCGCGGCGCCCACTGTCGGCAACATCGCCTCCCCGAGCGCGATCAGCGCCCGGCTGAGGCTCAGTTGCATCTCGCGTTCGCCGCGGCCGAGCTGTGTCGCCAACACTACGGCCAACTCGTGCTCCTCACTTTCGGGCACGAGCACGACCGCTGCCCGCCAGGCGCTCCGGGCCACCTCGTCGTCGGCGTCGGACACCAGCGCCGGTGTGATCGCCGGCCATGCTCGCCGATCCCCGATCTTGGACAGCGTGTGCAACGCCTGGCTCCGGGCCTGCGCACGCTCCGAGCGGACTTCCTCGAGAAGCGCCGGGAGAGTCATCGATGCAGGGTGGCGGGTGAGCGCCCACGTCAGCATTTCGCGCACGTAGAACTCCGGTTCGACCGCGCATCGCTCGATGAGCTCGCCGATGTACCCCGGGTCCGGGATCGTGCCGATCGTCAGAGCTGCCTGCAGCCGGACCGACGAGCTGTTGTTCTCCAGCCCCTGGAGAACACGCAGCGGGTTCAGGTCTTCTTTCGCCAAGGTCATCGGGACCACCTCCTCGACACAGTGAAGGCCTTGTCACTGTGTCAAGGTCAAGCGGAGCCAGGCCGAGAGTTGGCCAGGCACCCTCCGCCCGGCTCAGCAGGTCTTGCCGGCCTGCTCCCGGACCGTGTGGTTGATCCGGTTGAAGAAGTTGGTCATGGCGATCTCCAGGGTGATCGCGCCCAGCTGCTCCTCGTCGAAGTGGTCGGCGGCGGCGTCTCAGATCTCGTCGGTCACGCCCGGTGCGCCGTCCTGGAGCCGGGTGGCGGCCTCGGTCAGGGCGAAAGGGCAGCCCGCTCCTCCTCGGTGTAGAAGGGCGTCTCGCGCCACGCGACCACGTTGTGCAGCTGTTCCTCCAGTCCCGCCCCCGAGGACGACGCGGTGCTCGCCGACTCGGTCGGGCTCGCGCTCCTCGTCGTTCTGGAGTCGCTCGGGCCGAGCGAGCGGCTGGCGTTCGTGCTGCACGACCTGTTCGCGGTGCCGTTCGACGAGATCGGCCAGATCCTCGGCAAGTTCACCGCCGCCACCAAGATGCTCGCCAGCCGCGCCCGCAGGAAGGTGCAGACGATTGAGCGACCGACCGGCGTCGGACGGGAGCAGCGAGATGTGGTCCAAGCCTTCCTGGCAGCGGCTCGCCGCGGCGACTTCGAGGAGTTGCTGCGGGTACTCGACCCCGAGGTGAAACTGACCGTCGACACCTCGTCCGGCCTGGTCGTCCGCCTCGGCGCCACGCAGGTCGCCGCCGGCGCGCAACTGTCCGCCACCGCAGCCACGCAGGGACGGGCAGCGCTCGTCAACGGCCTCCCGGGGATCATGTCCTGGCGCGAGGACGGCACCCCGCTCTCGGTCCTCACGTTCACCGTCGGCGATGGCCGGATCACCGACATCACGGTCGTGATCGACCCGGCCAAGCTCGCGCTGATGGACCTGCCGGATCCGGCGTGAGTCCCTGCCGAGGCAATCGCCGTCCAGTGACCAAGGTCTGTGGACCATTGACCTGTGTCAGGCTGCGGAGGCTTCGCGGCGTACGACGAAGTGGCCGCGTTCGAAGCGGGCTGCCCCGACCCGGACCAGGGCGACGAGGTGCGGCGCGTTCACGGCTCGCCGGCGGGCCTGGGCGGACTCGACGAGGGGTCCGCTGCCGTCCGAACTCCGTCGTCCCTTCGAACTCCCCGGAACCCTGCCTTGTTCGACATCGTGCCGCCGGACAACCGTACTGAGGCGGCGTGACCGTAGGCCGTCCAGGCGTCCGTGAGCCGCGACTCTCGCTCCGACGTCCCCTAGGGGGTGTCTGGCAATTGATCTCGGATGCGCCGTCGGGATCGGGCGGACAGTGAAGTAGCTTTCCAGGGTCGCGAACCTGAGGGGTGGGAGTTGGCATGGAAGTGCAAGGCCCAATTGACTTGATCCACTTGGCAGGCATTGAGGGCAACAGTGTTGTTGTTCGCGTAACAGGCCAAGAAATCGGCGCATCTCAGCACGACCCCCACATCCTGGTCGGCGAGATCAGCGTCGGAACCAGCTTCGTCAAGGGAAGTCTCAAGACTTGGATCTTCCCTCAGGACCTCACCGACTGGGAGACGGCCCTCAGCAGTCTGGCTGGCGGGGAAAGCGTCTCCTGGAGGGAGAACAAGAGAGCAACCGAACTGCACGTTGCCCTCGAAGAGGACCTCGGACGCGCCACGGTTTCGGTTGTCGACCGCTCAATGTCCCTGACGACCGTCCAGGTAACCATTGAATTGGCTGACGGCTGGCTCGAAGACCATCACGCCCGCCTGGACAGAGTCCGGCAGGCGTGGCCCATGCGACGCAACTGAGGATTCACCCCGTGCCCCGCATGCGTTCACGCGGCAAGGGTGGCGCAGCCACAGGACGAGCGAGGCGAGGTGCAGCCCGGCCCAGTAGCGGCCGGCGAGCTTGTCGAACCGCGTTGCGATCGCCCGGAACTGCTTGAGCCGACCGAAGCAGCGCTCCACCACGTTGCGGCCCTTGTATGCCTCCTCGTCGAAAGCCGACGGGCGGCCGCCCAGCGAGCCTCGCCGAAGGCGGTTGGCGACCTGATCGGCACGCTCGGGGAGGGTGGCCCTGATACCGCGGCGCCGCAGCCAGACCCGGATGGCTCGGGAGGAGTACGCCTTGTCTGCCAGGACCCGGTCGGGGCGGGTGCGAGGCCTGCCGCGCCCTGGTCGCGGAACGCGGATCGATGCGGGGCACGCGGACATTCTCCAGCACCGGTTCGAACTGAGGCGAGTCCCCGCACTGCCCAGCGGCCACCAATCGACATGGGCTTACGTCACCGCGCATGGCGCCGCCGAGGTCCTGGAGATCCGGGCCGGTGACTGGTGATCGTTCCGCTGGAGGTGCCGTTGCCCTGCGGAGTGGCTTACTTCTGCGAGTAGTTGTTCGTCAGCTCTCGCCGCTTAACGTAGGCGCTCGCCTCGTCAGTCCACTTGGTGTGCTCGGAATTGTCCTGCGAAGGCCGTCCCGTACTACTGTCGGCGGGGAGGCGAGACGTCCTACGGCCGAACGCACCGCGCCAGCTGGCCGTACTTCATGCCGCTGGAGTAGAGCTGCCCCGCTTGGTTGCGACCCATGAACTTGATGCCGTGGGTGCGGTGCTCCACGAGAGTCAGCCGGATGATCCGGGGGCCGTGTTCGGTTGAGAGCTCAAGGTGGTCACCGGGCTCGAGGTCTTCGGCGAGGACTTCGATCGTCATGGTGGGGATGGTACGGCTTGAGCGTTACCCGGATCAGCGGCGGGACCGAATCATCGACCGCCTCGGGGCGATGCTCGCACTCCACCCCGAACGCGCTTTGCCAAGGGCGCCGTGCTCATCGTGGACGGCCCCCCTGTGCTGGGCCTGCCGATATTCGTTTCGCGTCGCGTGAGAAGCGCCCTACCGTGGCACGGTGACGACTCAGATGATCATTCTCAACGGTGGTTCCAGCTCGGGGAAGTCCGGGATCGTACGGTGTCTGCAGGCCGTACTGCCGGATCCGTGGCTGGCTTTCGGGTGCGATTCGTTCGTCGACGCCATGCCCGCGAAGATGCAGGCGTCGGACGAGGGGATTGTGTTCGCGGCGGATGGCGGGGTCAGCGTCGGGGCTGAGTTCCGGGCGCTGGAGGCGGCCTGGATGGAGGGCGTCGTGGCGATGGCCCGTGCAGGCGCCAGGATCATCGTCGACGACGTCTTTCTCGGAGGCGCGGCGTCCCAGCAGCGATGGCAGAAGGCTCTGCGCGGGCTTGACGTGCTGTGGGTCGGTGTCAGGTGTGAGAGTGCGGTCGCCGCAGGCCGTGAGGTCGCACGAGGAGATCGCACCGAGGGCATGGCCGCGTCGCAGTCGGACGTGGTTCACGAGGGGGTCTTCTACGACCTGGAGGTGGACACGACGCGTACGGAGTCCCTGGTGTGTGCGCGAACCATCGCCACCCACATCAGCTGATCGCCAGTGCCTGACCGGGAAGGTTCACCGGGTTGGGGAGTTCGCGGCCTTGGGCAGCGAGCACCAGACGGGGTGACGGGCGATCCGCTGCGTCCCGGCCCGGATGAAATGGGGCCGGTGCGGGAGTTGGGTGTGGCGACAGGGCGGTCGGGTGATCGTCGTGTCGCCACCGGACTGGCATCGAAAGGCAAACTCATGCCCCTGCTGCGCCTCGGCGTCTCCCTTCGACACAGCGAGCCGCAGACTTCGACGGGCCGTTTGCGACACTGCGCGCAGCGCACTTCACCGGATTCTTCGCCCTCGCGGTGGCCTGGGACCGGCAGACGCTGCTCGCCGTGCGCATGCTGGGCGCACTGTTTGCGCGCGGTTGAAGCGGGAACCCGTCAGTCGATCACAGGGTCGGTCGGCGTTTTCCCACGTCGACGGCGTCCCAGCCGGTTTCGCAAGCCGAGCACGTGGTCGTTCGACAAGGCTCAGTCGTCTGGTGGTGCCGAAGTGGACACGTCGTCGGTGTATCTGCAGCGGGTACTCGGATCGGGCTGCGTGGCCCAGGCCGAGGTCCTCCGCATGGACGGCACGGTACGCACGTCGACGGGCCGGTTGCTGACGACCGTGCAGGAGGGCAGACGGCTGGTAAGGCTGTTCGAGGCGCCGGCGGACACGATCGCCGCGGGGATCACGGTTGGGGGATGCACGTACGTGGCCGCGCAGGCGGATCGGCGTCTCCTGCATGGCAAACGTGGGAGCGCCGGCGTGGTGGTCGTTCGGAATCCGCCGTTCATCGTGGTCGCCCTGTACGAGGAGGGGCACCGTCCGGCGGACGCGGTCCTGGCCGTCGGAAACCTTGCCGACCTTCTGGCGTCACGTGCCGGGGGCCCTGACTCGCCGCCGGGGGACCCGGCGGGCCCGCAGGCCGGGCTCTGACCGCTTCGGTGTCGGGCGGCAAAATCGTGGAATACGTGGGGTGGCACAGCGATCGACCAGGCCCGAGGAGGCCCACGTGTCACAGACCCCGGAGTCCCTGTACGCCCGCATCAGGCAGGAGGTGGCCGCCCGCTCGGACCGGCTGTGGGACGTGAGTCTCGCGCTGCACCGCGAACCGGAGACCGCCTACGAGGAGCACCGGGCGGCCCGCCTGTTGGCAGGCGAACTCGAACAGGAGGGCTTCGAGGTGGAACGCGGGGTGGCCGACCTGCCCACCGCGTTCGTGGCCCGCACGGGGTCGGCCGGCGGGCCACGGGAAGGGCCTTGCGTCGCCCTCCTGATGGAGTACGACGCGCTGCCGCTTCTCGGGCACGCGTGCGGCCACAATCTGATCGCGTCGGCGGGCCTCGGTGCGGCACTCGCCGTACGCGCCGCGGTCGGCGAGGTCGAGGGAACGCTGCTGGCCGTCGGAACCCCGGCTGAGGAGCGCGGCGGCGGCAAAGTCGCGGAGGTGGCGGCGGGGTTGTTCGAGGGAGTCGACGCGGCTCTCATGTTCCATCCGGGTGTCCACGACTGGACATGGGCGCCGCTGACGGCCAGTGCACAGGTCCGGGTGGGGTTTCACGGGCGGGCCGCGCACCCGACCGGCAGCCCGACGGAGGGGATCGACGCGCTGGGCGCGCTGATCCAGCTCTTCAACACGCTCGGCGTGCTGGACAGGCGGCTTCCCATGGGGTCACACATCCAGGGCATCGTGACGGACGGCGGCCGGGCCACGAACATCGTCCCCGAATACGCCGAGGGCCTGTTCGGGTTGCGTGGGGGAACCACATCCGCGCTGGAGGAGCTGGTGGAGGAGTTGCGCTCGTGCGCGCAGGGCGTGGCGTCGGCCACCCGTACCCGGGTGGAGGTGACCGACGTAGGAGGGCGGTACGAGCACTTCCGTGACAACGAGGTGCTGTCGGGCCTGTTCGCCGCCCATCTCGACCGGGCGGGCATCCGGTTGTCGGAGCCCACGGCGGGCGTGTACCTGGGGTCGTCCGACTTCGGAAACGTCAGCACGCGAGTGCCCGGGATCCATCCATGGATCGCCATCATGGGTTCGGACGGATCCGACCATACGCCCGAGTTCGCGGAAGCGGCGGCGGGGCCCCGGGCACGGCGGGTAATGGTGGCCGCGGCCGAGGCGCTGGCGTGCACGGCGGCCGACGTCCTGCTGCGGCCCGATGTGCGGGAGCGGGCCTGGGCGAGTTTGAGGGCGAAGGCCGCCGCGGGGCAGTGACGGCACGGTCCGCGCGGCGGTGTGGGCACGGACGGCGGATGGTGGCCCGGCCTTCAGGCCTTCGGTCCGTTGGCCCTCCGGTCCTTCGCTCCGGGTCTGCAGAGCGGCGCCCACCGCCCCCGGCGCTTGCCGGTCCACCGATCGGCACCGGCCGCCCCCGGCAATTGCTCCGTCCTCAGTCGTCACTCCTCGACGGTCACGCGTACCGTCTTCACCTCGGTGTCGGCCGCGTCCGGTACGACCATGCCGGCGTCGACACCGCTGCGCAGGTAGCTCAAGACCCCGGCATTGAGCCTCTCGCCGGGAAGCGCGGCCGGGATGCCCGGCGGATAGGGCGTGAGCATCTCGGCGCTGACACGGCCGACTGCCTTCTCCCACGGCACCCGCTCGACCCGCCCGAAGAAGGCGTCACGGGGCAGCATGACCTGCTCCAGACGCAGCTCTGCCGGGTCGGGGACGTGCAAGGGGGATGCAGGGCGCAGCTCGTGGACATGTTCGACGACGTCGCTCAGCGCGGCGATCAACGCATCGGCGCTCGAGGCGTCGTCGGCGTGGGTGAGCTGGGCGCTGGTGCGTCGGTGGTCGGACAGATGCAGGTTGATCCGGTGATGTTCGCGGATCCAGTCGGCGATCCGGTAGCCGCTGGTGCCGAGCGTGCTGATGTCGACGATGACCTGAAGGGGGTCGAGGTCGGCTGCGCGACCGGGACCGCAGAAGTCGTCGCGCCCGTGGACGCGCAGCCCGTCGATCTCGGCGATCCGCGCCCGTACCGACTTGGCCAGGGCGAGCGCGTCGCCGTAGAGGGCGTGCCCGTGCTGGACCATCTGGCGGCGCCAGCCGTCCAGGGCCGCGTAGACGAGCACGGAGGGGCTGGTGGTTCCCAGCAGGTCCTCGCGGTTCTTGAGGACCTCGGGTTCGATCAGATCGCCCTGGAGGTGGAAGACCGAGCTCTGTTCGAGCCCTGAGCCCATCTTGTGCACGGAGGTGACACACACGTCCGCGCCGGCGTCCATGGCCCAGGTCGGCAGGTCCGGGTGGAACGGCAGGTGGGCGCCCCATGCCTCGTCGACGATGAGGGGTACGCCGTGCTCGTGGCACGCTTCGGCGATGGCGGGAAGGTCGGAGCAGGTGCCGTAGCGCGTCGGCGTCGTGACCAGGGCTCCCCGCGCGTCGGGGTGGTCGGCGAAGGCGGCGCGGAAGGCTTCCGCGGACGGCGGATGGGCGAGATGACGCTCCGGGTCCCACTGAGGATCCACCCAGATCGGCATGATTCCGGCGAGTACGAGGCCGGACACCACCGACTTGTGGGCGTCTCGTCCAACCAGCAGCTTCTCGTACGGGCCGGCCACGGACAACATGGCGGCCTTGACCGAGAGCGAGCTGCCGCAGGTCGAGAAGAAGGTGTGCTCCGCTCCGACGGCATCCGCCATCAGCTCCTGGGCCTTGGTGATCACGCCCTTGGACGAGGTCCGGTCGTCCAGACCGCTGATGGCGAGGACGTCGGACCGGAACACGCTGTCCCCGAGGATCGCGCGCACGCGCGGGTCCGCGCCGCGCCCCTGTTTGTGGCCGGGCGGCGTGAAAGGGGTCTGGTTCTCCGCGTGGTACGCGGCCAGCGCGTCGAGCACGGGTGCCTTTGAATGGTCCATGGCACTTCGGTTTCCCCCTGAAACAGGGCAAAAACGCCCCCACCCGGCCGCAGGGATGTTGCTTCCTGGCTGCCGCCGCCGGGGTACGTCGGTTCGGTGGCGGGCGACTTCTGGCCTCGCAGTGTGCGTTACGCGGCGGCAGGGAGACGGTCCGCCCCACGGTCCGCCCCTACGCGGCCTCTCGCGCCCAGCAGACCCGGCCTCAGCCGAGCAGCCACCGCTGCATCCACTCCGCGGCGGCGCGGCGGAACAGCCGCCGGTTTTCGGCACGCCGGAAGTCGTGGCCCTCGTCGCGCAGCAGCAGCAGTTCCGCCACCAGCCCGCGTTGACGTGCCGCGCTGACGATCTGCTCGGACTCGCCGGGCGGGACATTCGTGTCGTGTTCCCCGTGCACCGCGAGCAACGGGACGCGCAGTTCGTCGATGCGGCTCATGGGCGACAGCGCCCGCAGCAGCGCGCGGTCCCGGTCAGGATGGCCGTACTTGTGCGCGGCCGATTCGGCGAGCCACGGCTCGGTTCCGGCGAAGAAGGTGGCGAAGTCCGACATCCCGCACACCGTGATGCCCGTACGAAAGAGGTCGGGGTGCCATACGAGAGAGGCCAGTGTGAGGTAGCCGCCGTACGAGTGCCCCATCACGGCGAGCCGGCGGGGGTCTGCGAGGCCTGACGCGACCGCGTGGGTCGCACAGTCGGCGACATCGTCGATCGCGGCGAAGCGGCCTTCGCGCACGTCGGCGTCGACGAAGGAGCGGCCCCAGCCGGAGGAGCCGCGGACGTCGGGAGCGAAGACGTCGATGCCTCGGCCGAGCAGTTCCTGGTACAGCGGGTTGAAGACCGGGCGTTCCTGTTCCTCCGGACCGCCGTGCAGATGCAGGACGCACGGTGCGGGTTCGCCGGGGCCCCGGCCGGGAGCCCGGTGGTACCAGCCGCCGAGGAGCAGCCCGTCGCGGGCCGTCGCACGCAGGGGTACGGGGCGGACGGGCGGGAGGCCTTGGGGGACGGAGTCGGCGTCGCTCGCCGACCATGGGGTACGCGCAGGTGGCGCGGAAGTCGGCACGGACCACACCCCCGGGCGGCGCCGGGAACCCGAAAGCGCGACCACCATGCCGTCCGGCCCCGCCGATGTGACCCGGGTGACCACCTCGTGGGCCAGCTCCACCTCGCGAGGCGGGGGCGGCTCGGTCCACCCGCCAGTGAGAGGAACGGTCTCGAGCACACTCGTCCCCCCGTCGTTCCAGGCCAGGGCCGCTCGCCGACCACTCTCCACGAGGGTGAGCAGTTCGAGATCGCACCCATCCCGCGAGATCACCACGGAGAGGTCCTTCCGCTCGTCGGCGCCGTCGAGGTGGACCGCCAGCAGTGCCGCGAACTCCCGGTCGTGGTTGCTGCGCAGCCACACCGTGCGGGCGTCGGACGAGAAGCGGCCGATCCATGGATCGCCGTCGGCGACCGCCAGCACGCACGTCGGAATCTGGTCGGCCGTCCGCACGACCACGGCCTCGCGCCTCCCTCGGGGCCCGCGGCGCAGCAGGGCCAGGCGCCCGTCCTGGCTGATGTCGCACACGCGCAGCGTCGCCGCCTCGGTCTCGTCGGCCACGAGGACGGGCGCGGTCGTACCGGCGGGATCGACAAGATATGCCGTGAGCCGGTCACGTACCGGCGCCGGTGTCGGGTCGCCCACCTCGCCGGGACGGACGCCGTTGAGGAGGGTGGCGTGTCCGTCGCGTTCCGTCCAGCCGGCGGGGCGGTCGGTGTCGGTGAGCGGGCCGGCTCTCTCCCCCATGGGCTCTGCGACCGTCACCGCCAGGGCCGAGCCGTCCGGCGTCCAGCACCCCAGATAGGCCGAACTCCCCGGTTCCGCCCCTGCCAGGATCCTGCGGCCCGAGCCGTCGGGGCGGACGCAGAGCACGCGCGTGTGGCCGCTCCCGCCGGGGGCCACGGTGTACGCGATCCACCTGCCGTCCGGGGACCAGGAGACCTCCGTGACGTGATCCGGACCGGTGTCCAGCAGGTGCACGTCGTCACTCCCCACCGGCCCCGTCCAGAGCTGCGGCGCGCCGTCGCGGTCGCAGATGAAGGCCACGTGCTCGCCTCGGGGATCGGGAGACGGGTACCAGCAGCCGTGGGCCACCCACGGCCGCGGGGCGTCCCGCGGACCGGCCGCGTCGACGAGCGGCTCCGCCACGGGAGCCGTCGACGCGGGCTCGAAGGTCAGCTGATTCGGTGCGTCTGCAGCCATGTCTCCAACAACGCTACTTGCCACAGGGCGTTCGCCCCACGGTTCGTGCGGTGGTCGTCGGGTGCCGCCAGCAGCGAGGCGACGTACTCGTCACGGAAGACCCCGCGCGCACGGGCCTCCGGCGCGGACAGGGCGTCCCGTACGCGTTCGAGAACGGGACCCGCCATGTGGCGGATGGCCGGCACCGGGAAGTAGCCCTTGGGCCGGTCGACGACATTGCGCGGCAGCACCGTGCGCCCGGCTTCCTTGAGTACGCCCTTGCCACCGTGTGCGAGCTTCAGTTCCGGCGGGCAGGCGGCGGCCAGCTCGACCAGTTCCTGGTCGAGGAACGGCACTCGCGCCTCGAGGCCCCAGTCCATCGTCATGTTGTCGACCCGCTTGACCGGATCGTCGACCAGCATGACGTGCGTGTCGAGCCGAAGCGCCGCGTCGAGTGCGGTCTCGGCGCCCGGGGCGGCCATGTGCCTGTGGACGTACTCGGCGGACGTGTCGTGGTCGGGCAGCATGTGCGGCTGCAGGACCTTCGCGAGATCGGCGTGCGAGCGGTCGAAGTAGACCTCCTCGTAGCGCTGGGGCTCCTGCTCCCGCTCGACATCCGCAAGGGCGGGGTACCAGTGGTAGCCGGCGAACACCTCGTCGGCCCCTTGGCCGCTCTGTACGACGCTGACCTCCTTGGAGACCAGCTCCGACAGCAGGTGGAAGGCGACGACGTCGTGGCTCACCATCGGTTCGCTCATGGCGGCGATCGCGCCGCCCAGGGCGGTGGAGACCCGGTCGGACGGCACCATCAGCTGGTGGTGGTCGGTGTCGAAGTGCCGCGCCACCTGGTCGGAGTAGGCGAATTCGTCACCCTCCTCCCCCGCCTCGGACTCGAAGCCCACGCTGAACGTCGCCAGGTCCTTCTGCCCCTCCTCGGCCAGCAGGGCCACGATGAGGCTGGAGTCCAGGCCGCCCGACAGCAGGACGCCGACGGGCACGTCGGCCACCATCCGTCGGCGCACGGCTGTGCGGAGCGCGTCCAGGACGGCGTCCCGCCAGTCGTCCGGTCTCATCCCGGCGAACGCACTGCGGCGCGTGTAGGAGGGTTGCCAGTAGCGGGTGTCGCGATGTGTGCCGTCCGGTTGCACGACGCGAACGGTGGCCGGCGGAAGCTTGCGTACCCCGGCGAGGACGGTGCGCGGGGCGGCGACCGTCGCGTGCCAGGTCATGTACTGGTGCACGGCTACGGGGTCGAGTGACGTGTCCACCCCGCCGCCCGCGAGGAGGGCCGGGAGCGTGGAGGCGAAGCGCAGACGGCCGGGCAGTTCAGCCAGGTAGAGGGGCTTGATGCCCAGCCGGTCGCGTGCGAGCACGAGCCGGCCCGTATCGTGCTCCACCAACGCCACGGCGAACATGCCGACGAAGTGGTGGACGAAGTCGGCGCCCCACTGGTGGTAGGCCTTGATCACCACTTCGGTGTCGGAGGTGGTGACGAAGTGGTGGCCGAGCTGCCGCAGTTCCTCGCGGAGCTGCTGGTAGTTGTAGATGCAGCCGTTGAAGACGCAGGTCATCGCTGCTTCGCTGTCGGTCATCGGCTGAACTCCCCGCGGCGACAGGTCGATGATCTTCAGGCGTCGGTGTCCGAGGGCGACGGCCCCCTGTGACCACAGTCCCCGACCGTCGGGGCCACGGGCCGCCATCCGGTCGGTCATGCGCTCGACCGCTGCCAGGTCGGGCCGTCCCTCGTCGAAGCGGATCTCGCCGCTCAAGCCGCACACCCGGTACCTCCTCGACGGGCAGACAAATACGCGAGCCTCGACATCGCCCGAGGCGGCGTGGGGCGGAGAAGACACGTGTCTGCACGAACTCTTCTCTTCTCCGCACGTTGTTCGACATCGGCATGCGCTGTTCTTTCGTCCGTATGCCGCCCGCCTGCAACAAGATGTTGCCCACTCGCAATGAGCGGGGTCGGCGGCCAGGCGTGCCGCTGGATCGGAAGCGCCGGTGAGTCACCTCCAGAAGGCCCTCGCCGGTAGGCCCTCTGCTCGGGAGCGGGTCGCCCTGAGCCGCGAGCCTGCCCGCCTGCGACCACTCCAGTCCTCACCACGGGTCTCGGCCAGGAAGAGGTCCACGGCCGCGAGCAGGTCGTCGTCGGACGCCGCCCGGCGAAGGCGGTGCGCGGCGCTGCCGCGGGCAAGGGCATCCTCGGCCAGGCTCTGGGCGGTTTCCCAGTCCCCGTACGCCTCCAGCGTCGGGCGCAGTCGGCGAAGCATGGCGCGTACGACGTCGGGAGCCGGCGCCGGCCGACGGGTGGCGGGGTCGATCAGGTCGCCCTCCAGGCCGGAGCGGGCGGCCCGCCAGGTCGCTGTCCGCAGCCATTCGTGCCTGTCGCCACAGACCGTCCCGCCCGCGGCCTCGGCGTGCGCACACGCGTCGACGACGAGCGCCCGGAACAGGGCCGCGATCAGCACCACCGTCTCGACGCGTGGGCATGCGTCGCAGATCCGCAGTTCGAGCGTCTGCTGATGCGCGGAGGGGCGGACGTCGTAGTAGATCATCCCGGGATCGCTGATGACGCCGGAAACGATCAGTTCGCTGACGGCGGCGTCGTACTCCGCGGCGCCGGTGAAGCATCCGGCCGGTCCCGAGGTGGGCCAGCGCTGCCAGATCATGGTGCGCCAGCTCGCGTAGCCCGTGTCGGCCCCGAGCCAGTAGGGAGAGCTCGCGGACAATGCCAGGAGGGGTGGGAGCCACGGATTCAGGAAGCAGAGCGCCCGTACCGCGGTGTCTCTGTCGGGGATGTCGACATGCACCTGGGCGCCGCATATCAGTTGCTCGTCGGCGACCCGGCGGTACTCCTCCGTCATGGCGTGGTAGCGAGGGTCGTCCGTCGCGTGCACGGCGCCGAGCCGCGCGATCGGGGCCGCGCCGGCTGCCATGATCGCGAGGCCCTGGGAGGAAGCAGCCGCGTCCAGGCGCCGCCGCGACGCCGACAGGTCCACGTACAGCCCGTCGAGGGACGCGTGCACTCCACTGTTCGACTCGACGATCGACTGGGGCAGCTCCTGCGTGAAGTCGCCTCCGTGCCGGGACAGCCGTCTCAGTACAGCGTCGGCCCGGGGAGTCAGCGCGCCGCTCTCGAGGTCGATCACATGGAACTCTTCTTCGACACCCATCCGGACGACCACAGCGACTCCTGCGTAACTCGACGATCTTCGGGCCGACGATCTTCGTGCTGGCTGATGCGGCGTGACCGGCGCCCAGCCTCGGCATGGAGTGCGGGTGCCCCATCGGGCGCGACCTAAGCACTCCCCGCTCATCTGTCACACATACGACTCAATTGAGCACTCATGGTCGGCGACCGCCCCGGCCCGGCGGCGGCGACGGAGAAGCCATGGCCCGCGTGGCGCTGTCCGGGGGCGAAGCCGAGAATGAGAGTCGGACGAGTTCGACATGAAGTCGCCCGCAGAGCGGCGGGAGAGACAGCGATCCCTGCCGGGGGCGCCTGAACCCGCGTGTTGGCCTGGCTACGGGCCGGTCGTTGAGCAGCGCCATGCCGGAGGAAGTGGGAGGCAATTTCTCGCCGCACTGCTGTAGGGACCTAGGTGATCGCGTATGTGCCGATGGCTCGCGTATTCGGGAACGCCCGTGCTGCTCGACACCATCCTGTACAAACCGGCCCACTCGCTGATCGACCAGAGCCGGTACGCCAAGCTCGGCGTGGAGACCACGAACGGCGACGGGTTCGGAATCGGCTGGTACACGAACGAAAGCAGCACCCCAGCGCTTCTCAGAGACGTCGGCCCCGCCTGGAACAATCGTAATCTGCGGGAGTTGGCGGATCACGTTCGCTCCCCGCTGTTCTTCGCCCATATTCGGGCGTCGACCGGGACGGCGGTACAGCAGTCCAACTGCCACCCGTTCCGGCATGGGCGCTGGATGTTCATGCACAACGGCGCCATCGACGGATTCCGCCTCATGCGCCGTGACCTTGCCCTGCTGATCGACCCCGCGCTCTATGCCGACCTCGAAGGAACGACAGACTCCGAGGTGATGTTCTACCTCACCCTCACCTTCGGCCTGGACAAGGACCCGCCCGCGGCGGTGGCCCGGATGGCATGGGCCGTGGAGCGCGCCGGCCGCGACCACGGGGTGGAATTCCCGCTCCAGATGACCATCGCAATCACCGATGGCGTACGCCTCTGGGCCTTCCGCTACTCCAGCGAGCGCGCATCGCGCTCGCTCTTCTACAGCAGCCGAGTGGACGACTTGCGCAGGCTGCATCCCGATGTGGCATTCCTGCGGGACATTTCCCAGGAATCCCGCCTCATCGTGTCCGAACCTCTTGACGACCTGCCCGGCGCCTGGAACGAGGTACCGGAAAGCAGCTACAGACTCGTTCAGCCGGGCGTTGACGAGCTGTACCCCTTCGCCCCAACGCCTCCGGACGGCTATTGATCCGCGGGCGCGGGACGCCGTCGGGGGCCGATGCCTTTGGTCCAGAGACGCCTATGAGGTACACGAAATCCGACCGCCACTTCGGCTCTCTGGACTCGCACCCGCAGGCGATGAAGTGCGCGGGCATCGCCGCCGCGCTCTCGCTACGACCAGAACTCGTCGTACGCCTTCTGATCGGACCAGAGGTCCCAGGCCTCGGTGATCCTTCCGTCTCGGATGTGGAAGACGATCACGTAGTCCATGTCGAGCTTCTTGCCTTCACGCGAGGCCGTGACGTGGAGCAGGGCGACCGTGTGCTTGTCGTTGGCGAGCACATCATGGAGTTGCGGGCGATACGTGCCCCCTGAGAGCTGGAACTCTTTCTGGAACGCAGCGAATGTGGCCTCACGTCCGCGGAACTCGCCGGCCAGCTGGCTCTGGCCGGGGTTATGCCACACCACATCGGGGTGGAACACTTCCGCCAGCGTCTCCATGTCGCCTGCCGTGAAGGCGGCCATGGCCCGTTGAAACACGGCAATGTTCGGGTGATCAGTCATCACAGCCTCCTCCGGCCTCTTGCCCCGCGAACGTAACCGGAATCCAGATGGACAGCCGCAGGCACACCGGCCGGCCGGCCCCGCCTACCCGATCGGGCGCAACGGGAGCCGTGGGCACCTCCGACATCCTCGCGCCGGCTCCGGCTAGGGCGTCGGCGGCGCTTGTCACTGAAGCCGACCGTCACGAGTTGCGCGTTTGACGCCAGCCCGCCACGGGGCTGCACTGGATTCATGGACGCTGTGGCGACTCCGCCCTAGGGAGAGCAGCGATGACGACCATCGAAAGTTTCAGCCTTCTGCAGCCGTACAAGATCGCCGAGGAGACGTTCGTCATCCCGTGGGCCCTCGAAGCCCCGCCGGTCGGCCACTTCCCGATGAACTCGATGGTGATCCGGGGAGCCGAACCGGTCCTCGTGGACACCGGGGCGCCCGCGGTGCGCTCCCAGTGGCTGGAGGCAGCCTGGTCCGTCGTGGATCCTCTGGACGTGCGGTGGATCTTCCTCACCCACGACGACCGTGACCACGCCGGCAACCTCCTGGCGGTCCTCGCGGAATGCCCGAACGCGACCCTGCTGACGACATGGTTCTCCATCGGCCGCATGGCCGAGGAGTGGGAGACTCCCGTCAACCGTTGCCGCTTCATGACCGACGGCGACACGATCGACGCGGGCGACCGCACCCTGGTTGCCAAGCGACCGCCCCTGTACGACAACCCCACCACCCGCGCTCTCTTCGACCCGAAGACCAACGTCCTGTGGGCCGTCGACACCTTCGCCACAAACGTGCCGACCCCCATGCCCGAAACGGCAGCGCTGTCGCCGGACGAATTCCGCGACGGTCAGTTGTTCGGCGGCCGCCTGGTCTCCCCTTGGGTGGCCCTTCTGGACTCTCAGAAGTTCGGGACGGTCGTCACCGACTTCCAACGCCTGAACGCCGAGGTCATCGCCGGCTGCCACTGCCCGGTCCTCCGCGGCTCCCAGATCCCCGAGGCCTACGACGTCCTCCGCCGGCTCCCCGAAGTCCCACCGTGGGCGGAGTTCACCCAGGCCGATCTGGACCAGTGGATGGCGCTTGCCGAGAGCTCGGTCCCGCCGGAGCAGCCGAGGCCCTCGGGGACGTGAGCGGCGCCGGCCCGCGGCATCGGGGTCTGCTGCACTCCGGCGAGACGCACCGCCAACCACGAGGTCGTCAATGCGTGTTGCAGAAGGCTGTGTTCGGGCAGGTAACTGCACTGCTGGTCATGGCGATGGCCTGGTGCGAAAACTGCGTGGCTGTTGCGTTCCCGGCGCCGGTATCGTCCGGTCTCACACCGGCCGTACCAGCGGCCACCCGTGTTCAGAGAGCGATTCACATGACCAGCCGGCGAGCAACGACAACCCTATGGCGCCCCACCGGCCCCGAGGAGCTGGACCTGGTCCGCGAGCTGAACTGGCGTGCTTGGCCGCCGCGGCTCCCCGAGCAGCCGATCTTCTACCCGGTCCTCAACGAGGACTACGCGATCAAGATCGCGAGGGACTGGAACGTCAAGCACAGCGGCGTCGGGTTCGTGACGCGGTTCGAGGTCGAGACGGAGTTCCTGAGCCGGTACCCCGTACAGCAGGCAGGCGGGCGCTCGATCCTGGAGCTCTGGGTTCCGGCCGAGGAGCTCGACCTGTTCAACGCCCACATCGTCGGGAAGATCAAGGTCGTGCACGAGTTCCGCTGAGCGCGGGCGCGCGCGGTGGACCGCGCGCGAGGCCGCGTTCAGCGTGGACGGTCGCCCGGCTCGGCGCAGCCGGGCTGCGCCTGCCGGCCGGGCACCAGCCGTCCGGTCGTGCCCGGCCGGATGTCGCCGGCCGGTCAGTCAGCGGGTCAGCCGGCGTCGGGCTTGCCCTGCCGCATGGCGTCGTGGGCGGCCAGCGCGGCGCGCAGTGTCAGCACATCGGCGCCGCGGGCAGCGTCCAGTCCGGTGAACTCCGTCGCCTTGCGCAGGCGGTAGTCCACCGTGTTCGGGTGCACCTGAAGCCGGGCGGCAGCCCGGCGCCGATCGAGGCCGCATGCGAGGAAGGCGCGTAACGTGTCGAGCAGTTCCGGTCGCGCATCCAGCGGGCCGATCAGCGCGGCAAGTCCTTCCCTGGCCGGGCTCGGGCGGCTCAGCTGGTACTCGAGCAGCACATCGTCGAGCAGGTACAGGCCGGGCCCCCGGCCGGACGCCTCCGCCGTCTCGCGTACCTCGCCGGCCAGCCGGGCGGCCTCCGCAACGCCTTCCGGCGCCGCGGCCACCACCGCGGCCATCAGCTCGGCTCCGCACATCCGGCCGAGCTGCTCGACCAGTTGGGCGAGCCGGTCACGGTCCGCACGGCCGAAGTCGGCGGCCGGCGTCTCGTACGGGATCAGCACAACCCCTCCGTCGCCGGACAGCACGGACAGCGGGACTCCCCTTGTCTGGCGCTGCAGTTCGTTGCGCAGCCGGCGAAGTTTGCGGCGCGCGGCGACCGCGTGGTTCACTCCGGGCGCCAGCTCGTCCGGGTGCGGTCCCATGGTGATGCTCAGCACCAGGTAGCACGGCGGCAGACGGATGCCGGCGCGGTCGGCGGCGGCCTGCGGACTGCCGCCTTCCATCAGCCGGGACAGCAGCGACTGCAGGGCGACCTGCTCGTCGCCCAGGGCCATCTGCCGCTCCTGTACGTACCCGGCTGCGACCTCGCAGCTCACCAGCCGGAGATACGCGAGCAGCTGACGCTGGACCAGCAGCACGTCACCCAGGTCACCCGGCTCGGCCGCCGAGAAGACCTGGGCAGCGCACTCCTCCGCACCCAGGTGGTAGGCGCTGACCACGGCCTCCAGTGGCACGCCCTCGTCGGCACGTCGGGCCGACGACTCGCGGATCGCCGCCTGCTCGGCCTGCCCGGGCAGTTCGCCGCTGCGCAGCACCTCCGCGAAGCTCCGTATGCCGCGTGTCACCTGCTTGGCGATGTCGCCGCCTAGGTGTTCCGACGGCAGCGTTCCGTACACGGGCAGCCGCTCGACGAGCCGGCCCATTACCGCGCGCTCCAGCGTCCCGGCCGCAGCCTGAAGTCGCTTGTGGACCGGAATGCCGCCGAACTGAGGCGCCGAGTCGCGTTCCGCGGCGTTGGATGCGGTCACAATCCACCTCACCAATCTCTGTCGTCCGCCCCGGAGACGTGGCCGCGCGCCGCTTCCATGATGTTCTCCGAGACTCCCCTACTCGGTGGTAACACGTCCGGCGGACAGATGACCAGACGTGGCGGACCGCGGCCACGTCGTTCACCGGACCTCCTCATGCCACCCGACCCGCACCGAAGAGCCGCCATCGAACACCCACCCTCGCGTCAGAGCGACGGCCGGGGGCCGCCCGCCCGGCCGCCGCTGACGCACGGGCCTCCCACGAATCGAGGAACCCATGTCCAAGGCAGTGGTTCGCCTGATCTCCGTCGCTGTCGCCGCCGCGGCGGTCATGACCGCCGCGCCGTCGGCCAACGCCGCCGAGTCCGTGCCTGGGACGACGGCCACGGCGACGGCGAGCGACGCGTTCTACACCTACGACGGCAGCGAGCCGCTGTCTTCGTTCGCGCCCGGCGCCGTCCTGAAGACGCGGACGCTGCAGTACCACCTCATCGGCATTCCCACGCCCCTGAAGGCAGTCCAGCTGCTCTACCGCACGACCGATGCACAGGGCCGGCCGGCCGCCAACGTGACCACGGTGGTGCGCAGTCTGACGGGCGACGGCAGCAAGGCGGTGTCGTACCAGTCGTTCTACGACTCGCTCAACCCGGAGGACGGGCCGTCCCGGGCGATCGCGGGCGACGTCAGCCTGGGCGGCCTCATCCCGAACGTCGAGGCGATCTTCATCGCGCCGTTGCTGGCGCAGGGCTACGACGTCGTCATCCCGGACACCGAGGGCCAGCGGGCGAACTTCGCCGCGGGACCGGAGTACGGGACCAACACGCTGGACTCGATCCGCGCCGCGACCAGGTCGGCGGAGACCGGACTGAACTCCGACACCGCATTCGGGCTCATCGGCTACTCCGGCGGCGCCATCGCGACCAACTGGGCGGCCGCGCTCGCGCCGAGCTACGCGCCGGACGTCAATCGCAAGCTCGTCGGCTACGCCGAGGGCGGCCTGCTGGTGGCCCCGGCGCACAACCTGAAGTACGTGGACGGCTCGCTGGCGTGGTCGGGTGTCATCCCCATGGCGGTCATCGGAGCATCCCGCTCCTACGACATCGACCTCAGGCCCTACCTCAGCGGCTACGGCCTGGAGGTGTACAAGGAGCTGGAGCAGGGGTCGATCATCGACGCCCTGGGTCACTACCCCGGGCTGACCTGGAAGAAGATGGCGAAGCCGGAGTACGCCGACCCCAACTCGATTCCCGCGTTCCTGGAGGCGGTGAACAAGCTCAACCTCGGCTCCGCCGCCACTCCGACCATTCCCGGATTCATCGCCCAGGGCAACGCGGGCGTCCTGGAAGGGACTTTCAGCCATCACCCGGGAATCGGGACGGGCGACGGTGTGATGGTGGCCGGCGACGTGCGAACGCTCGCCCGTCAGTACTGCGCCACCGGCGACCAGGCCGTCAAGTACAGCCAGTACGGGCTGCTCAGCCACCTGGGCGCTCCCGTCGTCTGGGCGCCCCACGCGCTGGGCTGGCTCAACGACCGCTTCGCCGGAAGGACGGCCCCGTCCGACTGCGGCCGCATCCCCGCCGGCAACTCACTGGCGCCGGAGAAGCCCGCATCACTGTCCTGAGCATCGTCCCTCCGGGCGATCTTCCCGGGGTCCGAGGCGGGTCTGGGCCGCCAGGACGGCTTCGGCGTAGCGTCCCGCCCACGCGCCCATCGTGCGGATCGGGCCCAGCAGCGCGGTGCCCGCCTCGGTGAGGGAGTAGTCGACGCGCGGTGGGGCCTCGGCATACGCCTGGCGTACGACCAGGCCGTTGTACTCGAGGCGGCGCAGGGCTTCGTTGAGGACCTTGGGGCTGATCCCGCCGATGCGGGTGATCAGCGCCCGCGGCCTCATGGGTCCGCTCTCGCCGAGGATGTACACGATCACGCTGTCCCAGCGGTTCGACAGCACTTCGAAGGCCACCCTCGCCTGGCAGTCCGCGGCGTACTCGCCCCCGCCCAGGTCCTCGCCCAGGTCCTGTTCCTCTTCCTCCACCGCTCCGTCGACCATGCGCTCATCCTGCCCCGCCGATGCACACCATGTGGTGTGCATCGGCGCGTCTAGCGTCCTTTCCATCACACCCCGCACATCCCGCGGTACGGACGACAGGAGCAAGCACATGCGCATCGGCATTCTTGGAACAGGGGCTATGGCCACGGCCCTCGGCGCGGCCTGGGTACGGGCCGGCCATGACGTTCGGGTGGGCGGTCGGGACACCGAGGCGGCCTCCCGGACCGCCCGGCGCACCGGCGCCTCCGGGCACGGCAGCCTCGCCGAGGCCGCGGCCCACGGGGAGGTGGTACTGACCGCCGTACCGGCGGACGCCGCACCGCAGTTGGCCACGGAGCTGGCACACCTGCTCGCGGGACGGACGTTGATCGACTGCACCGTTCCGATGGCGCCGGGCGCGGACGGCCCGGCGCTGACCACGGGCGGCGGCGCCACCTCCGTCGCCCGGCTCATCGCGGACGCCGCCCCCGGCGCCGATGTGGTGAAGGCATTCGGAGTGTGCCACGAGAGCATCTGGACCCTGGACCGGCCGGCCTTCGAAGGGGCCCCACTGGCGGTGCCGTTCTGCACCGACCAGCCGGGCGCCGCCACGCGGGTGGCTGAGCTCATCGCCTCCATGGGCTGCACGCCGCTGCCCTGCGGCGGCCTCGGCCGTGCCTCCCTGCTGGAGGCCACCGCCGTCTTCGCCGTCGGTGTCTGGTGGTCGGGCGCCGAGGCCCGCTTCGCGTTTCCGGCCCCGGCTCTGGCCCCGGGGGCCGTGGACGACTAGGACGTTGTCCGGTCGACGACAGGGGCCCGGTCTGGTGGGATCGGGAGACTACGAGGGCGGGGTGTAGTGAACGACCGTGGTCTCGCAGGTCTCGGCGTACACCTTCCATCCGTCCTGGTCGGACCCTGCGGGCGGGCGGTCTGTCGGTGTTTCACCTACCGGAGCCGGGCCAGGGATTGGGCCCGGCTCCAGTGACGTGTGGTCCTCCACCGATCTCAGTGTTTGGAGGCTGCCGGACAGTTCGCAGCGCTGTGGTTCGGGTCAGTTCGCGTCGCGGGGGTCGAAGGACTCGGTGTCGATGGTCAGCGGTTCGGGGAAAGCCTTGGCGACGGCGTCCCAGCGGACGAACTTGAAGTTGGTGCCTGCCCGGTCGCCGTCGACGGGGGTGGCTTCGCCGTCGTGGGTGATCAGCATGCCCTTGGGGAAGTTCGGGCCCAGGGGGACGTTGACCACGGTGGAGCCGTCGGAGTGCTGGACGCCGTCGACCGTTCCGTCGCCGACGCGGAAGGAGCCGACATAGTCGTTGTCGCCGTCGCGCTCGTAGATGGCGAAGGTGTTGTCGCCCTGGCTGGAGGCGAGGACGTACCCCTTGCCGTCCTCGGCGTGATAGACGGTGACACCCTCCGCGTCAGCCCGCAGGTGCTCACCGCCGAAACCGGGGTCGCCGGCCGTGTCGAGGACGCACTCTTCCTCCGCCGCGTCGTACGTCCACGGCGTGCCGTACTCACGGACGCGGTCCACCAGCTCCGGGTCCTCGAACTCTTCGTCGTCCAGGTCGATTCGCCACAGGCCCACCCGCTCCTGGGCGGCGTAGAGGACGTGCTCCTCGAGGTCGACAGCCATGCCCTCGACCTGGGGGCGGTCGCCAGGGTCCGCGCACGGGGTCCATGCCTTGCCGTCGGGCAGGGTGAAGGTGGCGGGCAGGTCGAGGGTGTCCTCGGTCCGGTAGCCGACGCGTCCGCCGCGGTCCTCCAGCCGCAGCAGCCTCAGTCGGGTCTCCGCGCGCCGCGAGACCACCACGTAGGCGTCGTCGTCATCGCTGAAGGCGGTCAGGCCGTAGGACGTGTGCTGGTCTTCCACCTCGGCCTCGTCGGCGGCGAAGACCGGTGCGGCGTCGGAGGCCGTCACGTCCTTCAGCGGCGGCCTGCCGGCGGCTACGGCGGCCGGGTCGATGGCGTAGGCGCGAACGCGGTCACGGCCCCGGTCACTGACGAGGGCCAGGTCCGTCTTCCGGCCGCCGAGCTCGAACCCGTACACGATGTCGACGTTGTTGAAGCGGCCCGGCTTGGCGTCCTCGTTCGGTGCTTGGGGCGCCGAAATGTGCTGCAGGCGCCGGCCGTCGAGTCCATAGACGTCGAGGCCGGCCTCCTTCAGCGCGCCGACGACGATGCTGCGTCCGGGATTCCTGGGGTCGACCCACACGGCCGGGTCGTCGGCGTCGGCATTGCCGCCGGCCTCGTCGTCGTAAACCACGGGAGTCTCCACGGCGGCCGTGACGGTCACCGGGGCCACGGGGCCGGTGGTCAGGGTGAACGCGGTGGCAAGTGCGGTCAGGGTGCTGAGAGCGAAGGCGCTCACGTTACTCCTTGGTAGATTCGTGGACGCCCGGGACACTATGGGGACTTCGCGAAGACATGGGTACGTGATCATTAACGCGGGGTGACCTTTGAGATCGGCTTGTGCGTCGACCCGGCGGTGCAGCGAAAGGGCGTTGGGGCGGCGCTGCGACGGGGACGCGGGGGCTGAGAGGCCCGGTGCGCATGGTCTCCGCTCCCGTCCGAAGGCCCCCTGGGCTCGCCGACTGCCATCACCATCGGGCTTCTGCGCCGACGACCAGCACCGCCCGAGGATGTGCGATCCCGGCCGGGGTCTGCATAGCTCGTGGCACAGGACGTACTCACTGACCCAGCGGTCCCTCCGCTGCCTCAGACCGGTGACGCAGTTACTCAGTCTCACGAACGTGGACTCGCGCTCCTTTGGCCCGACCCTCCAGCGCGATGGCTGTAGTAGCGGCACGGTGTGTCCACGCGGGACGGACGCCGGCGTTTCCGGCGAGGAAGGCTGGCGTGATCTGGTCGAACGCCCTGCGTGCGCTGCTGTACTGCGCTTATGACAGATCAGGAGCAGTGCACGGTGGTTCGGTCCGGGGAGTACCAAGGGATCCAGGGCGGGATGTTCGGGGCAGGCATCAGCGCGCAGTCCGCCGGGGCTGAGCGGTTGTGTCTGCACCGGCTGGTGATGCCCGGCGGCAGCCGGGGCCGCCCTCACCTGCACGAGGGGCACGAGTCGGCCATCTTCATCCAGTCCGGTCAGGTCGAGGTGTGGCACGGCCAGGACCTGGCCGAGCATGTGGTCCTGCGCGCGGGCGACTACATCCACATCCCCGCTGACACTCCGCACATGCCCGTGAACACCGGCGTCGAGGACATGGTGTGCGTGGTCGCGCGGACCGACCCCAACGAGCAGGAAGGTGTCCGACTGCTCGACCTGCCGGCCTGGCTGGAGACTCGAGTCGGCCCCTACCCGGTTGGAGCCGGGTGACGTGCCGACTTCGTGCAGGCGGCGGCAGATTCTGCCAAGGGTGCGTGCAGTGGCCCCACGGCCTGAGAACGATCATGGTCGGCTAGCGCCGGGCGAACAGAACAAGGGGATCGGCCTGCCGCCGCCGGACGACTCACCGAGCGGGGCATGACTGTCCTGTTCGGCGCCGGGTCCAGCAGAAGGGCGACGAGGCCGCCGCGGGTCGGTGCAGGTCAGGGATTCCCTGCCGGCGCGGTAGGAGCCCGCAGGAGGTCTCGCCAGTCGGCAGGCCAATTGGCCAGCGCGAGAATGCCCATGATGAGAAGGTGGGTCGGCGCGGCCCAGCTCTCCACCGCCGGGTCATGGTTGACGATGTGGGTGGTGACCGCGCCGGTGAGCACGAACATCAGCGTCGTGGCACCCAGGAAGCGTGCTCGCCGGTCGGGGATCACGAGCAGGACGGCGGCGACGCCTTCCAGGGCGCCGACCACGAAGCGCATCCAGGCCGGGTAACCCCAGTCGACGAACTTCGCGGAGTACGCCGAGCTGAATATCGTGTCGCCTGGCCAGTACTTGGTCACGGCGCCCAGCGCGAACTCAAAGGCCAGGAACCAGTACAGACCGGTCATCAGTCTCTTCGACATACTCGTCCGTTCAGGAGGATTGGGCAGGGTCAGGCCTCCGCACGGCAATGGCACTGCCGCCGGAGTCTTTGCTTTCGGGGGTCAGCCCCGCAGGGTCGCGATGGCCTTCTCGATACGCCGCTGGCGCGTCTCGGGCCTCTTCGCGCTCTCGATGGCGCGCACGTGCTCGTGCTTGCGGCTATAGGCAAGGTTGTCGTACGCGGCGCGGGCGACCGGGTCGTCATCCAGGGCTCGGGCGAAGTCCGGGGGCTCAACGACGACGCGCGGCTCGGTGTCGAGCTCCAGCTCGACCTCGACTTCCTCGCCGATCGCGACACCCGCGGCCTGCCGGTTGGCGTTGCTGAGGCCGAGCAGGTGGCGGCCTCGCATGATGGCGACCCGGCTCTTCCAGGAATGCCCGTTGACCGTGATCGTCACTGGCGGCCGCGCGCCCCCGCCGAGCGCTGCTACCACCTCGGGCGGAACTACCAGGCCCCGCATGGGCTCCGGCGGCTCGACGTGGGTCCAAAACTTCATGATCTTTCTCCTGTTGTTGTCCCGGCTCACCTCGGATCCGGCCCGTCCGGCTCCGATAGCCGCTCCCAGTTCCCACAGATGTATCTGCGCCGGACATCCGGGCCAGGGCCCGGCTGTCACATCGGCGCGTGTTCGCCGGTCAATCGGTATGACAGGGCCGGGAGTCAGGACGGCGTGGGGGTGAGCGACGGGGCGGCTTCCCAGGCGAATCCGTCCGGGTCGGTGAAGGTGTCGGCGGTGCTGCCGAGGACGATGCGGTGCGAGCCGGTGCCGTCGGCGGGGACGCCGAGGTCCTTGGCCAGGGCACGGCGCTTGTACAGCGCCAGCTTGACGGGGCTGGACTGACCGGGGGTGAACTCGGCGTACTTGCCGCCGAAGCTTTTGGCCACGGTCAGGCCCCG
>NZ_JBEYYW010000038.1:0-63306 GCF_040645695.1 Streptomyces sp. NPDC046712 | reverse complement strand
GACCGCCATCGACCTCGCGCTCGTCCTCGACCGGCCCGGCCGCACCGTGCACGCCCTGTCCCGCAGCGGCCTGTTGCCCCAGCCCCACGCCGTCGGCCCGTCGTCCTCCACCCCCAGCACGATCTCCCCGCCGGCCGCCGTACGGGACCATCTGCCCGGCCCCCGGCCGCCGGGTGCCGCTCGCGCGGCGGCCGAGGCGACGGCTCGCCTGGAGGGGCTGCTCGCGGGCGGGGACGACGCCGGGCTGCGGGCCATGCTCGCCGTCGCCGCCGTGAACACGACGGTGGCCGCGGTGCCGCGCGCGGTCGCGTGGTGCGCGGACGGCGGGCTGTGGGAGGACGCCGGCGACGAACGGCTGAGGGCGGCGCTGGTCACCGAGCTGCTGCGGGTCGTCGCACCGTCCCCGCTGCTGCCGCGCGTGGCAGCGGCGGACGCCGTGCTCGACGGATGTCCGGTGCGGGCCGGGGACCGGTTGGTGTTGGTGGCGCGGCACGCCGTGGGCGCGTACAGCGATCCGCCGGACGCCCGGCGCCCGGCCCCGCCGGCCGTCGCGCAGCTCGTCTTCGGTGCGGGTCCGCACGCCTGCCCGGGTGCGCGGCTGGCCCGTGCGCAGCTGGACGACGTCATCGCCGCGCTCGCCCCGTACCGGCCTGCCGTCGTGCGGGCCCGGGTGGACCGGCGGGCGGCACTGCCCGGCTGGCGCCTGCTGACCGTCCGCGCGACCGCCTCCCGTCCACGCCCGGAGAACCGCACATGACCACGATCGCCGTCACCGGAGCGAGCGGCTTCTGCGGCTCCCATGTCGCCGCCCTCGCCGCCGCGCGCGGCGCCGACGTCCTGTGTGTGGGGCGTCGGCCGGGACCCGTGGGCCGGCACGTCCCTTGGGACGCCGAGAGCGGTCCGCCGGACCTGGCCGGTGCCGACCTCGTCGTGCACTGCGCGGCCGCCGTCGGCGACCCGGTGCCCGGTTCACCGGCCGAGGCCACGATGCGCGCCGTGAACGTCGACGGGACCGCCCGCCTTCTGGAGGCGGCCGCCGGCAGACCGGTGGTCTGGGTGAGCAGTGCCAGCGTGTACGCCCCGGGGCCCGGCCGGTCCCGGATCACTGAGGACCACCCGGTACGCGGGCAGCTCAACGCCTACGGCCGTACGAAGGCGGCCGGGGAGGCCCTCGCGCTGGCGGCCGGCGCGGTGGTGCTCAGGCCCCGCGCGGTCTACGGCCCCGGCGACCCGCACCTCGTGCCGAGGCTGCTCGCCCGTGTCAGGGCCGGTCTGCTGCTCCTGCCCGGCCGCGACGTGCTCCTGAGCCTGACGGCCGTCGAGAACCTCGCCGACGCCTGCCTCTCCGCCGCCGACTGGCGGCCGGGGGCCTACAACATCGCGGATCCGGCGCCGTACCACCGCGACGAGGCGATCAGGACGGTGCTGCGCGCCCACGGCGTCCGCGCGAGGATCGGCCGGCTGCCTCTGCCGCTGGCACGTACCGCGGCCACGGCGGCCGAGTCCCTGTCCCGCCTCCGGCCGCACGCCGAGCCTCCGCTGACCCGGTACGCCGTGGACCAGCTGGCCCACACGGTCGTCCTGGACGTGTCCAGGGCGGAGGCCCAGGGCTGGCGGGCGGAGCGCACCCTGGCCGACTACGCCAAGGGCCTGGGGGGTGCGGCGAGCCCGGACTGATCGACGAGACACCCCCGGCCTGACCGGCTCGACCCGGAGGCGTCGCCGCGTGCTGAGCCCGCGTCGGGCGACCGACGCGGCGTCGTCCAGCCCGTTCCTTCGGGCGTCTCCGAGGACCCTCACAGGTCACGGAGAGTGGGGCCCGAGCAACGCGCCGCGCCGGTAGGGCCGGCAACAGGACATGCCCCATCGGCTGATGTATGCCTTTTCCATGGACCCCCGGCCGCGAGGCATCGCACCCCGCCTCTCCCGGCGCGGCGGGCGGCTTCTTCTCGCCGCTCCCTTCGCGCTGATCGCGGCGGTCACCGTGGTCGACATCCTGTCGCCGCCCGAGGTCCACCTCGGGCCCTTCCTGATCGCGGCGCCGGCGGTGACCGCCTCGTTCGCGGGCCCCCGGATGACCGCCTTCGTGGGGGCGGTCGCGGTCCTGGCCCAGGCGGTGGTGGCGATCGTGCGGACGAGCCTGACCGACCTCAACCACACGTACCAGATCGTCGCGCTGATCCTCATCTCGGTCATCGCCACGTTCTTCGCGCACCTGCGCGAGCGTCACGAGAGCAAGGTGACACAGCTGCGCTCCATCGCCCAGGCCGCGCAGAGCGTGGTCCTGCGGCCGCTCCCCCACCGGTCGGGCCCCCTGCGGATCGCCTCGGTCTACCTGGCGGCGGAGGAGGAGGCCCAGATGGGCGGCGACCTGTACGCGGCCACCCGGACGGCGTCGGGCACGAGGCTGCTGATCGGGGACGCCCGCGGCAAGGGGCTCGACGCGATCAGCGAGGCTTCCCTCGTCCTCGGCGCCTTCCGTGTCACCGCCGGCCGGGAGACGGAGCTGCCCGAGCTGATCGGGCACCTGGAAGCCGGGGTCGGTTCGGCGGAGGGGCACGAGCGCGGGGACGCGGACGGGGCTCCGGAGGGTCCCGGGGAGGCGGACGAGGCCCAGGAGGCGTTCGTCACCGCGCTCGTGCTGGACATCCCCGATCACGAGCCGGTCGTCCGGCTGGTCAACTGCGGACATCCCCCGCCGATGCTCCTGCGGCAGGGCCGGGTCACGCCCCTCGACTCCGCCGACTCGAGCCCGCCGCTGGGACTCTCCGACGTCCACTCCCCCGCGGTCGTCGTGGAGTCCTTCCCCTTCGACGTCGGAGATGTGCTCCTGCTCTACACCGACGGTGTCGTGGAGGCACGCGACCACGACCGCGTCTTCTACCCCCTGGCCGAGCGGCTCCAGGCGTGGGCGGGGGACGACCCGCAGACCTTGCTCGGCCACCTGCGGGACGACCTCCACGCCTACGCCGGCGGCCACCTCGGCGACGACGCGGCGCTCGTCGCGGTCGAACGGCTGGCACCGGAGCCGTAGGCCGTGCGTGGCGGCGCATGGTCCGCCGCCGGACGGGAACGCGCGAAACAGCAGCCACCGCCGGAAGGAGCGGGCCATGCCGACGGCATCGATCAGCGGCGCGTCGTACTGGATGGACAGTGCCCCCGCCCCCGCCAGCGCCCGTCCCGCCCTCGACCACGATCTGACGGCGGACGTCGTCGTCATCGGCGGGGGTGTCGCGGGCCTGTGCACCGCGTACGAACTCGTCCGTGCCGGCCGCGAGGTCGTCCTTCTCGAGGCGGATCGTGTCGCCTCCGGTGTCACCGGACACACCACCGGCAAGCTCACGTCGCTGCACGGCCTGCTGTACGCGAGGCTCCGTGACACCCATGGTTCCGAGGCGGCCGCCCGGTACGCCCGTGCGCAGGAGGACGCGCTGCAGCAGGTGGTCCGGCTGTGTGACGAGACCGGTGTCGACGCCGAGCTGGAGCGCGCGCCGGCCTACACCTACGTCGTGGACGAGGAGCGGGCCGAGGAGGTCCGTGCGGAGGCGGACGCCGCCCGGGAGGCGGGGCTCGACGCCGTCCCTGCGACGACGACGGAACTGCCCTTCCCCGTGGCCGCGGCCGTGCGCGTCGACAACCAACTCCTCTTCCATCCGCGTAAGTTCCTGCTCGGACTCGCCGAGGGCCTCGTCGCCCGGGGAGGCACGCTCCACGAGCACACGCGGGTCACCGGCCTCAAGGAGCACGCGGACTGCCGGCTGACCGTCGAGGGCGGCGCCACGGTCCATGCGCAGGACGTCGTCATCGCCACGAACTTCCCGCTGACCACGCACACCTCGTTGCTGGCTCGGCTGACGGTGCGCCGCGAGCTGGTCGTCGCCGCACCGGTCGCCCGCGCCCTCGCGCCGCAGGGCATGTACCTCACGCCCGAGGACCGCACGCGCTCGGTGCGGACGGCGCCCTACGGCGAGGACCATCGGCTCCTGATCGTCACCGGCGAGGCGTTCGTGCCGGGGGCGGGCGGGGTGGACGAGCGTCTCGACCGGCTCACCGCCTGGGCCCGCCGCGCCTTCCCGGGGTTCGGCGACGGCCCCGACGCGTATCGCTGGGCGGCGCAGGACGTCATGTCCGCGGATCATCTGCCGTACGTCGGCCATGAGCATCCGGACACACAGCACGTCTTCGTGGCCACCGGGTTCGGCGGCTGGGGCCTGAGCAACGGGGTGATGGCGGGACGTCTGCTGGCCGCGCACGTGAGCGGTGCGCCGCGCCCGGACTGGACCGAACTCTTCGATCCGCGCCGCCATCTGCCGCTGCGTGAGATCCCCGACGTGGTCAGGGCGCAGGCCTCGGTGGCGCGGCACTATCTCGCCCGGCGTCCGCCCCGGTGCACGCACATGGGCTGCGAACTCGGGTTCAACGAGGCGGAGAACACCTGGGAGTGCCCCTGCCACGGCTCGCGCTTCGCGGTTGACGGCCGTGTGGTGCAGGGTCCGGCGACCAGCCCGCTGGAGAAGCCGGTGCCGGAGCCTCCGGTCTAGGGCCTGTCCGACCCTGATCCGCCGGACAGGCCCTAGGGCCTGCCTTCCGGATCTTGCCGGGGGAGCCGAGCGACCACCCCGAACACGCAGCGTGACGGTTCGAGATGCGCGCGCACCGCGACGCTGGTTCTCTGGTGGTCGTAACCCTCCCCACTGTCACAAGGAGTGACGATGAGCGTTTCCGGAGAATCCCGCGGCCGAGCCCAGCAGATGCGCGACAAGGCGCAGCAACTGCAGGAGGCGGCGGAGCGCGCCTCGGACCCGCAGGAGCGTCAGCGCCTGCAGGACAAGGCACGCAAGCTGCAGGAGCAGAGCGAGCAGCAGGGCGGCATGGGTGGCGGAGCCATCTGACCGCTCGAGCGACAGCTCTCGCTCGGATACGGCCGGCCTCCCCGTGTGTCAGGGGAGGCCGGCGGTGCGTTCGCGGGGGCTCCGGGTCAGCGGCGCAGCGGGCCCTCGCAGGTGAAGCCGGCCGTGCCGGCGCGGCCCGTGGACCAGATCTCCACGGGGCCGAAGGAGCAGTTCATGTCGTTGAAGTTGTCTCCTCCGCTCCGGCTCCGGTCGAGGACGAAGTAGTCGACGGTCTCGGACATGTCCTTGAACACCTGGTCGGGGTCGCCCGCGTCGGCGAGATTGGCGGTGATCCGGCCGGTGCAGACGAAGCGTGGCAGCAGGGGGTCGCCGCTGCCGGTGCAGGAGGGCGTGTTGCCGGTGGCGGCCGCGAAGGCGGTGCGTATCGCGGCGGGGGTGGCGTGGCGCAGCGTCGCGGTGGGCTCGTGCCTGGTGTCGGGCACGAACAGGTCGTCGACCTGGGCGATCTGCCGGTCGAGAAAGGCGTCGTAGGCGGCCTGCGTCCCGGCGTCCTTGCCGATGAGGGCGCGCCAGGTGTCGTAGCCCCGGACGTCTCCCGCGCGGAGGTAGCCGTACATGGCGCGCAGCAGGGCGGGCCGCTCGGTCCACAGGTACTCGAAGAACGTGCCCGCGTAGGCGTAGAAGCGGAAGCCGTCTCCGTCGTAGGTGGCGTGCAGGATCTGGTCGACGGTCATGCGCGGGCCGCCCGAGGAGGTGTCCCTGATGACGCTCTGCACGAGTGACTTGCGGACGGCTATCCCGTTGTCGCGGGTGGCGCCGTCGAAGAACTCCGCGGTGCCCTCGTCCATGGCCGTGGTGCGGTCGTTCTCGTACCACGGGCCCTCGCCGAAGAAGCCGGGGACGGCGAAGCGGCCGTTGAGGTAGTGAACGTACTCGTGCCGGAAGAGCTCCTCGAGGGTGAGGCTGGAGTCCTGCGGCACGCGGCGCTGGTACGTGTAGAAGGTCGCACCCCGCTCGATGTAGATGCCGCCGTTCTCGGTCCCCATGCCGGTGAGGATGGGGTGGTACGTCTCGTAGTCCTGCCGGGAGGCGTAGAGCACGATGGTGAGGGCCGAGTTGGGGTCGCCGGCGAGCGGCTGCTCCGTGCCGAGCACGCGGTGGAACTGGGCCTTGACCTGCTTGCTCGCGTAGTAGAGCTGGTCGACGGTGGCCCGGTCGAGGCCGGTGCGGACCTTGATCGCCCCGTTGTCGTAGGTGTACGTGTGCGGGAAGATCCTCGCTTCGATGTCGGCCTTGCAGACCTTGTACTGGGCGCAGGCCTCGTAGAAGTTGAGCCAGCCCACGAGGGAGGCCCATGGGGCGCTGCCCGTGCCGAAGTTGGTCTCGACCGGTGCCAGTAGGCCACCGAGGTCGGCGACGATCCCCGCCTTGAGGGAGTCGATCTGGCCGAAGCGACCGTACTCGCCGAGGGCGTCGCGGACGATCCAGGCGTTGGCCGTGCCCTTCAGGTGCGTGTGGCCGGAGAAGGCCTTGAAGGCGGCGCGGTAGGAGGGGTTCTTCGCGGCGGCGTCGCGGAAGGCGGTGTCCTGGTTGCCGGGGTAGACGCCGAGGTAGTTGACCGAAAGCGCGGCGAGGGCCGCGCCGCCCCAGGCGGGGTCGCCGGCGGTCTGCGGGTGGCCGGCGCCCATGCGGGCGAGGACCTGGGTGATCAGGCCGAGTTGGTGCTGCCGCAGGCCGGGCGCGCTGCCGGTGTAGAGGGCCTCGCGGAGGGTCTGGGCGTTCTGCGGGGTCACGTCGAAGGTGCGCGGGGCGGCGGCGTAGGCGGCGGTGGCCGCGCGGAGCGCCTCGACGGTGGGGGCGTCGGTGATGTCGATCTCGGGGCGGCCGAAGTCGTGGTAGGCGACCGCGTGGAGATAGGTGAACATCTCCAGGAGGTGGGTGGAGTTGGCGCCGTCGTGGCCGGCGGCGAGGCGCGTGATCCGGGCGGCTACGGCCTGGACGTGGGCGTCCGACATGACGGGGGCGAGGCGGGCGTCCCAGGTCCAGATCAGTCCGCGCAGGCAGCCGTCTGCCTGGACGGCGGGGTCGGCGAGGAAGTCGGCCAGCTGGGCGGGGGTCAGCCTTGTGATGCCGTCGAGCGTGCAGGGCACACCGGCCCGGGTGGTGGCCGCGCGTGCCGTACGGAGCCGGTCCTGGGCGCTCGGGCCGCTCTGCGCGCCGGGGACCCGTCCCGCGGTGATGCCGCGGGGTGCTGCGGCGGGTCCCGTCTTCGCCGCGGGCGCCTCCGCGAGGCGGTCGACCTCGTCGTACGGGTTGGGAGCGTAGGCCGCAGGGGCGGTCGGACCGGCTTTCCGGGGCGCGAAGGTGGCCGGGGTCTCCACGGGGGCCGCGGCCTGGGCCGAGTACGCGAGCGGGGCGGTGAGGCCGGTCGCGAGAACGACGGCGAGAAGGGCCGTGCGCACGGTTCTGTGCTGGGACACGAAGTCTCCTGTGATGGGGGGTGAACTTCCTTTCAGGGCAGGGTTTTTGGCCTGACCCCTGACCTGGGCATGCCATGTAACATAGCAATGTGAAATTGCACTGAGAAGGCTTATGTGGCGTCAGATTCCGTGACGAGAGGCGCCACTTGAGGCGTGAGCGGGTTCGGCGGGGTGGTCACGCCAGGCACGAAGGCCGGTGCGGGAAGGGCGTGTTGAGCCTCTTGGCAAGCACAGTGGCATGTGAAATATTACCGCCGTGCCCACGAGACACCTCTCCGCGGCGACCGACGTCATCATCGTCGGCGCCGGAATGATCGGCGCGGCCTGCGCGTACTACGCCGTACGCGCGGGCCTCTCCGTCACCGTCCTCGACCGCGGCCCCGTCGCGGGCGGCACGACCGGTGCCGGTGAGGGCAACCTCCTGGTCTCCGACAAGGAGCCCGGCCCCGAGCTGGACCTCGCGCTGCTGTCGAACCGCCTCTGGCGCGAACTCTCCCCCGTCCTGCGGACGGAGGCCGAGTTCGAGTCCAAGGGCGGTCTGGTGGTCGCCTCGGACGAGGACCGTCTGGACGCGCTGCGCCGGTTCGCGAAGGCCCAGGCCGCCGCGGGCGTCGAGGCGTGCGAGATCCCCGGTGACCGGCTCCACGACCTGGAGCCGCATCTCGCACCGGGTCTCGCGGGCGCGTTCCACTACCCGCAGGACGCGCAGGTGCAGCCGGCGCTCGCCGCGTCCCGGCTGCTGCGCGCCTCGGGGGCCACCGTCCGCCTCGGTGCGGAGGTCACCTCCGTACTGACCGGGTCGGACGGATCCGTCCGCGGGGTGCGGACGGCCGAGGGCGCCACACTGCACGCCCCGCACGTGGTGAACGCGGCGGGAAGCTGGGGCGGCGCGCTCGCCCGGCTGGTCGGCACGGAGCTCCCGGTCCTTCCCCGCCGCGGCTTCGTCCTGGTCACCGAGCCGCTGCCCCGGGTGGTCCGGCACAAGGTGTACGCGGCGGACTACGTCGCGGACGTCGCGAGCGACTCGGCCGCCCTGCAGACCTCTCCGGTGGTCGAGGGCACGCCGGCCGGGCCCGTCCTGATCGGCGCAAGCCGGGAGCGGGTCGGCTTCGACCGGACGCTGTCGACGGCCGCCCTCGGCCGGCTCGCGGAGGGCGCCACGCGGCTGTTCCCGGTACTCGCCGACGTGCGGGTGATGCGGGCGTACGCGGGCTTCCGCCCGTATCTGCCGGATCATCTGCCGGCGATCGGCCCGGACCCCCGCGTGCCGGGCCTCCTCCACGCCTGCGGACACGAAGGCGCCGGGATCGGGCTGGCCCCGGCGACGGGCCTGGCCGTCTCCCGGTTCCTGACCGGGTCCGCGCCCCCGCTGGACGTCCACCCCTTCCGCCCGGAGCGGTTCGCCGTCCCGGAGCCGCCCTCCGCCGGGCCCCCGGGGGAGACGCCATGACCCGGGACGACCCGTCCACCGATCCCCCTCCGCTGGGAGTGCGCATGATCCGACGCCTCAGGCACCGCGTGGGCCGTTCCCGTACCCCGCGCACACTCGTCGCCGCCCGGCCGGGTCCGGCGGTCACGTTCACGTTCGACGGGCGGCCCGTCACCGCCCTGCCCGGGCAGTCGATCGCCGCCGCACTGTGGGCGGCGGGCATCCTCGCCTGGCGGACGACGCGCGGCGGAGGACGGCCGCGCGGGGTGTTCTGCGGGATCGGCCAGTGCTTCGACTGCCTCGTCACGGTCGACGGCCGCCCGAATCGGCGTGCCTGTCTCGTCCCGGCCGGGCCGGGCGACGTCGTCACCACCCAGGAGGGACACGGCCGTGCCGAACCCGAGGACCGCTAGCGGCTCCCGGAGCCCGTCGGGGACGCCCGGGACGTACGACCTGGTGGTCGTCGGTGCCGGGCCCGCCGGACTCGCGGGTGCCGTCGCCGCCGCCGAGCGGGGTCTGTCGGTGGCGCTGCTCGACGGCGACGCCGGGCTCGGCGGCCAGTTCTACCGGCACCCCGTGGCCGCCCTCGGCGCCACCCGGCCCGAGGCCCTGCACCACGACTGGTCGGCGTTCGCCGGGCTGCGGCGGCGCTGGGAGGCGAGCGGGGGCGTCCATCTCCCCGAGCACCACGTCTGGACGGTGGCGTCGGAGCGGACCGCCGTGCCGGGAGCGGGCGCGGACGGCGCCTCGTGGGCGGTGCACGCGGTCACCGGTCCCGACGGGGACGGCGACCGGCCCGCGGTGGTGCGGGGCCGGGCCGTCCTGCTGGCGACCGGTGCGGCCGAGCGCCAGCTGCCCTTCCCCGGCTGGACCCTGCCGGGCGTGATCGGCGCGGGGGGTGCGCAGGCGATGCTCAAGTCCGGGCTCGTGCTGCCCGGCATTGGGGTGTCCCCTGTTCGAGCGAAGCCGAGAGCTCGGGGAAGGGTCGTGGTCGCCGGCAGCGGTCCGCTGCTGCTCGCCGTGGCCTCCTCCCTGGTCGCGGCCGGGGCCCGGGTACCCGCCGTGGTCGAGGCTGCGGGCTATCTCGGGTACGCCCGGCGGCCCGGCGTACTGGCCGCCGGGCCGGGCAAGTTGGCGGAGGCCATGGGGCACCTGGCGCCGCTGCTGGTGCACGGCGTTCGGCCGTACCCGCGGCACGCCGTGGTCCGCGCGCACGGCGCCGAGCGGGTGGAGGCGGTGACCGTCGCCCGCCTGGACGGCGACTGGCGCCCGGTGCCCGGCACGCAGCGCCGGATCTCCTGCGACGCGGTGGCCGTGGGCCACGGTCTCGTGCCCCGGATCGACCTGGGCACGGCCCTCGGCTGCGCCACCCGCGCCATGCCGGACGGCGCGACGGCCCTCGTGGTCGACGCCGGTCAGCGGACCACGGTCCCGGGTCTCTGGTCGGCGGGCGAGACGGCAGGGGTCGGTGGCGCCCGACTGGCCATGACAGAGGGTGAGTTGGCGGGCACGGCGATCGCCGTGCGCCTGCGCGGAGCGTCCGTCGGGGGTTCGTCCGCGCGGACGCGGTCCCTGGTGCGCGCCCGGGCCCGGCTGCGGGCCTTCGCCTCGCTGATGGCCGCCGCGCACGCGCCGGGCGACGGCTGGTACGGGCGCGACGGCTGGCTCGACGACGAGACGGAGGTGTGCCGTTGCGAGGAGGTGAGCGCGGGGCGCGTCCGCGAGGCGGTCGAGAGCCTGGGTGCGGGCGACGCCCGTACGGTGAAGCTGCTGACCCGGGCGGGTATGGGCTGGTGCCAGGGGCGGGTGTGCGGGCCCGCGGTCGCGTGTCTTGCGCGCGGCGGGTCCGAGCGGGGAGCCGCGCTGCCCGGCTCGCCCGAGCGCCGCCCGCTTGCCGTGCCGGTGACGCTGGGCACGCTCGCGGCGCTCGAAGAGGACCCGGACCTTCGGCCGGGCGGCGACTGAATCCCGTACCGACCCGAGACGTAACTGACGATCCATCAGTATCATGTCACATCTCATCCACGAAGGGCTCCACGTGACCGTCACTCCTGCCCCCGCTCACTGGACCGCCACCCGCCCCTGGCGCGGCATCATGGTCGCCACCGCCCTCCCCTTCCGCGACGACGACCTCACCGTCGACCACGACGCCTACGCCGCGCACGTGCGTTGGCTGCTCGACAACGGCTGCGACGGCGTGGTGCCGAACGGTTCGCTCGGCGAGTACCAGACCCTCACCGACGAGGAGCGCGCCCGCGTCGTCCGTACGGCCGTCGAGGCGGCCGGCGACGGGGCGCGTGTGATGCCCGGGGTCGCCGCGTACGGCAGCGCCGAGGCGCGCCGCTGGACCGAGCAGGCCGCCGAGGCGGGGTGCGGATCGGTCCTGCTGCTCCCGCCCAACGCCTACAAGTGCGACGCCTCCGCCGTCCGCGCCCACTACGCGGAGGTGGCGTCCGTCGGCGTGCCGGTCGTCGCGTACAACAATCCGCACGACACCAAGGTGGACCTCACCCCCGACCTGCTCGCCGCACTGCACGCGGACGGCCACATCGTGGCGGTGAAGGAGTTCAGCGGCGACGTCCGCCGGGCCTACGAGATAGCCGAACGCGCCCCGGAACTGGATCTGTTGATCGGGGCGGACGACGTCCTGCTCGAACTGGCCGTCGCGGGCGCGGTCGGCTGGGTCGCCGGCTATCCGAACGCCTTCCCGGCCTCGTGCGCCGAGCTGTACCGGGCCGCGGTCGCCGGCGACCTGGAGCGCGCCCTGCCGCTCTACCGCGCGCTGCACCCCTTGCTGCGCTGGGACTCGAAGACGGAGTTCGTCCAGTCGATCAAGCTGTCCATGGACATCGCGGGCCGGCGCGGCGGTCCCTGCCGTCCACCGCGCTCACCCCTCGCCGGCGTCCCCGAGGCCGAGGTCCGCGCCGCCACCGAGAAGGCCGTCGCCGACGGCCGGCACTGAAGCCGGAACCGAGAGGAGCCCCGTCGTGCGCACCCGTCATGTGTTCCACGCCGTCGACTCGCACACCGAGGGAATGCCCACGCGCGTCATCACCGGAGGCGTCGGGTCGATCCCGGGCACCACCATGGCCGAACGCCGGCTGCACTTCATCGAGCACATGGACCACGTCCGTACGCTGCTGATGTACGAGCCCCGCGGTCACGCCTCCATGAGCGGGGCGATCCTGCAGCCCCCGACCAGGCCGGACGCCGATGTCGGCGTCCTGTTCATCGAGGTGTCCGGGCTGCTGCCGATGTGCGGGCACGGCACGATCGGAGTGGCGACCGTGCTGGTGGAGACCGGGATGGTGCCGGTGTCCGAACCGGTGACCACCGTCCGCCTCGACACCCCCGCCGGCCTGGTGCGTGCGGAGGTGCGGGTCGAGGACGGGGTCGCGAAGGCGGTGACGCTGACCAACGTCCCCGCGTTCTGTGCCGCTCTTGACCGGGAGGTGAAGGTGCCGGAGTTCGGCACGGTCCCCTACGACCTGGCCTTCGGCGGCAACTTCTACGCGTTCGTCGATCTGGACGCGCTCGGGCTGCCGTTCGACCGGGAGCACAAGGACGAGCTGCTCAAGGCCGGGCTGGCGGTGATGGAGGCGATCAACGCCGACGACCGCCCCACCCACCCGGTCCGGCCGGAGATCGGCGGCGTCAAGCACGTCCATCTCACCGCGCCCGGGTCCGACGCACGTCATTCGCGCCACGCCATGGCCATCCATCCCGGCTGGTTCGACCGCTCCCCCTGCGGCACGGGGACCTCCGCGCGCATGGCGCAACTCCATGCCCGCGGGCAGCTCCCGCTGCACCAGGACTTCGTCAACGAGTCCTTCATCGGCACCCGGTTCACCGGCCGGCTGATCGAGAAGACGGAGGTGGGTGGGGTGCCCGCGGTCGTACCGACCATCACGGGGCGCGCCTGGCTCACGGGCACCGCGCAGTACTTCCTCGACCCGGACGACCCGTTCCCCGGCGGGTTCCTGCTGTGAGCTGTCTCGCGCCGTGAAAACGTGAAATTGTACGCTGGTGCGGCGCCATGCACCGGCAGCCGGGCGGCGCGACAAGCGGAAGTCGGAGAACGGCACATGGGCCATCTGAAGCAGAGTCATCTGATCACCACCCGGGAGCGCCTGCGTGACCAGGTGGCCCACGCTCTGCGGGCCGCGCTGATCTCCGGCGAGCTGAAGCCCGGCGAGGTGTACTCGGCGCCGGGCCTGGCGGAGGACTTCGGCATCTCCGCGACGCCAGTACGGGAGGCCATGCTCGACCTCGCCCGCGAGGGCCTGGTCGAGCCGGTGCGCAACAAGGGTTTCCGGGTCACCGAGGTCAACGAACGCGACCTGGACCAGTACACGGACATCCGGCTGCTCATCGAGGTGCCGACGGTGGGCCGGGTGACGCTGACGGCGGACCGTGAGGAGCTTCGGGCGCTGCGTCCGATCGCGGAGGAGATCGTGGCGGCGGCGCGCGCCCACGACCTCATCGGCTACCTGGAGTCCGACCGCCGCTTCCACCTCACGCTGCTCGGGCTCTCCGGCAACGAGCGCCTGGTCGAGACCGTCGGCGACCTGCGGAAACGGTCCCGGCTCTACGGCCTGACGGCGCTGGACGAGCGGGGTGAGCTGCTGCCCTCCGCCGAGGAGCATCTGGAGCTTCTCGACCTCATGCTGGCGGGCGACGCGATGGGCGCCGAGGCCTGCATGGTGCGGCATCTCAGCCACGTACGCTCCCTGTGGGCGCGGGACGCCTCCCGTACGACGTCGGCCGCGGCGGCGCCCCCTCCGCGCACCCCGTCCCGCTGAGGTCGAGCTCCCGGGCGAATCGTCCGATAATGGACCTCATGGCCCCTAAGACAGCTCGGAAGCATCCCCCCTCGACCCTGTCCGTCAAGGGCCGTGACCTGCGTCTGCGGACGATCGGATTCGTCGCGCTCGCCGGTATCGCGATCTGGTTCATCGCCGTGAACACGGGGTCGGTCACGATCAGGCTCTGGGTCCCCACCGTGACCCTGCCCCTCTGGAGCGTCCTGACGGTCACGCTCATCGTCGGAATGATCCTCGGTCTGTTCATCGCCCATCGGCGGGCCCGGCGCTGACCGGCCCGCATCCTGTCGCCGACCCCGCCGGCGCAGGTGATCGCGGCGCGAACGGCCGGGGTGTCCGTGCCGGCCATCGGGAGCCGATGAGCCCCATTGGTTCGTCCTGCCACCAATCAGAGCCCAACCTCTCACCACCCCTCGGAAGTTCACCCAAGAATTACCGCACGGATCTATACCTTTAAGGCCGCCTCCCCCATCCTGTCCTCGGTGTGCCACTGGGGCACGCAGTGACGCGAGAGGCGGGGCATGACTCCCATCAGCCGCAGGGGTTTCGTCGGTATCGGGGCAGGTCTCGTGGCGAGTGCCGCCCTCCCCACGGGCACGGCATCGGCCACCGCCGCGGCCGCCACGGGCACCATCACCGACGTCAAGCACGTGGTGATCCTCATGCAGGAGAACCGCAGCTTCGACCACTACTTCGGCAGGCTGCGCGGCGTCCGCGGCTTCGGCGACCGGGCCGCCGGCAACATCCCGGGCGGCTGGGGGACCTTCAACCAGCCCAACTGGGGTGGCCGGCAGTACCCGTGGAAGCTCAGCGCCACCCCGCCCGCCGGTGGTGTCGACGGCGAGACCCTGGCCCAGTGCAACGGCGACCTTCCGCACAGCTGGACCTCGCAGCACGCGGCCTGGAACAAGGGCCGCATGGACAACTGGGTGACCGGGGTCGGCAACACCCGCACCCTCGGCTACCTCGACCGCGGCGACATCCCCTTCCACTACGCCCTCGCCGACAACTACACCGTCTGCGACGCGTACTTCTGCTCCGCGCTCAGCGCCACGGGCCCCAACCGCACCTTCCTGTGGAGCGGCAAGATCGACGCGTCCAGCAAGGACGGCGGCGACGAGTCCGGGCTCACCTGGGAGACGTACGCCGAGGCACTCCAGCGCGCCGGTGTGAGCTGGAAGGTCTACCAGAACGCGCAGGACAACTACGGCGACAACGGCCTCGCGTACTTCAAGAGGTTCACCGACGCCCGGCCCGGCGACCCGCTGTACGACCGCGGCATGGGATCGGTCCCCAAGGTCACGGGCTCGACCCCGGACGACATCGCCGCCGCGATCCGCGCCGACGTCCTCGCCGGCACGCTCCCCCAGGTCTCCTGGGTCGTGGCCAACGAGGCCTTCTCCGAGCACCCGTACGCCCCGCCCGGTGACGGCGCGCACTTCGTGGACCTCGTCTACCGTGCGCTCGCCGCGAACCCCGAGGTCTTCGACGGGACGGTCCTCTTCCTCAACTACGACGAGAACGACGGCTTCTTCGACCACGTCCCGCCGCCGGTCGCCCCGCCCGGCACCCCGGGCGAGTACCTCGACGGCGTCCCGATCGGTCTCGGCTTCCGCGTCCCGATGCTCGTCATGTCCCCGTGGACGCGAGGCGGCTGGGTGAGCTCCGAGGTCTTCGACCACACCTCCGTCCTGCGTTTCATGGAGACCTGGACGACCGCCCTCGGCACCCCCGCCACCTGCCCCAACATCAGCGCCTGGCGGCGCAAGGTGACGGGCGACCTGACCGGGGTCTTCGACTTCGCGCACCCCGTCCACGGCGTGCCCTCGGGCCTGCCCTCCACCGCCAAGGTGATCGGGCAGTCCACCTGCGGCCCGCTGCCCAACCCCGTGCCGCAGGACAACGCCCTGCCCGCGCAGGAGGCCGGCACCCGACCGGCGCGCGCCGTGCCGTACCAGGTCAACGGCAACCTCGACCGGTTCGAGTTCGGCGCGGCGGGGAAGATCCTGGCCTGGTTCTCCATGACGAACCAGGGCGCGCAGGCGAAGCGCGCCGCGCACTTCACGATCCATCCGCACCAGTACCGGGACACGGCCGCCTGGCAGTACACCGTCGACGCGGGCGCGACGTCGACGGACTACTTCAACATCGGGACGGGCTCGGGCTCGGGCAAGTACGACATCTCGATGATGGGCCCGAACCGCTTCCTGCGCCGTTTCATCGGCGACGCGTCGAAGGCGGGCAAGGCCATCGAGGTCGCGGCCCGCTTCGCGACCGAGCCGGGCACCGGGAAGACGGCGATCTACTTCACGATGACCAACAACTCCGCCGCTCCGGTGACCTTCACCATCCGTTCGAACGCCTACCGCACCGACGGGCCGTGGACGTACACGGTCGCGGCGAACTCCTCGCGCGAGGACTTCTTCAACGCCGTGGCCTACCACAACGGCTGGTACGACTTCACGATCCTGGCCGACATCGACGGCACCTGGTCGCGCCGTTACACAGGTCACATCGAGACGGGCGCGGCAAGCGTCACAGGCTGACGTACACCACCAGGTCCTACCAAAAGGGATACAAGGGGTTTTACCTCACCCTTGTATCCCTTTTCTCAACTCAGCTGAATTTACTGGAATGACCGATTTGACACCTCGGGTGAGATGAATCACGCCAGGGGGTGACGGGGGCCTTTCGACACCTTCCGTCCCCTTGCCCGGCAAGGAAGTTCGGCCCGTCGGGAGCGATGGAGAACGCCTCCTCGAATTACCCGCGTACCCGGCGTCTTGTTTCTGTCGACATTTCTCGCCTACGGTCACCTCGACCCGGACGGACCGCCGAATCCTGCCACCGTCCGAAAAGACCGACCATTCACCCGAAGGCAGGAGCGGGGGACCCACTATTCGCCGGCCCGGATTCTCCGGAACGGCTCGGGGTGAAGTCGCACATGTGCGGCCGGGCATCTCCAGCCCGAACCCGACAGCTCACCCCGCAGGCGCCGGAGAGGAATGCAACATGCCCGCTCACGGTAAGCACCGGCGCCCCAGGCGACGTCCCCTGACCCGCGGTATCGCCCTCGCGAGCACGGGTGGTGCCGCACTGGCCCTGCCCCTGGTCGCCACGGCCACCGCCCACGCGGCGCCCCAGTCGGCCCCGGAGATCGCCCCCGCCGAGAAGACCGTCTTCAGCGCCCCGGCCAAGATCGCGGAATCAATTCCCACCGCGCAGAATTCTCCCGCGAAGATCTATAAGGTCGTCCGCGGCGACTCCCTTTCGTTGATCGCGCAGGAGCAGGATGTGCAGGGTGGCTGGAAGGCCCTGTACCGAGCGAATCGCAGCGTCGTGGGTGACAACCCGTCACTTATCCATCCTGGACTCGAACTGACGCTCCGCGGGAAATCCGCCGCCGCTCCGAAGAAGCCGAAGTCCACGCCCCGTACGGACTCCGACCGGGCCGACCGCTCGCAGCAGCGCAGCGCCACCCCCGGCAAGGCGGCTCCCACGAAGGCGGCCCCGAAGAAGGCCGCCACCGCCGCCGCTGCCCCCGCGGCCGCGGCCGCGGCTGCCAAGAGCTACAGCAACGACCTCGACGGCTGGATCCGCGAATCGCTGGACGTCATGGCGAAGTACGGCATCCCCGGCACGTACGAGGGCATCCACCGCAACATCATGCGTGAGTCCTCGGGCAACCCGCAGGCCATCAACCTCTGGGACTCCAACGCCGTGAAGGGCACCCCGTCCAAGGGTCTCCTCCAGGTCATCGAGCCGACCTTCCTCGCCTACCACGTGCCCGGCACGTCGATGGACCTCTTCGACCCCGTCGCCAACATCACCGCGGCCTGCAACTACGCCGCGGACCGCTACGGCTCCATCGACAACGTCAACGGGCCCTACTGACCCCCGCGGCGTGACTGAAAGGCCCCGGCCCCCTCGTGGGGCCGGGGCTTCGTCGTCCCTCCAAGCGGTATGGGGTATTCCGTCCCGCGACATGGACATGCCGGGGCAGTATGGCCGCCTGATGATCCGCGGCCGGGGACCGCGGGTCCCGTCCCAGGGGGGAACCACAGATGAAGAGAGCTCTTGCCGTGCCGGCTGCCGCCATCGCGCTGGCCGGTCTGCTCACGGCGGCCGGTCCCGCGGCGGCGGACACCGGCGGGGCCGAGACCGCCGCGGGATGCGCGAGCGGCCCGCAGGTCCTGCCTTCGCTGCCGCCCGCCGCCGGCGGCGGCATCTCCACCGAGGGTGTGCACGACCTCGGCCCGCGCGGCCTGGCCGTGGGGGCGAGTGGGGGTCTGCCCGTGTACTGGACGGGTGAGCGACTGCGCCGGGTACCGATGCCCGAGGGCTACGACGAAGGCACGGTCCGGGCCGTCAACCGGCAGGGACTCATGGCCGGTTGGGTGAGCCGGCGGTCGGACCGCGCGACGGCACTGTTCACCTACCGCCCCGGGGCGCCGTCGGTGCGGCTGCTCACCGAGGGCGTGGCCCCGGGCGCGGCCGACGTCGACGTCAGCGACACCGGGATCGTCGCGGCCGTCGACGCCGACGGGACGGCGAAGGCATGGCGCGGCGGAGAGGTCGTGCGGACCCTGCCGCTGCCGCCGGACGCCGGTCCGGGCACCGTCGTCACACGCGTCACCGGCATCAACGCGCGCGGCGACGTGATCGGCGCGGCCGAGCAGTCGTACGACGGCCCCGACGGCTGGACCTGGAGCTCCTTCCCGGTCCTGTGGCCGGGGGACGGCGGCCCGGCCCGCGCGCTGCCGGTCGCCCGCGCGGAGTATCTGGTGCACAACATGGCCGAGGGCATCGACGACGCGGGGCGGGTGGTCGGGTACGTCTCGGTCAGCGACCGGTACGACCCGGAGCGCGAGCCGCAGACCTGGACGCCCCCGTACCAGGATCACGGCTCCTCCCCCGGCGTCCTGGCCGGGCAGACAGAAGGCGACTTCGGGGCGGTCAGCCCGACGACCGGTGTCTCGGTCGGCACGGCCATGACCCACGGGGAGGACACCACGGCGGTGCCGTACCAGGCGCAGCTGTGGCCCGGCCACGGACCGGTCCTCGCCCTGCCCTCCCTCGCCGCGGACCGCGACGCGTCGGCCCGCGCCGTGTCCGACGACGACCGGGTCGGCGGGGTCGCCGTCGACGCCTCGTGGGTCGCCCACCCGGTGATCTGGCACTGCGCGAGCCGTCAGGCGTACGTGCCCTAGGCCTGTCCGGCGGATCAGGGTCGGACATGCCGCGGCCCCAGGCCCCCAGGGCCTGGGGGATGCGGCGAGGTGCCGTGCCAGGCGTCGCGGACCCGGCCATGATCCGCCGGACAGGCCCTGGGGCTGTCTTCCGGATCATGCCGGATCGGCGAGCGGCGTCCGGTGCGTGCCAGGCGTCGCGAGCCTGGCAAGATCCGGAAGGCACCCCCTAGGGCACCAGGTCCTGGGGCCGGGTGGAGCTCTGGGCGGTGGCCGTGGTGTGGGCGCTCTCGGCGCGGCGCACGGCCACCCGCAGGGTCACGGTGGCCGCGAGACCCGCCACCAGGCCCCAGGTCAGGGCGGCCGGGACGCCGCCGCCCAGGACCGCGGACATGTGCAGCAGCCCCCAGCGCAGGCCGGCCCCGTCCGTCGCCAGCCGCAGGACCTGGCTCGCGAGCAGCCCGAGGACGGTCGCGCAGACCGCGCCCGCCGCCATGGCCGGGACGGTGGCCCGGGTGAGCAGTCCGGGCAGCCGCCGCAGTGCGAACCACACCACGGCGAGCAGCAGCACGTCGGCGGCCCGGTACAGCAGCCAGTCGCCGAGCGGCACGCCCGCCGGGCTCGCCCAGGCACCGAGCAGCAGCCACTGGCGCAGGAGGTCGCCCGGTTCGGCGAACAGTCCGCCGTCCGGGGAGACGGTCTGCAGGGCGGCGGCGACCGGATGGTACGAGAGGACCACCAGGGACAGCGCGATCGCCGCGGTCCCGGCCGTGGCGGCCAGGCGGGCGGCACGCGCCGGGACGACCTCCTGCGGCAGCGGACCCGCGCCCTTGGCGGTGATCCGCGCGGCGAGCACGGTCACGGCCGCCGCGACCAGCGCGGTCGCCACCAGAACCTGCCGCCCGGCGGAGATCATGCCCGCCAGCTGGGGCAGGATGCGGTAACTGCCATGACCCTGCGCGGCGATCAGCCACGGCGCGGAGACGGTCACCGCCAGCGTGCCGGCCACCAGGCCCCAGGCCCACACCGCGAGCAGCGTCGCGGGCAGTCGGCCGTGCACCGGCGGCAGCCTGCGGACCAGGAGCAGCGCCCCGGGCAGGAAGAAGGCGAAGACCGCGCAGAAGCGAATCTGCATGGCGGTGGTGTACAGCGAGAGGTAGCGGTTGCCGTCGGTGCCGGCCGTGTCCTCGATACCGCCGGACATCTCGGCGCCGAGCCGGAGCGCGGCCGGGGGGTCGTACGCCCAGGGCATGAGCCAGCCTTCGAGCTCGGCGGCGGCCCGGCCGCCGAACACCCCGGTGGAGCCCGGCAGATGCAGTGCGCTCGTGCTCGCCCCCGCCCACCAGAGAAGCGCCGTGAGCAGCAGCCCTCCGGCCAGTGCCGGTATCGCCGCGCGCCGGTATGTCATGTACGTTCCCCGCCCTTGATCGTGCACCCCGTGCATCCCCTGGTCTGCTGGAGGTTACGGGACGTGGCCACCGAAGTGGTCGGCGAACCAGCCGGCCGCGAGGTCGCCGACCCGTTCCAGGGTGCCCGGTTCCTCAAAAAGGTGAGTGGCGCCGGGGACGACGACGAGCTCGCTCTCGCAGCGCAGTTGACGCTGGGCCTGCTCGTTCAGGTCGAGGACGAGAGGGTCGTGGCCTCCGACGATCAGGAGAGTGGGGGCGCGTACGGCGGCGAGGCGTGGGCCGGCCAGGTCCGGACGGCCGCCCCGGGAGACCACCGCGGCCACGGTGGCGGTGGGGTCGGCGGCGGCCCAGAGCGCGGCCGCCGCGCCGGTGCTGGCCCCGAAGTATCCGGTGCGCAGCCTGCCGAGGCCGGGCTGTTCGCCGAGCCATGCCGTGGCCCGGGCCAGGCGGTCGGCCAGGAGTTCCGTGTCGAACACGTTGGCCCGGTCGGCCGCCTCCCCCTCGGTGAGCAGATCGAAGAGGAGCGTGCCGAGGCCGTTTCGGTTCAGGGCCTCCGCGACGGCGCGGTTGCGCGGGCTGTGCCGACTGCTGCCGCTGCCGTGGGCGAACAGCACGATGCCGACGGCGCCCTCGGGCACGACCAGATGCCCGGCCACTCGTACGTCCCCGACCGGGATGCGTACCTCCGCGTCCTGGGCGCTCGATCCGTGCGCGGCGTGGTTGCGCTCCAGGCAGGCCATGACCTCCTCGTCGGCGGTCTGCGTGAAGTCCCGGTAGAACTGGCCGATCGCGTAGAAGAACTCCGGCTCGTGCACGCTGACCGTCTCGTCCGCCTCGCCGCCGATCCGTGCCGGCCAGCCGTTCGGCGCGACCGGCACGGCGAGCACGATCCGCGCGGCCCCGCGCGCGCGGACGACCCGGCAGGCGGCCAGTGCCGTGGCGCCCGTCGCCAGGCCGTCGTCGACCACCACGGCCGTGCGGCCGTCGAGGCGGGCCGGTTGCAGCGTCCCGCGATAGCGCTGGGCCCGCTGCCGCAGCACGATCCGTTCCCGCTCCTCCACGGCGGCGACGTCGCGGTCGGAGACACCGGTGTCGGCCAGCACGCTCTCGTTGAGGACCCGCACGTCGCCCTCCCCGATGGCGCCCATGGCCAGCTCCGGCTGGAAGGGCACTCCCAACTTGCGTACGAGACAGACGTCCAGGGGAGCCCCGAGGGCGTCGGCGACCTGTTCGGCGACCGGCACGCCGCCGCGCGGAAGTGCCAGGACCACGACGTCGTGGCCCTTGAGATGGTCCAGGCGGGCGGCGAGCTGCCGTCCGGCGTCCGTCCGATCGGTGAAGTACATGTCGCGCTCGTCTCCCTGGTCCGGAGCGTGCGCGCGCTCGGTGCCGTGGTGTCCCGCTAGGCGGGACGGGCGACGAGGGTTCCGTCCTCGTCGAGGGCGACCTGCGCGCCGTAAGGCCGGCTCGTCCGGCCGAGAACGTCGTGGAGCCACCGCGCATCCCGGCCGGGGGCGTGCTCCAGCCGCATGCGCCGGGCCCGCAGAGGAATGATGCGCACCTCCTGGAGTCCGCCGTCTTCGGGCCTCACCGAGGCGACGTGGAGCAGCCGCAGATCGTCGCGGTACTGCTCGTAGCCCGTGATGCCCTCGTAGTCGTTGATCAGGTCGCCACAGCCGTGGAGGACGAGTCTGCCCCGGTACACCTCCACGGGCCTGGGGTGGTGGGAGGAGTGCCCGTGGACGATGTCGGCGCCGCTGTCGATGAGGGCGTGCGCGAAGTCGACCTCGGCGCGGGAGAGGGCGTAGCCCCAGTTGGAACCCCAGTGGACCGACACCACGACGATGTCGCCCGGCCTCTTGGTCTCCCGGATCCGGGAGGTGAGACGGGTGGCGGTGGCGTCGGCCGGTGCGGCGGCGAAGTGGACGCCCCCGAGCTCGGCCGTGGCGGCCCAGTACCCTGGGATGCCGCTGGAGGCCATGCCCAGGGCGTGGACGACGAGCCGCCCGCCCGCGGGGAGGTCGACGGCGGCGGGCCGCCCGGCCTCCTCGGCGTCCCGGCCCGCTCCGGCCGTACGCAGTCCGCTCCCGGCGAGGGAGTCCAGGGTGTCGTCGAGTCCACCACGGCCGTAGTCCAGGACGTGGTTGTTGGCCAGGACGCAGACGTCGGGGCGGACGGCCGTCAGGCTCGGCAGGTTCTCCGGGTGCATCCGGTAGTGGACGGCCTTGCCGGGAGCGAACTCGCCGTTCGTGGTGACGGCCGTCTCCAGGTTGGTGACCCGGACGTCGGGCTCGGCGGCGTCGAGCGCGTCGAGCGCGACGCCCCAGGGGTAGGCGAAGTCCACACGGTGGGGAATGGGGCCGTTGACCGCCTCCGCGAGCGCCACATAGGAACGTGCATCGTGCACATAGCGTTCTCGGAGGGCCGGGTCGCCGGGATGGGGAAGGATCTGGTCGACCCCGCGGCCGAGCATCACGTCTCCGCAGAGGAACAGTCTGACCAGGTCACTGCCCATACGCCCAGGGTAGTGCGGCACGGGGCGGGACAGCGGCTCAGGACGTTGGCCGGTGGCTTCGACGTCGGAGGCGGCTGCACCACCGGCATGTCGAGCACATGGTCCGGGCCGTGGGCGTGACCAGGCTGGGCCGGACCGTCGGGCCGTGCACGGCGAATGCCCTCGGCTCGATTGTCCGACCCCTGCACTACGTTGCGCCCATGACGGAATACGTACTGGTGGCGGGGGCATGGCTCGGAGCGTGGGCGTGGGACGAGGTGGTTCCGGAGTTGCGGGCGGCCGGTCACGGTGCCCATGCGGTGACGCTCTCCGGACTCGCCGAGAAGAAGGGCGTCGCGGCGGGGCAGCGGACGCATGTGGCGGACATCGTCGACGCGATCGAGCGGCTCGATCTGCGTGATGTCGTCCTGGTGGGGCACAGCTACGCGGGCATCCCGGTGGGCCAGGCCGCCGAGCGGATCGGCGACCGGCTGGCCCGCGTGGTCTTCGTCGACTCCAGCGTGCCCACCGACGGTGAGTCGTTCGTCTCCGGGTGGCCGGACGGCCGGGCGATGGTGGAGGGATCGATCGCCGCCAACGGCGGCTTCTGGGCCCCGCTCGGCGCCGAGGACGCCGCGGGTCAGGGCCTCGACGACGCGCAGCTCGCGCGGCTCGTCGACGGCTCGACGCCGCACCCGGGCGCCTCGCTCACCGAGCCGGCGGAACTGACCCGCCCGCTCGGCGAGCTGCCCGCGACGTACATCAAGTGCCTGCTGGACGGCGCCGAGCCGAACGACGACGTGGCGACGCTGCTGAAGAGCGAGAACTGGCAGCTCGTGCGGATGGACACGGGCCACTGGCCCATGTTCTCCCAGCCGCACGAGCTGGCCCGGATCCTCCTCGACGCGGCCCGGAAGTGACCGGCTGACCGGCCCGGAGGTGACGCGGCTCAGAAATTGCCGTAGTTGACCTGCCAGGTCGGCAGACCCATGCGGCGCCAGAGGGCGACCACGCGATCGCGGTCGTCCAGGGACACCCGCACCGCGTACCGGTTCCGCACATGCGCGTCGAAGAGCTCGGCCTTGACGATGTCGTCGCTGCGGCCGTCGTCCGAGGCCCTCATCCACAGCTCGTCGTACGGCACTTCGTGGCGCGCGAGCCATGCCTCGGTCATGGCCCGGTGGTCCTCGCTGCGGCCGGAGACCAGCACGATCGTGTCGTTCTCGGCGGCACGGAAGGCGCGCAGGGCCTGCCGCACCGAGACGTTGATCAGGTCGAGGTCGCAGCGCGAGAAGTCGTACGGCCCGCGGTCGCCGCGCAGCGCGAGCGTGCCGTCGATGTCGCACATCACCGCGGACGGCAACGCCGGATCGGGGACGTAGGGCGTGGCCGACGGCCGGGTGCTCAGCCACTCGGCCGTCAGCCTCCAGCCGCCACGGGTGGCCTTGGCGTGCTTGTCGGCCAGGATGCGGATGATCTCCTCGCCGACGGGCCGCTCGCGCGCGGCGTCGCGCCGTACGCACTCCTCGACCGGCACATCGGTGAAGTCGTGCACGACGAAGCCGGCGTCGAGGCCGGTGACGGCGGCGATGAGCCGCTTGGGGATGTGCGGGGTCAGGTGCGTGTTGTCGACGACCACGTCGAAGCCGCCCTCGACGGCGGAGCGGACCGCCGCGTCCTGGATGTCGAGGACGGTCCGCTCGTGCGCGTGCGAGCGGCCGCGCTCGGGGGCCGGGACGTCGAGCATGGTGCGCAGGTCGTCGAGGTTGACGCGGCGCATCCGGCCCTCGGACTCCGCCTGCAGCCGCCGGGCGGCCGTGGTCTTCCCCGAGGCCGGAAGTCCCGTCATGACGTGTACTACGGGCACGGGTCAGTTCTCCTCGTCGGTCGTGAAGGGGTCGGCCGCCTCCGGCCTGACGGCGCGCCAGACGACCAGGTCGGTCGGCCGCCCGTCGAGTCGCAGGAACATGGCGGAGCGGATCTCCGGGTCGACCGGCAGCGCCTTGACCGCCCGGGCGAACGCGCCCCGGTCCGCGGCCAGGTGGGCGACGCACTTGTAGGCGTCGTCGATCGCGCTCTCGCGGGCGGCCGCCTCGTCCTCCAGCCGGGCGATGACCCCGCGCACCCAGGTGTCGAACTCGTCCGGCACCTGTTCCAGCAGGGCGTCCAGCGGCCGGCCGCCCGAGCTCCTGATGCCGCCGAGTTCGGCGACCGAGCAGCCAAGGCCCTGTGCCAGCCGCTTGACGGACATGCCGGCGAATCGCTGGATGCCGTGGCTGCGCCAGATGTCCCGCTCGGTGACCCCGGTCAGTACCTTGTGCAGCCGTACGTACTCGCTCAGCTTGGCCTTCGCGCGGACGCCCGAGGCGTACCGCAGGACGAAGCCCTCGGCGTCGGTGCCGGTGGCGGCACGGCCGCCGGGCAGCGTGTTGGACTCGGTGAGAGCGATCAGTTCGGTGAGGGACATCGCGGGCCAGGTCCGTACGACCGTGCCGATCTCCGTCCAGGCGGTGGCGGCCTCGGCCAGGGGCACCTCCGTGCCGTCCGGGCCGAAGGCGGCGAGGAGGACCAGGTCCCGGCGGTCGCCGTAGTCCACGACGATACGGTTCTGCGGGTAGAGGATCTCCGCGAGGTAGGTGACTCCCGGCGTCAGCGCGCTGGTGTCCCGGGCGTCGAGACGGCGCTGCGCCCAGGTCGCCTGCGTGCTGATGAAGGAGCCCTTGGAGGCCACCTGCCAACGGCCCGCGTAGTGGAAGATCACCGCGAGGCTGCCGTCGACCTTGTCGTAGACGTCGAACGGCTCGTCGGGCAGCGCAGGCGCGTAGGGCTGACCGGTCTCGTGTTCACCGACGTTGAAGAACTTCGGCAGGGGCAGCGCGACGATCTCCCCGGTCGTGTCGTCGGCGACCAGTCCACGGCAGCGCGTGGTCACCCGGTTCCAGATCCGCTCGTACTGGCAGGCGCGCGTGTACGTGTAGATCGACAGCGGCAGTTCGGGGTGGGCCTTGCGGGTGACGTGCCCGGCGTCGATCGCCGCCGTCAACTCCTGCGGCGGCAGCAGCTCCTGGAGAGTCAGGTAGGCCTGGCTCATGGGGTTCCTCCTGGTCAGTGGTGACTCATTGTCACCTGTGGAGGCCTCGAGCCGGCAATGCTTTTCCGGCGCCGGGGAGGAGGGGTGCCCGGCCGTGCACCCCTCCTCCCCGCTCACCGATCCGGGTTGGTCAGCCCGGGAACGGGACGTTGTTCTCGTCGGAGATCGGGTTGTGCATCACGCGCGTGGTGTCGCAGTACGACAGGGCGCCGGTGCTCACCTTGACCTTGCAGATCTCGAAGTAGGCGGAGGAGATCCAGCCGCCGGGGGCGGCGTACGTCGTCCAGGAGGCGGTGTCCTGGCCGGACGGGATCGTGCGCATCCGCCACACGATCTTGCCGTTCTGGCCGTTGGTGATGAGGCGCGCGCCGACGGCGTAGCCGTCGGTCTTCGTGTCCTTGAGTGTGATCTTGACGGGGTCCAGCTTGTCGATCCGCCAGCCGATCTCGAAGCTCCCGTAGTACGAGTAGTCCGTCGCCTGCACGGAGTCACCCGTGGTCGGCGTGGCGGCCGCGGCGGGCGTGGCGGCCAGCGGGACGAGCAGGGCGGCCACCGCCACCGAGCAGGCAGCCATGGCGTGCTTGAAACGCAAGAAATCCCCCAGAGATGAAGCTCAGTTGGTCTGAAGTGATCACTTTAGTGCCAACTTACGACTGCTCGACGCCGTCGCCTCCGGGGATGCCCAGCGACCTGACGAGCGCGGTCAGTTCCGCACGGAAGAGCTTGTCCGGACTGACGGTCTGCGAGCGCAGGTGGCCGTAGATCTCCAGGGAGACCAGGCCGTGCAGATGCCCCCAGATCCGCAGGGCCAGGGCCACCCCGGCGGGCGGGAGTTCGGGAAAGGCCGGCCGCACCTTGGCGAGCAGGCCCGGATCGAAGTCGGGCCAGTCGAACGCGTCGGCCGGGTAGAGGGCCGCGGCGTGCGGCCAGGACGCGTCCGCGAGACCGGCGAGGCCGGTGCAGACGCGGCGCGCGGCCTCGGGTGCGGGCCCGCCCTCGGGCGGCCGGTAGCCGGGGACCGGGTCGCCGTAGACGAGCCGGAAACCCTCGGGGTGCGCCAGGGCCCAGCCGCGGAACGCGTCGGCCCACGCCTGGATCCGGACGGCCGGCCCGGCGGCGGGGGCGGCGCGCCAGGCAGTGTCCACGGCGTCGGCCAGAGCTGTGTAGACATCGTCGATCAGGGTGGTGACCAGGTCGTCGCGGGTGGCGAAGTAGCCGTAGATGGCGTTGGCGGTCATTCCCATCTCGCGGGCGATGGCCCGCAGCGTGATCGCGTCCGGGCCTCCTGAGGCCATCAACTCCAGCGCGACCCGCTTGATCTCGGCGGTCGTCTCGGCCCTCAGCCGCTCCCGGCGCCCACCGGCGCTCCCTCGTCCACTCACCACGGACGTGACTCTACAGCGTCACGTCACCTCACATCGTGCGGTAACTTCACGCCGTATAGTTTTCGCATGCCGTGAAGGAAAGACAGGGGAGAGTCATGCACATCGGAGTCATCGGAGCCAGCGGCACCATCGGCAGCCGTGTCGTCACCGAGGCCCTCGACCGGGGGCACCACATCACCGCGCTCAGCCGTGACTCGGCCCCGCACGCCGCCGGGGAGACCAGGCCGGGTGTCGTCTGGCGGAGCGTCGACGTCCTGGACCCCGCCGCCGTCAGCGGCGTATTGCCCGGCCTCGACGTGCTGATCAGCGGCTTCCAGCCGGGGAACGCGGCGGTCGACCTGGCGGACACCCTGCGTCGTTCCATCGCCGATCCGACGCTCTACGCGCGCGCCGCCCGCTCGCTCGTCGAAGCGCTCGCGACACATCCCCGCACGCGCCTGATCGTCATCGGGGGCGCGGGGAGCCTGGAGACCAGGCCGGGAGTCGTACGGGCCGACTCCGACCCGCTCCTGCACGAGACGCTCGATCTGGTCGGCCTGCCGAGGGAGTACGCGGCGGCCGTACGCGGCCACCGGGACGCCCTGAACGTGCTGCGCACCTCCAACCGGCTGTGGACGTACTTCAGCCCGGCGGAGAGCATCGCCCCCGGCGAGCGCACGGGACGCTTCCGCGTCGGGGGCGACCAGCCGGTCCTCGACGCCGACGGGCTCAGCCGGATCTCCGCGGAGGACGCGGCGGTCGCCCTGATCGACGAGGCGGAGCTGCCCCGGCATGTGCAGCGGCGCTTCACCGTGGGCTACTGACACGCCGGAGCCGGGTCCGCGGGGGTCGTCCGATCGGATGACCCCCGTGTCGACCGGACGGCTCTCCGCGGCGACCCGCTGGGCCGACGGTCGCGGGGCTTCGGCGGACCCAGGATGGATGAGGCGAGCGGACCCGGGAGGAGGCGCTCGTGGGCGGCCGGAGCGTACCGACTGCCTCCGCCCACCGCGAAGGGACGAAACCGTGATGCCGACGGCCACGCGAAGGAGAACGTCCATGCACACGTCCACGCACGCGAACGACCGGCTGCTGCTCGCGGCGGCACACCGCGGGGACACGGCCGAGATCCGAGCCGCGCTCGACGCCGGCGCGAACGTCGAGAGCCGTGACGGCGAGCACCGCACCCCGCTGCTGCTGGCCGCGCGGGCCGACCACGTGGCCGCCGCGGAGATCCTGGTCGACGCGGGCGCGGACCCCGACGCGCGGGACGCTCAGGACGACACGCCCTGGCTGGTCACGGGAGTCACGGGCAGTGTGGACATGATGCGCGTCCTGCTGGCGGCCGGCCCCGACCTGCGTCTCACCAACCGCTTCGGCGGGACCTCGCTGATCCCGGCCGCCGAACGCGGCCATGTCGCGTACGTACGGGCCGTCCTGCGCGAGACCGACATCGACGTGGACCACGTCAACCGGCTCGGCTGGACCGCACTGCTCGAAGCGGTGATCCTCGGCGACGGCGGTCTCCCCCACATGGAGATCGTCGAACTGCTGATCACCGCGGGGGCGGACCCGCTGCTCGCGGACCACGACGGCACGACGCCGCTCCAGCACGCACGCCGGCACGGGTTCGACCGGATCGCCGGTCTGCTAGAGGCGGCTTCGGCGCGCGCGGGCTCCAGGGGACGGGAGACCAGCCGATGAGCCCCCGCCGTCCGTGGCGCGCCGCGCGCGTCCTCGTGCCCGCCGCCGCGGTCGCGGCCGTCCTCGCCGGCTGTGCGCCCGGCGCCGGTGCCGGAGCCGCGGACGCCTCCGGCTCCCCCTCGGCCTCCGCCGGCGAGGGCGCCGCTCCGACCGGCTCGGCTGCGGCCTCCCCCACCCCCGAAGGGGCCCTCCTCGTCGCCGACTTCGGCGCCGACACGGTCACCTTCGTCGACCCGGAGCGCGGCGCGCTCGGCTCCGTCGAGGTGGGGACCGCGCCCTACGGACTGGTCGTCGGCTCCGACGGACGCGCCTGGGTGGCCACCGCCGAGGGCGTCGCCGTCGTCGACACCCGGACCCGGGAACGCCTCTCCCTCATTCCGTACGAGACCGACACCGGCCCCGTGACCACCGGCGAGTACCGGGGCGGCGGCATGGGCATCGCGCTCTCCCCCGACGGGAAGCGGGTGTACGTCGGCGTCAACGTCCCGGGCGGCAACGGCACCCTGGAGGTCATCGACACCGCGAGCCGCGAGGTGACCGCCACCGTTCCCGTCGGCCGGCGGCCTTTCGACGTCGACGTGTCGCGGGACGGCTCCGAGGTGTACGCGACGGACCACGACTCCTTCGACGTCACGGTCGTCCCGGCCGACACGCTCGAACCGCGGCGGATCGAGGTCGCCCCGTACGGCACCGAAGGCGGCCTCGGCTCCTGGCTCAAGCCGCACTACACCGTCGTCCGCCCCTCGGACGGCAAGCTGCTGCTCCCCTTCGAGGGCGAACGGCTGGCGGTGGTCGACCCGCGGACCGGCCGCTCGGAGATCGAGCCGATGACCGCCGACACCCACCAGCACGGCGCCACGATCACACCCGACGGCACCCTCCTCGTGGTCGGCACGGGTCCCATCGACCCCGCCGAGGACGAGGGCCCCTCCCTCACGGTCCGCACTCCCGGCGGCGCCGAACGGGTCCACCCCCTGGACGGACCCCATGAGGACGTCACCGTGTCGCGCGACGGCCGCACCGCCTACGTCACGGGCGGTTTCACCCGGGACGGTTACTGGAACGGCATCACCGTGGTCCACCTGGAGACCGGGGACACCCGGCGACTCGCCGCCGGGGAACGCCCGCTCGGCATCGCTGTCCTGTAGCCACGCCGGCCGCTGCCGGGTCGGGCACGCGTGGCCACGCCGCCCGTCCCCGTCCGGCACGGCTGGCCACGCCGCCCGTCACCTCCTCCGGCACGGGAACTGGTTCCGTTCGTGCCGCGTCCTCACCCCGGAAAGGGGTGCGATGGAGGCGAACAGAAGGACGCGGGGGCTGGTCACCGGGGCGGTGCTGGCCGTCGTCGGCGGACTGCTGCTGTTCTCCTCCTCGGTGCCCCGTCTGCCAGGGAACGTGATGAGCCTGGTGGAGACCTTCCTGCCGTGGCTGGGCCTCGCCGTCCCGGTCGGGCTGATCGTCGCCGCCGTCCGCCGGTCGGCTGTCGCCGCGACGGCCTGCCTGGTCGTCGCCGCCGTCTGGGTGGGGGTGTTCCGGGCGGCGCTGCCGACCTGGGCGTCCGGCACCCCCGCCGCGTACGACATGACCGTCGTCCAGCACAACGTGAGCGACGAGAACACCAGCCCGTCCCGGGTCGCGAAGATCCTCCTCGCCCCGGACCCCGATGTCGTCGCGCTCCAGGAGCTCACGGAGTCGAGCCTGCCCGCGTTCCGTATCGTCCTCGGCCGGACCCATCCGCATCACGCGACGGTGGGGACGGTCGGGCTGTGGTCGAAGTATCCGCTGACGGAGATCGGGCGGGTCGACATCAGACCGCGTGCGGTGGGCAGCGGCTGGGATCGCGGGCTCCGCGCCGTCGTGCACACCCCGCACGGGGAGGTGGCGACCTATGTGGCACACCTGCCGTCGGTCCGGGTGCGGCCCGCCGAGGGGTACGCCACGGGATGGCGCGACGAGAGCGCCGGGCTGCTCGGCCACGCCCTCGCCGGGGAGCGGGCCGCGACGGTGCTGGTCCTCGGCGACCTCAACGGCACCGCCGACGACCGGGGCCTGGATCCCGTGATGAGCCAGGTGCGCGGCAGCCGCGGCGAGTTCGCCTTCAGCTGGCCCGCCGGCGTGCCCCTCGCCCGCATCGATCACGTGCTGTCCCGCGGCGCCGAGGTCACCACGACATGGACCCTGCCCGACACCGGCAGCGACCATCTGCCGGTGGCCGCGCGCATACGGTTCTGACGTCCATGCGGTTCTGACGGTTCGGTTCTGACGTCGCCACGCGGCCCCCGCCGCCGCCGGCGCGTGCGTCCGTCATCCGGTCGGTCGCCCCGGATTGGCCCGTGCGGCCCGGTCCGGAGAGGCTGGTGCGGGTACCGCGGCACTGCGGCACCCCCACCCCCGCGAGGAGACGGCCGATGTCCGCGACTCCGTACCGCTACGACGATCTGAGCGCCCTGTTCGTCAACTGCACGCTCAAGCGCTCCCCCGAGGTCAGCAACACCGAGGGGCTGATCGACCGCAGCCGTGCCGTGATGGAGCGGCAGGGCGTGACGACCTCGCTGGTGCGGGCCGTCGACCACGACATCGCGACCGGGGTGTGGCCCGACATGACCGAGCACGGGTGGGAGTCGGACGCCTGGCCGGAGCTGTACAAGCAGGTCATGGGGGCCGACATCCTCGTGCTGTGCGGTCCGATCTGGCTCGGCGACAACAGCTCGGTGATGAAGTGTGTGATCGAGCGCCTGTACGCCTGCTCCAGCCTCCTCAACGGTGAGGGGCAGTACGCCTATTACGGCCGGGTGGGCGGCTGTCTGATCACGGGGAACGAGGACGGGGTCAAGCACTGTGCCATGAACGTGCTCTACAGCCTCCAGCACCTGGGCTATGTGATCCCGCCGCAGGCGGACGCGGGCTGGATCGGCGAGGCCGGGCCCGGACCGTCGTATCTGGAGGAGGGCTCGGGTGGCCCGGAGAACGACTTCACCAACCGCAACACCTCGTTCATGGCGTGGAACCTGATGCATCTGGCGGGGATGCTCAAGCGTGCGGGCGGCGTCCCGGCGCACGGCAACCAGCGCTCGGCCTGGGACGCCGGCTGCCGGGCGGACTTCCCCAACCCCGAGCACCGCTGACCCGCGTCTGAGCACACCTCCCGGACGCGCGCGGACACCCCCTCAGGAGTCCACCCACCGGGCCGTTTTGGATTGTCGGACGATCATCCCTACGATCCGGCAGATGATCACGAGAAAACGGCTGGCGACCGGAGCCTGCGCGCTGCTCGCCGCCCTGGCCGTCGGGCTCGTCCCGACCGGCGCCGCCGCCGACGAACCGGCGGCCAAGGAACCCCCCAAGGTCGAGCTGGTCCTCGACGTCAGCGGCTCGATGCGGGCCCGCGACATCGACGGCCAGTCGCGCATGGCCGCGGCCAAGCAGGCCTTCAACGAGGTGCTCGACGCGGTGCCCGAGGAGGTGCAGCTCGGCATACGCACGCTCGGCGCCGACTACCCCGGACAGGACCGCCAGAAGGGCTGCAAGGACACCCGGCAGCTCTACCCGGTCGGCCCGCTCGACCGGACCGAGGCGAAGACGGCGGTGGCCACGCTCGCCCCCACCGGCTGGACCCCGATCGGACCGGCCCTGCTCGGGGCGGCGGAGGACCTCAAGGGCGGTGACGCCACCCGCCGGATCGTGCTCATCACGGACGGGGAGGACACCTGCGCCCCGCTCGACCCCTGCGAGGTGGCGCGCGACATCGCCGCCAAGGGCATCCACCTGACCATCGACACCCTGGGCCTGGTGCCGAACGCCAAGATCCGGCAGCAGCTCACCTGCATCGCCGAGGCGACCGGCGGCACGTACACCTCGGTCCGCCACACCGAGGAACTCTCCAAGCGGGTCCGACAGCTGGTCGACCGCGCCGCGGACCCGGTCGTCACCCCGGTGGCCACCGAGGGCGCCGAGCGCTGCGCGAACGCCCCTCAGCTCAAGCCGGGTCTGTACACCGACCGCCAGACCTTCGGCCGCCACCGCTGGTACCGGGTGGACGTGCTGCCCGGGCAGGAGCTGCGCGCCTCGGTGAGCGTGGCGGCGGACCGCGCCGTCAACAACGACTACGGCGTCCTGCTGCGCGCGGTGACGGTGCACGGCCGTGAGGTCGTCCGGGGCTCCGAGGCGGGCGACGGACGCACGGACGTCATCTCGACCGGACTGCGCTACCCCAAGCCGCCGCTCGACGACGTCGACGGAGACACGAAGCCCGCGGCGGAGACGGTCTGTCTCCAGGTCGCCAATTCCTTCTCGGCGCCGCCGTCGGTGAAGACGACGCCCGGTATGCCGATCGAGCTGACCGTGGACCTGGTCGACGCGCCCGACGAGGCGTCCGATGTGGCCGCCTTCGGTCTCGGCCGCGGCTGGTGGCTGCTCGGCGTGCTGGTACTGGCCGGATTCGTGGGCGGTCTGCTGTGGGGCTGGCTGTCCCGCTGGCGCGTCGCCGTCTGGAGGACCAACTGATGCGTACCGTACGCGCGCTGACCACCGCCCTTCTGGCGGGCGCCGGGCTGTTCGGTCCGGCGGTCGTGCCCGCCCTCGCGGACTCCCCGTCCCCGAGCGGCAGCGCGAGCGCCGCCGCGACGGCCGGGCCGACGGAGGCAGGCACGACCTTCCGTACCGCCGCCTTCTTCCGGCAGGGCCAGCAGGCCACCGCCGAGGCCTCCACGGGTGACTACCTCTACTGGGTGTTCCCCGCGGACACCGGGCAGCGGCCCACCGTGACCGCCTCGGTCGCGCTTCCCGAGGCCGCCGCCCGGCACGGCGCCTCGACCTGGCGGATCGACGTCTACGACGGCCTGCGCCGCCGTCAGCCGTGCATGTACGGGATGCAGTCCAGGGCCGCCGCGAAGGACGCCACATCCGTGGAACTGTCCTGCACCCTGCGCACGGTCCGCCCCTGGGCCGACACCTGGGACAACGATCCGCTGCCCGGCAGCTACTACGTCCGGCTGACGGTCACCGGCCTGCCCGAGGACGACCTCGGCCAGCCGTTCACCGCCCGCGTGGGCGCGGTCTCCGCCGAGCAGGGCGGGGCGTACGCGGGCGGCGGCTCGCTCGCCGCGCCGCTGGTACCGGGCGCCACGACGGAGGACGCGATCGCGGCCGACGTTACGTCGGCTGTCGAGGCGCGGGCTCCCGAGGACGGCTGGTCCTCGGGCTGGTGGTCCGACCGCTGGGTCTGGACCGCGGTCGGCGGAGTCCTCGGCGCGCTCGCGGGTATCGGCGGGTACTCCCTGACGCGGGGCTCCGGCCGCCCGTCACGGGTGCCGCCGGCCGTCTGACGCGTGCGAGCGGCCGCGGGTGTCGTCGTACGACGCCCGCGGCCGTTCGTGCTCCCCCGCGCGTGTCAGAGTCCGGCGGGGCGGACCAGTCCCGTGTCGTAGGCGTAGACCGCCGCCTGGGTGCGGTCGCGCAGGCCGAGCTTGATCAGGATGCGGCTCACATGGGTCTTGACGGTCTGCTCGGCGACGACCAGCCGGGTGGCTATCTCGGCGTTGGACAGACCGTGGGCGATCAGGCTCAGCACCTCGGTCTCGCGCTCCGTCAGGGCGCCGACCCGGTCCTTGAGCGGGGTGCGGGGTCCGGCGCTGAGCCGGGAGAACTCGGCGATGAGGCGCTTGGTCACGTTGGGCGCGAGCAGCGCGTCGCCGGACGCCACCACCCGTACCGCGTGGGCGAGTTCGTCGGCGGAGGCGTCCTTGAGGAGGAAGCCGGAGGCGCCGGCGCGCAGGGCCTCGTACACGTACTCGTCGAGGTCGAAGGTGGTCAGGACGAGCACCTTCACGGTGGCGCCGGCGGGCCCCGTGATACGGCGGGTGGCCTCGATGCCGCCGGTGCCGGGCATCCGGATGTCCATCAGGACGACGTCGGGGGCGAGTTCGGCGACCTTGGCGACGGCGTCGTCGCCGTCCACGGCCTGACCGACGACCTCGATGCCTGGCTCGGCGTTGAGCAGTACGGTGAAGCCTTGACGGACCATCATCTGGTCGTCGACGACGAGAACCCGGATCGTACTGCTCGTCATGTGCCGTCCTCGCAGGTCTCGGTGGGAAGGGTGGCGGTCACCTCGTAGCCGCCGTCCGGGGTGGGTCCCGCGGTCAGTTCGCCGCCCAGCATGGCGGTCCGCTCGCGCATGCCGAGCAGCCCGTGCCCCATTCCCGGCGCCTGCGGGGCGGATGCGGCATCGGCGGGGCGGGACGGTGGGGTGTTGGCGATCCGGAGGGTGATTCCGTGGGGAAGATACCTGGTCTCCACCCGCACCCGCGCCCCCGGCGCGTGCCGCATGGCGTTGCTCAGCGCCTCCTGGACGATGCGGTACGCGGAGAGTTCGACGCCCGGTGAGAGCGCGTGGCGTTCTCCCGTGGTCGCCGCGTCGACGGTGAGGCCGGCGGCGCGGACGTTGTCGAGGAGCTCGTCGAGCCGGTCCAGGGTGGGCTGCGGGGCGTGCCGTACGGCGTCGGCCGCCGCGTCCTCGGCGCGCAGGACCCCGAGGACACGGCGCAGTTCGGTCAGCGCCTCGACGGCGTTCTGGCGGATGCCGGCGAGGTTCTCCCTCAGCTCGGCGGAGGGGTTCTCGACGAGATGCGGGGCGACCTGGGCCTGGATGGAGATGACCGACATATGGTGGGCGACGACGTCGTGCAGCTCGCGGGCGATCCGTCCACGCTCCTCCAGAACGGTGCGTCGGGCCCGCTCCTCGGCGGTGAGGACCTCCTGTTCGACGAGCCGAGTCCGCGCCACGCGGCTGATGCGCAGCGAGGCGCCGACCACCGCCGCGGTCGCGAAGGAGAGGGTGCCGCCGGCGAGGTCCTCGTTGTGGGGGAAGCCCGTGGGCACCACCGTGTGGGCCGCTCCGGTCAACACAGTGATCACGAAGGTGGCGACCGTGACCCGCAGGGGGACGCGCAGAGCGAGCAGCAGCACGATGAAGGTGTGGACCACGATGCCCCAGACGCTCCAGGGCCACACCATGTCGGGTCCGACGGTCGACTCGCCGATCTCCGCGGTCAGGAAGAGGGAGACCGTGGAGAGCCACCAGGCGGGCACCGGGCGGCTCAACGCGAGGACGAGGGCCGCCGCCTGGAGGACGACGAACAACTGCATGGGCGCCGAGAGCACGTCCATCGCGTTGCTGTACCCGGCCATGTTGGCCACGCCCGCGACGACGGCGAGCAGCACGAGGTGTCCGTGCGGCAGCCAGCCGAACCACGCCTGACGGGGCAGCGGATCGCGGGCCGTCGTCCACAGGTCCTCGCGCAGAGCGCGCGGTGCTCCCCGCAGGCCGGCGATCAGCGTCCGCCCGTAACCGTCCCCCACCCGTTCCCCCTTGTCCGCTGCGTCCACCACCCTAGGCACGTCGGATCTCCTTCCTCGCGGCAGGTCGCCGCTCGCGAGCGGGGCGGTGACCACCCTGTTCGTACGCACGGAACGCGGCGACGCACACCAGCAGCGCGAGCGGGAAGAGCGGCAGCCAGGCGAGTCTGGCCAGGACCCAGCCGTACCCGTCGGGCACGGTGTGCAGCCCGGGGAACGGCCCGTGGCCCAGGAGTTCGCCGGCCAGAAGTCCGGTGGCGGTGACGGCGATCATCGCCGTCTGGTGCCAGAGGAAGACGGTCATCGCGCCGAGGTTCAGCAGTGCCACCGCGGTCCAGGCGACGGGCCGGCGCAGGGCCCGGCGCAGCGGGCCGAGGAGCAGGAGGGCTCCGCCGCACTGGGCGAGGCCGAAGGTGACGGCGGCGAGGGTGGGCGGGTTGAGGTTGGATATCGGCGCGCCCGGCACACCGACCATGGAGGCGGGGTAGCCGGCGAACAGCACGAGGAGGGCGGTGGCGGCGACTCCGCCGAGCAGCAGCACCCAGCCGGTCGTGCGGTCCTTGAGTCCGTGCCGGGACCAGGCCGCGCCCAGGCAGTACGGGACGAGCCAGCCGGCGGCCACGTTGACCCAGCCGAGCCGGTCGGGCCCGTCGAGGCCGTAACGGATCAGGTCGACATGGAGGACGACGGCGAGCGGCCACAGCGGATGCACCCGGGCGACGAGGGGGGTCGCCGCCGTGAGCGCGGCGAAGACGAGCAGGAACCACAGCGGGGAGAGGACGAGTTTGCCCAGCGTGTACAGGGTCTGCCAGGGCACGCCCGCGGCGAGCATCGCGAGCGTCGCGACGGTCCATACCGCGAGCACGGCGGCGACGGGCCGGAAGAGACGTTCCAGCCGGGCCGCGAGCCAGCAGCGGTAGCTCTCCTGCCGGGCTCGGGCGGCGGTGTGGCTCCTCGCGGCCACCTGCCCGCCGACCAGGAAGAAGACGGCCAGGGTCTGGAACACCCAGGAGACCGGGGTGAATTCGGGCAGGTGCTGCAGCGGGCTGGCGGCCCGGACCGTGCCGCTGTCGGCGACGAGGGCGGTCACGAGCCAGTGGCCGAGCACCACGCCGAGGATGGCGAGGGCGCGCAGGGCGTCGAGGGCGCGGTCGCGGTCCGGTGGGGTGGCGGCCTCGATACGGCGGACGAGTTCACGCATCGGCCGGGTCCCGTCCTTCGACGATGCGGGCGAGGTTCTTCAGCGGTACGGAGCCGGGAGCGAGGTAGTCGCTGTGTCCTCCGGGCCCGGCGTCGAAGATCCGGGCGCCGAACTCCGGCGAGAGGGGGTCCGTGCCGAATCCGAGCTCTCCGAAGGGCAGGGGCAGGCGGAGGTGGGGCACGTGGGCGATCCAGTCGGACTCACCGCGCCCGGCCCAGACGGTGGCCGTGGTCCGCAGGTCCGCGGCGCTGTCGGCGCCGGTTCCCGGGCTTCCGTAGAGGACGATGCCGGCGACGGGGAGCCCGGGCGCCGCCTTGGCGCAGACGACGGAACCGTAGGAGTGACAGAGGAGGGTGAGGCGGGCGGCGGGCTTGGCGGCCCCCAACTCCCCCATGAAGTCCCGGAGAGCGGGGGCGGCCTCGTGGGCCCGCCCAGGGGTGACGGCCGACGCGCTCGCGGTGGCGGGGGTGCGGTAGCCGAGCCAGGCGAGGACGGCGGCGCGCTCGCCCAGCTGCCGCTGGAGTGCGACGGCGCCGTTCCGGAATCGCTCGCTGCCGAGCGCCGTGTCCGAGCCGGGGACGAGGACCGCGATGCGTTCGGCGCCTGCGAGGTCGCCGACGACCTCGACGCTGCGGCCGCCGTCACGGCCGTCGAAGGAGAGGAAGTGCCGGGTCGGGCCCGCCATGGCGCGCAGGGTGGTGGCCCTCTTCCGGTCGCCGTAGTCGGCGGCGGTCCGTTCGGCGGCGCGGAGGGCGTCCCGGTTGGCGGCGTACCGCTCGTCGAGGCTCGCGGCCGTGGCCGGGGCGAGGGGGCCGAGTGCGGCCGGGGCGGGTGCCGGGACGGCGGCGGGGCGGGCGGCGCCCGCCGTCGGCACCGCCACGGATGCGGTGACGAGTGCGGCGAGCAGCGTGCGGCGCAGGCGGCGGCTGCGCGGGCGGGACGCCATGGTGTGGTCCTTCCGTACCGGACGAGGTGCTTCGTTCCGGTGCCGAACGTATGGATCACGCCCTGTAGTCGGCGTCCCGCCGGAGGGGACAGTCCGCGGGTAGCTCGGAAGTATGACGGGTAGGGGTCGCGGTCGCCGGAGGCGTGGGGCTCACGCGGCGGAGGTAGGGGTCGCGGCGGCGGGAGGCGTGGCGCTCACTCGGCGGTGCGGCCTCGGCGGGCGGGGAATGCGTGGGTGCGGGCGGCCGCGACGACGATCAGGACGGGGACGAGGAGCAGGAGGACGCTCCCGGGCAGTGCGGCGGCGCCGAGGAGGTCGAGGAGGAGTCCGCCGACGACGCCTCCGCCCGCCATGGCCGCGTTCCAGAGGCTGACGAGCAGGGTCTGCGCGGTTTCCGCCGCCTCGCCGCCGGCGTCGCCCACGGCGGTCTGCAGCAGTGTCGGTGCTCCGCCCCAGCCGAGGCCCCACAGGGCGGCGGCGGCGTGGACGAGGAAGGTGCTGTCGGCGGCCACGGCGAGGGCGCCGGAGGCGACCGCGAACAGCACGGTCGCGGCGAGGGTCAGGGTCCGCAGCCGGCGGTCGATGTGCAGGCCGGTGAACCAGATGCTCAGCAGGGAGGCGCCGCCGAAGACGAGGAGGACGAGTCCGGTGGAGCCGCCCATACCGAGGTGGCCCAGGAAGGCGGCCACATAGGTGTAGAGGATGGTGTGGGCGAGGACGAGGACGAGGGTGACGAACAGGACGGGCGCCACGCCGGGGACGGCGAGGGTCCGCCGGATGGGCGCCCGGCCGCCCCGGGGCTGTCCGGGGTGGTCGGGGACGGAGAGCACGATCCAGGCGAGGAGGACGACGGCCAGGGCGGTCATGACCAGGAACGTGACCTGCCAGCCGAGCGCGGCGCCGAGGAAGGTGCCGGCGGGCACGCCCAGGGAGAGCGCGACCGGAATACCCGTCATGACGACGGCGATCGCCTTGCCCTGGAGATGGACGGGCGCCAGGCGGCGGGCGTATCCGGCGAGCAGGGCCCAGGCGAGACCGGCGGCGACGCCGGCCGCGAACCGGGCGGCCATGGTGAGGGGGTAGTGGGTGGAGACGGCGGTGACCGTGTTGGCGACGGCGAAGCCCGCGACCGCGGTGAGCAGCAGGCCCTTTCGCCGCCGGCCGGCGGTGGCCGCGGTCAGCGGGATCGCGGTGAGCGCGGTCCCGATGGCGTAGATGGTGACGGACTGGCCCATGGCCGCCTCCCCGACGCCGAGGTCCGCGCTCATCGCGGGCAGGACGCCGGCAGGGAGGGTCTCGGTCAGGCTGGTGACGAAGACGGCGGTGGCCAGGGCGAGGAGGGCGGGCAGAGGTAGTTTTCCGGAGGGCCGCCGGTTCTCGGGACGTGCGGAGGAACCGGCCTTCGATGCCGTGTGGGTGCTCATGCCCCGTATGCTGAAACCTTCACATTGATGTGAAGGTCAAGCGGCATCTATGAGGTGGACCCCATGCGCATCGGAGAGTTGTCGGAACGCACCGGCACCCCGCGCAGACTGTTGCGCTACTACGAGGAACAGGGGCTCATCGTCGCCGATCGCACGCCGAACGGCTACCGCGCCTATGACGAGTCGAACGTGGACCGGGTCCTGCAGATCCGTGGACTGCTCGACGCGGGGCTGCCGACGCGGATCATCAAGCAGATCCTGCCGTGCCTCGACAAGCCCCGCGTCATCCATTTCCCGGACGCGACACCGGAGATGCTGGCCACGCTCGAGAACGAGCGCGACCGGATGACGGAGCGCATCCGCTTCCTGACCCGTAACCGGGACGCGGTGGCCGAGTATCTCGACGCCGTACGCGAGAAGTTGGCCACCGGGTCCGTCGGCGCGGGCTGAGCCGTCCTCAGCGTGCGGCCGGTCCGGTCCAGTCGGCGGGCACGCGCGCGAGGCGGACCCGCTGCGGGTGGTCGCCGACGGCGACCGAGGCGACGCGGCGGCCGGTGGCGAAGTCGATCGCCGTTACGCGGTCCGTGCCGCTCTCCGAGATGACGCAGGAGCGGCCGTCGCCGCTGACCGTGGCCCAGTAGGGCTTGGACGCCTCGACCAGCGGGCCCTCCTTCAGGGTCTCGCGGTCGACGACGGTGGCGTAGTCGTCCATCGTGGCGGCCACGCAGAGCCGCTTGCCGTCGGGGCTCATGGACATGCCGTGGTGGCGGGAGTCGTTGACCCACGTGGTGCGGTCCGGGTCGGTCGCCGGGTTCTCGGGGAGCGACTTGACGCGGGTGATGCGGTCGGCGGCGACGTCGTACTCGAGGAAGCCGTTGAAGAACGAGACCTGGAAGTAGAGCGTGGACTCGTCCGGCGTGAAGGCGACGGGGCGTACGGCGTCGGAGAGGTCCTTGCGGCCGAAGGCGTCGAGCCGGGCGCGCATGTCGACGACCCGGACCTGCTCGAAGGTGCGGGCGTCGACGACGGTGATGCGGCGGTCGCCCTTGGTCCAGTCCCAGAACGGGTCGTCGAGGGCGGTGGTGACCTCGCCGATCGCCATGTTCCAGAGGTAGCGGCCGTCGGCCGTGAAGACGTTCTCGTGCGGCTTGTCGCCGGTGGCGAAGGAGCCGATCTCCCGGCCCGTGGTGATGTCGAGGACATGCACCCTGTTGGAGGTGGAGGCCGAGACGGCGACCCGGGTGCCGTCGGGCGAGACGGCCATGTGGTCGGAGCGGAAGCCGGACACGGGGAAGCGCCAGTTGATCGCGCCCGAGCGGAGGTCGATGGAGACCACGTCGGCGAAGCTCGGCCGGGAGACCACCATCGCCGAGCCGTCCGGTGTGGCGTACATGTCGTCGACGAACTGGTCGTGCCCCTCGCCCGGCCCTTGCCTGATGCCCAGAAAGTACGCCAGCTTGACCGGGTTCAGCCCGATCTCCCACATGCGGCGCTCGCGGTCGGGGATGACGTTGATGCGGCCGATGCGCGCGAGGTCGCCGGTGGACTTGATGACATCTGCGGTGCCGTCCCAGTTGTTCCCCACGAACATCACCTCGCGCAGCCCGGCCGGCCGCGGTGAGTCGGCGGGCGGCGCGGCGGCGACGGAGCCGCCCCCCGTGACGGTGAGTGCGAGGGCGGCGGCGAGGGAGCCGAGCAGTACACGGCGCGCACCACGCGTCCGGGGAGCAGGCATGGGGGGTTCCTTCCGAGAGGTCGTGCGGCATCAACTGCCCCTTCGGCCAGGGCAACTTACCCGACGGTAAGGAGTTGTCGCGCTCGCGACAAGACTTCGGCGGCGTCGGTCACCGATTCTCATGGTCAGCGGCGCTCCTTGGTCTTTCCGCCGAGGGAGTCCTTCGCCCTTGGTCGGGAAAGCGCATTGCGTACGGAGGTGTCGACGGCTTGGGTTTCCAAGGTCAACACGGCACAGAAGGAAGCGAATGACACCCATGCTCGACGGCTGTACGCCCTGGCCCGAGGAGTTCGTCGACCGCTACTGGGCGGCCGGGCACTGGCATGGCAACACGCTGGACAACCTGTTGCGCGGCTGGGCCCTGCAGTACGGAGCGCGGACCGCGCTCGTACACGGCGACACCCGCCTCACGTACGCGAACCTGAACCGTCGCGTGGACCGGATGGCCGCCGGATTCCGGCTGCTCAACTTCCGGCCCGGGCAACGCGTCGTCGTCCAGCTGCCGAACGTTCCCGAGTTCGTCGTCACCGTGTTCGCACTGATGCGGGCCGGCGCGGTCCCCGTGATGTGCCCGATCACGCACCGCGCGGCCGAGGTGTCCCACCTCGTCCAGGTCACCCAGGCCCGCGGCTACATCGGTCCCTCGACGTACCGGGGCTTCGACCACACGGCGATGGCCGCGGACATCGCGGCCGGAGGACCCTTCCTGCGGCGGGTGTTCACCCTCGAGGCGCCGGGCACCTCGTCCCCGTACGGCGGCGGCTACACGACCGACCCGTCGGGCTGCCACTACTTCCCGCTGGGCTCCGTCGACGCCCCGCCCGCGCCGGCGCTCGCGCAGAGCGCCGGTCAGGTGGCGTTCTTCCTGCTCTCCGGCGACACCGCCGAGGAAGCGCCCCGGCTCGTTCCGCGCACCCACAACGACTACGCCTACCAGGCGCAGGCCGCGGCCGAGCTGGTGTCGCTCACCGAGGACGACGTGTATCTCGCCGCGCTTCCCGTCGAGTCCAACCTCACCTTCGGCTGCCCCGGGATCCTCGGCACCCTCTCCGTCGGCGGCACCGTCGTCCTCGCCGACAACCCGGAGCCCGATACCTGTCTGCCGGTCATCGGACGGGAGCGCGTCACCCTCACGTCGGTGCAGCCCGACGTCGCCCGACGCTGGCTCGACGCACTTCCCACGGCCCGGGCCGATGTGAGCAGTCTGCGTCTCCTGCAGATCGGCGGCGCACCCCCTCACCGGGCGACCGCCGAACGGATAGGCCCCGAACTGGGCTGCCGCCTGCAGCAGGTCTCCGGCAGGGCTGAGGGCCTGCTCACCCTCACCCGGCCCGCCGATCCGGACGAGACCGTGCTCGGCACACAGGGCCGCCCGCTCTCGCCCGACGATGAGATCCGCATCGTCGACATCGACGGCAAGGACGTGCCCGACGGGGAGCCCGGCGAACTCCTCGCCCGTGGTCCGTACACCCTGCGCGGCTACTACCGGGCGCCCGACCACAACGCACGCTCGTTCACCACCGACGGCTACTTCCGCACCGGCGACCTCGCGCACCGCACCCCGGACGGCGACCTGGTGGTCACCGGCCGCCTCAAGGACGTCCCGACGAAGCCCTGAGCGTGCGGAAAACGACCTAGCGGGTGTCCGACCCTGATCCGCCGGACAGGCCCTGGCGGCGCTTCGCCTCGGGGAGCGTCGCCACATCGCCCGGTTCGACGAAGACCGTCGGCACCTTGTTGTCCAGGACCACCCGGCCGAGCAGCTGCGCGAGCCGGTCGCGCTCCGCCGCGTCGAGGCCCGCGGGCAGCAGTTCGAGGCGGCGGCACGTCTCGGTGTAGAACTCGTCGGCCAGCCGCGCGCCCTCCTCCGTGAGCGCCACCCGCACGGCGCGGCCGTCCTCCGGGTCAGGCTCACGCCGTACGAGCCCGCGCTGGGAGGTCCGGTCCACCAGGCCCGTGAGGCTCGACTTCGCGAGGCCGAGCATCCCACCCAGTTCGCTCATGCCGTAGGGCTGCGGCATCAGCACGCACAGCAGCTGACCCTGCTGCGGCGTCAGGCCGTACTCACGACCGGAATCGGCGTAGACGGCGTTCACCAGGAACGACGATCGCACCAGCGCGGCGACGACGCCCATCTGCTCACCAACGGACTTGCCCATTCGGCCAGAATACGGCAGCGGCCCCCGCCGTACACGGCCCGTCGGCGAGCGGCGTCAGGGCATGCGGCGGGCTCCTGCCACGATCGCCTCACGGATTCGGTTATAGGTCCCACAGCGGCAGATGTTGCGGATTTCGTCGAGGTCGGCCTCGTCGATCTCGCGTCCTGCCTCGCGGGCCCTGCGGACCTTGGCGACCGCCGTCATGATCTGCCCGGGCTGGCAGTAGCCGCACTGGGCCACGTCGAGGTCGAGCCATGCCTCCTGCATCGGGTGGAGTTCCCGGCCGACGGTCGCGGGCAGGCCCTCGATGGTGGTGATCTCGTCGGTGGGGGCGATGTCCTTGACCGGGACGGAGCAGGGGTTGAACGCCTTGCCGTTGATGTGGCTGGTGCACGCCTGGCAGACGCCGAGCCCGCAGCCGTATTTGGGTCCGGTCACCCCCAGGACGTCCCTGAGCACCCACAGCAGCCGGACGTCGTCCTCGACGTCGGCCGTGACCGCCTTGCCGTTGAGGATGAAGGTGTGTTGCGGCACGGTGGCTCCTGGTCCTAGAAGGCGCGGTCGAGGCCGTCGACCGGCGAGGCGGGGATCGGCGGGGTGGTGGGCAGCGGCTCGAATCCGAGCGGCTCGGCGTGGTTGACGGGGAAGGTCGTCGGCATGGTGCCGGTGGCCCGGCCGTACGCACAGGCGACCGCGGCCATCGCGCCCGCGACAGCCAGCTCGCCCGCACCGCCCGGCCGGTCCGAGGTCGACGGCATCACGACGATCTCCAGCTCGGGTGGGGTGTTCCACTGGCGGGTGTAGAAGTAGTTGTCCCAGCTCCCCTCCTGGAAGTGCCCGTCGCGGAGGTGGAGGCCCGAGGTGAGGGTGACGGCGATGCCGTCGATGATGCCGCCCATCATCTGGGCCTGGAGACCCCTCGGGTTGACCGCGAGACCGACGTCGACTGCGCAGACGACCTTGGTGACGCGCGGGCCGGTGTACGCGTCCTCGACCTTCCGTCCGGTGGTCTCGGGCCGGCAGTCGATCTCGGCGAGGACGGCGACGAAGGCGTGGTACTCCGGGTGGACCGCGATCCCCTGGGCCACGCCGGCGGGGAGGGCCCGCCCCCAGTCACCCACCTCGGCGACCTTGTCGAGGACCGCCCGCGCGCGCTCGTCCTTGAGGTACTGGCGGCGGAACGCGTAGGCGTCCTTGCCCATCCGCCGGGCCAGCTCGTCGACGACCAGCTCCTGCGCACACCGGACGTTGGGCGAGTAGATGTTGCGCATGGAGCCGGTGTTGAAACCCTTATCGGTCTCGCTGAGCAGCTGGGTGGTGACCCCGAAGTGGTACGGGCTCTGCTGCGTGAGCTGGAAGATCGTCTCGGAGAAGGTGAGGTCCCCGACGGGCAGTTGGGCGGCCGCGGACGTGATGATCTCACCGAGGCCGTGACCGAAGTCCGTGGCGACGGAGGTGTGCCGCTGCTCGTACGTGAGCACCTCGCCGAGGCTGTACGTGGCCCGGACCCGGGAGGTCGACATGGGATGCGTACGGCCCTGGCGGAAGTCGTCGGTCCGGTGCCACATCAGCTTCACGGGCTTGCCCATGGCCCGGGAGATCTCGGCGGCCTCGCGAGCGGCGTCGTGGAAGAGCTTGCGGCCGAACGATCCGCCGCCCTCGGTGACATGGACCTTCACGGCCGTGGGCGGGAGACCGAGCTGCAGGGCGATCTGCTCCTGGGCGACGATGGGCGACTTGAGGCTCGCCCAGATCTCGGCCGCGTCCGGCCGCACGTCCGCGATCGCGCAGTTGGTCTCCAGGGCGCTGTTGCTGGCGAAGTGGAAGGTGAAGCGGGCGTCGACCGCCTTGGTCAGCAGGGGCAACGGTGGGACGACGAGCGGGAGTTCGGCGGCGCGGAGCTTCTTCAGGACGGTCGCGTCCGAGGCGCCCTCGGCGGTGCCGGGGCCCCAGGTGACCCGGAGGGCCCGGACGGCGTCGATGCACTGGCCGAAGGTACGGCCGCGGACGGCGACACCGGTGGAGATCCGTACGACGTCGGTGATGCCGGGCATGGCCCGGACCTCGTCCAGGTTCTCCACCGAAAGCACGGTGCCGTTGATCGTCGGCGGCCGGCAGACCATCGTGGGCAGCGCTTCCGGCACCCGGACGTCCATGGCGAACTTCTTGCGTCCCGTCACGGCCTCCAGGGCGTCGATCCGCCGCTGCGCGGTGCCGATGACCTTGAACTCGGAAGCCGGCTTGAGGGCGACGCCGACCGCGGTGTCGGTGACGGAGGCCGCCTTCACGGCGAGTTCGCCGTAGGTGAGGCTCCGGCCCGTCGTCGAGGAGACGATCGCCCCGGCCTTGGCGGTGAGCGAGCCGACCAGCTCCCCGAGTTCCAGGGCGGCGGCGCGCAGCAGCCGGCCGCGGGCGACGGCGGCGGCGACACGGATGGGCGTGAAGGTGGAGATGGTGGTGTTGGAGCCGCCGGTGAGCTGGTTGAACAGCAGCTCCGGGCGGGCGTCGGCGAGGGTGACCCGAACCTTGTCCAGGGGCAGGTCGAGCTCCTCGGCGATCAGCATCGCGGAGGAGGTGGTGATGCCCTGGCCGACCTCGGCCCGGGGCAGGGCGAAGGAGGCGGTGCCGTCGGGCTCGATCCGGATGGTGATCAGGTTCGCGGTGGGCAGGGCGGCATGCGTGAGCATGTCGTTGAGGTCGTAGATCTCGGAGGGGCCGGGCAACGAGGGCACCAGGGAGGGAGCGGCCGCGGCCGCCGGGAAGGGTGCGAGGACGGCCTCGCCGAGCTGTGCCGCGACGGTCAGGGTCGGTGCCGCCAGGACGTAGCCGAGGAATCGGCGCCGGTCCACGCCGCTCGGCGCGGAGTCCTCCCGGGGGTGCTGCTGCGCATCGTCGCGCGCTGTCATCGGCTGCCCTCTCGACGAACCACGAAGTCGGAGGGATCATCGCGCACTTGGCGCGTCTTGTGTCCCGGAACGCATCGGGCTTCACCTGGAGCACGCCAAGCCCTCACGGCAGGGGGGCCTCACGGACGGGAATAGGTGTACACGGCCTGCAGTTCTGGTGACGGTGGCAGTTCGCCGCACCGGCCCGGAAGGACGTCCCATGAAGATCGGCATCATCGGCGCAGGCAACATCGGCGGCAACCTCACCCGCCGCCTCACGGCCCTCGGCCACGACGTCGCCGTTGCCAACTCCCGCGGTCCCGAGACCCTCACCGCGCTCGCCGACGAGACCGGCGCGAAGCCGGTGACCGTCGCCGAGGCGGCGAGCGGCGCCCGGATCGTCGTGGTGACCGTCCCGCTGAAGGCCGTGCCGGACCTGCCGTCCGGACTCCTCGACGGCGCGGCGGAGGGCTTCGCCGTGATCGACACCGGGAACTACTACCCCCAGCGTGACGGCCGGATCGCGGGCATCGAGGACGACGGCCTGACCGAGAGCCGCTGGACCGAGCAGCAGCTCGGCCACCCGGTGATCAAGGCGTTCAACGGCACCTACGCCCAGGACATCCTCGACGGTCCCCGCCCGGCCGGGGACCCTGAGCGCATCGCCCTGCCGGTGGCGGGCGACGACGAGGCCGCGAAGCAGGCCGTACGGGACCTCATCGACGAGCTGGGCTTCGACACCGTCGACGCCGGCGGCCTCGACGACTCCTGGCGCCAGCAGCCCGGCACCCCCGTCTACGGCCTCCGGGGCGGAGTTACGGCCGTCACCGAGGCCCTCGCCCAGGCATCGCCCGAGCGCCCCACGTCGTTCCGGAGCTGACGCCGCCGGGCAGACATGCCCGGGTTCTCGCGCCATGCGGCGAGATGGACAACACCCACAGGTTTTCCCGCCGAGGCGGAGACCGACCACGCAGACCGACCGCGCGGCCGACCACGCAGGCCGAACCGTGCAGGCCGATCCGCGCAGGCCGATCCGCGCAGGCGGCCATCCTCGCGGGCTCCGCTCCGGCCTCAGGGTTGGCTCAGGCGCTGGAACATCGCGCCGATCTCCGCCTGGTCGGCGATCAGGGGCAGGGTGTCGAAGGTCAGCTCCCACTCGCCGGCCGGGCCGAATCGCTCGACGATCCCGAACGGGATCTTCGCGCCCTTGGAACTGGTGACGGCGCCGTGCCATTCCACGTAGGTGTTCGTCCGCCCGAACGCGACCTGACCCGCCTGCAGCCGGAGGTCCGCGTGGTCGAAGAGCCTGCGGAGGTAGGCGGCCTTGCCGTCGCGCGTCTCGAGCGGGGCGGCAAGGCCGGGCGCGGTCAGTGCACCGTGGCCCGCGCCTCCGGTGAGGGCCTCGACGTCCTCGCCGTTCCAGGCCGCCAGGCGCGTCGTGATGTCGTCGGCACGGAAGGGGCGCCCCGCGCCGCCCTCGTCCAGGGGGCCGGAGTCGGTGATGCCCTCGAAGAGGTTCCGCAGCTCGGGGGCGGCCGAGCGGAACACGGTGTACCGGTCGTAGTAGCGCCGGGCCTGCATCGTCTTGCCGTCGTCGGACAGGACGTTGCGGGCGATCTGCGGGTAGGCGACCTTGTGCCCCTTGATGGTCACCTCGTTCCACTGGCCGAACATCACCACGGCTCCGTCCGCGACGACCTCCGTGCCCCGGTAGCGCAGATCGGGAGCGAGGCGCAGCGATTTCACGATGGAGTCGCCGATCGTGGTGTGCCCGCGCTGCGCCGCGCCGCCGGCCTCCCAGAGGGTGGCCTCGGGGTCGAAGATGTCGAGGTAGGCGGCGACCCTAGGGTGTCCGGTCCCGCCCGCCTGCGGCAGCGTCCCGGTCGGCGTCTCGCCGAACACGATCTGCCGCTTCATGAACGCGCAGGCGTTGGGGGTGACACGGCCTTCCAGCGTGCCGACCTTGTCCCGAACCTCCGCGCACTCCACGGATGCCGGAGCGGCCACGGCCGCCTGGGGCGCGGCCCCCGCCTCCGGGTTCGCCGTGCCGAGCGCCATGCCCGACACCCCCGACACCACGGCCATCGTGACGGCCCCCGCACGCCCCAGCATCTTCGTACCGCGCATCATCGACCTCGACCCTCGTAGCAGGAACAGCGTGACAACAGGCGGTGCGGGGCGCTCCTTCCGCGCCCCGGCCTGTGACAGCAACCCTGCCCGGCCGCGTCCACAAGATCGATTACCTCGGAGGTAATGCGAGGTGATGCGAGGTGATGCGGGGTGATGCGCGGGCTCCGTGGAGTCAGTCGATGTACGCGGCCGCCGGCGGGCCCTGGGGGTGTGCGCCCAGGGTCGGCGCGAGCCACTTGTCGTAGGAGGCCCTCCAGGGGCTGCGGGCGCCGCCCTTGCGGTAGTCCTCCAGGACCGCGTTGACCCGGCGGACCAGGTCCGTGTCGTCCTTGTTCATGGCAACCCCGTACAGGGAGGTGTCCAGACGCGGGCCGACCAGCCGGAGGTTGGGGTCCTGTGCGGCGAGCCCCGCGGCGAGGGTGGCGTGGGTGAGGATGGCGTCCACGTTGCCCTGCTGGAGCTCGACGAGGCAGTCCAGATGGCTGGCGGTCTCCACCGCGACGGCCCCGGTCTTGGCGCCGCGCAGCAGGTCGGAGGCCGAACTGCCTTTGCTGAGGCAGACGCGCCGCCCGCGCAGCCTCGCGTCGAAGCCCTGGATCCCGGACCCCTCGGGGACGAGGAGTTGGTGGCCGGTCTCGAAGTAGACGCTGGAGAAGGCGACATCGGTCAGCCGCTCGCAGGTGATGCTCATCGTGCGTACGACGACGTCGACCTGGCGTGCCTGGAGCCGGGCGATCCGCTGGCTGGGCGGCATGCCGACGAAGCGGACCGTGGCATTCGGGCCGAGGATGTCGCGGGCGATGGCCCGGACGAGGTCGATGTCGAAGCCGACCGGTTCGCGGGTGTGCGGATCCCGTGAACCCCAGAGGTAGCTGTTCAGGTCCACCCCCGCGATGAGGTGGCCGCGCTCGCGGATGCGTCGGACGGCCGGGCCGTCCACGCGCGAGGGCCGCGGGCTCGCACGCCGCGGATCGCAGGACGGGGCGCGGGCGGGCGTCGCGGCGGCGGGCCGGGCGCTCGCGCGTGGGGCGGCGGGCGGCCCGCCCGTCACCGCGGCGGCCGGAGCCGTGGCCAGGACCATCGCCGTGAGCAGCAGCCACAGCGCGGAGCGGCTGCCCAGCGGCCTTCTCCCCTGCCGTGCCGACCCGGATCCAGCAGTCACAAGCCCCACCCCCGCGCAGCCGACTCCCCTCCCCCCAAGGCTACGCAGCAGAACGTCAACACACGGTCCTGATAAGAGAGTTGGTCGCGTATTCGGGCAAACTTCACCGCCCCCGCAGGACCGGCAACGACGGGAGCGACGGCAGGGCGAGCTTCCGGCCGACCGGAACACCCCGGCCCTCCCGCGTCGACCGCACCGCGCGGAGCTGGCACCGGGACAGCCGGGCGCGCTGGCCGCCGCTGGTGATCAGGGCGTTCACCGACGTCATGGGGTCCGCGCCGACACTCCTCGCCAGCAACATGCCGACGACGAGCGGGAGCAGCGCCACCGCCAGCGCCGAGCCGGTGGTGGTGACGTGCTGCATTCGGCGGTTGAGCCGGGCGTCCGAGGTCATGACCACATTCGACCAGCGGAGGCCGGCCCCGGGTATCGGACGACGTACTCAGTCCGGCCGTACCCACATACTCAGCTCGGGGGTTGTCGGCGGCCCTCAGGGAAGCACCCGGGCGATCAAGAGTGAGGCGGAGCCCGAACTTCGCGCGGTCTGGGGGGCGATGGCCGGGGCGTGGGGCGCCATGGTCCACTCTGGAACACAGACCGGTTGCCGACCTCCGGTGCGTCCGGCGCGTCCGCTTGGCGGGCCGGACCCCGTGGGGTTGCGTGGGCGGTCGACCGCACCGTACGCACACCGAGGAGTCCACGACACCATGGCCGACTACCGCATCGAGACCGTCCGCACCGGCTACCGCACCTGGATCGCGCGCAACGACCGGGGCGCGGAGGTGCGGATCGGAGCGGCCGACGACGCGGACGCACAGCCCTCGTTCACACCGGTGGAACTGCTGCTCGCGGCCATGGGGGGCTGCGGCGGCATGGTGGTGGACCGGACGGCACGCGCCGTGGACCACGACGATCTGCGGATCGTGGTCGAGTCGGTCTCGGGGCCCGAGGACGACGGCCGGTTGGGCCGGATCAGGGTCAGTTACGAGTTCGAACTGCCCGAGAGCAACCCGCGGGCGGCGGAGGTCTTCGCGCGCGGGGTGCGGCTGACGCACGAGAAGTTCTGCACGGTGAGCCGGACCGTCGAGCACGGCGCGACGGTGGAGGCTGTGCTGCCGGACGGGACGGTCGGCTTCCGGGCGGGCTGATCCACGGGGCAGCGGTTACTCCTCGATGGCGCCGCCGGTCCGGCGCAGATGCTGCCGGAAGGTGTACGACGGGTCGGCCTCCCGCCGGCCGAGATACTCCGCGAACCGCGTCTGGGCGCGCAGCGTCTCACCGGCCCTGATCCTGCGCGCCTGTTCGCGCTCGGTGCGGAAGATGCCGCGGGCGGTCTCGAGGACGGTGTCGACCCGGTCGGCGGCCACGAACACCACGCCGTCGTCGTCGCCGAAGACGACATCGGCGGCGCTCACCAGGTGTTCGCCGCAGCGCGCGCTGCGCAGGGCTTCCGGCTCCCGTGGGTCCAGGCGGACGGGTCCGGGTGCGTGGCGTCCGTAGGAGAAGACGGGCAGCCCGATCTCGACGAGATCGGGGGTGTCGCGGTGCAGCCCCCAGATGACGAGACCCGCGACGCCCGCCGCCGCTGCCTCGAGGACGGCCAGATCCCCGACGCAGGCCTCGTCGCGGCGGCCGGCGTTGTCGACGACGAGCACGTCGCCCGGCTCGGCGGTGCCGAAGGCCTCCAGGAAGACGTCGACGCTGCCGTAGTGCCGGGCGGGCAGGACGCGCCCGGCGAGGCGCTGTCCCGGTACGACGGCGGCGATTCCGGCGGGAGCGGCGCGCAGCGGTTCACCGAGCCGGACGCAGGCGTCGGCGATCAGGGGCGTGGAGAGCTCGGCGAAGTCCTTCAGCATCGGTGATGTCCGTTCTCTGTCGTGCTGCTCGGGTCGTTGCTGTGACGGTCGGTCCGCGGGCCGTCGGCGGCCGTCGCGCGATGCTAACTCCGGGGCGTCGTACGGTCCCGGGCCACTTCCGTCGATGTGGCCCGCGCGGCGGCCGGCGAATCGCAGTACGTTCGCGCGGGGACGCGGAGGCCGTCCCCTTGTTCGCGCAGGGACGCATGGGAGGGGTTCATCGCCGTGATCGTGATCGCGCATCTCAGCGACATCCACATCGACAGCTCGCCGCGCAGCGCGGAGCGCACCAGATCCGTGATGGCCTATCTGGAATCGCTCGACGCCGACCTCGACGCGGTCGTGGTGACCGGCGACATCGCCGACAACGGACTGGAGTCGGAGTACCTCCATGTACGGGAGTTGCTGCGGACGCGGCACCCGTTGCTGGTCTGTCCCGGCAACCACGACCGGCGCGACGTCTTTCGCGAGGTGCTGCTCGGAGAGCCCGCGGCGCGGAGCGGCGCGCCGGTGAACCAGGTCCTGCGCGGCGCCGGGTTCGTGCTCGCCCTGGGCGATTCGTCGGTGCCGGGCAAGGACGAGGGGTTCCTGGAGGAGGAGACCCTCGCCTGGCTGGAGTCCGTACTGGACGGGACTCCGGACGACGTGCCCGTCCTGGTCGGGTTCCACCACCCGCCGACCGCGCTGCACATCCCCTTCGTCGACGGCATCCGTCAGTTCGGGGAGCGGCGGCTCGCCGAGCTGGCCGGACGCAGGCCGGGCATCGTGGCGTTCCTGTGCGGGCACGCGCACACCGCGGCCGCCACCACCTTCGCCGGGCGCCCGCTGCTGGTCGCCCCCGGCGTGATCTCGACGTCGAAGCTCCCCTGGGAGCGGGACGACCGGCCGAGCGGTCACGTGTACCGGGACGAGATGGCGCCGTCGCTCGCCTTCCACGTGCTGGACGAGGGGGGCAGGATCACCACCCACTACCGGAGCGTTCCCGTTTAGCGGCGCGGTGCGCGGAGACTCGCGGGAGTGTGGCCGGTTCGCGGCCCACAGGCGGGAGGCTGCCGTGTCCCTCGACGGAAAACGCGTCCTCGTCCTCACGACGAACTACGGCACGGAGCAGGACGAACTGAAGAAGCCGGTGGCGGCCCTGCGTGAGGCCGGAGCCAGGGTCACCGTGGCGGCGCGGAAGGCCGAGCCCGTCGTCACGCTGGTGTCGGACCGGCGTCCCGGTGATGTCGTACGGCCCGACACGACGTACGGCGAGGTGTCGGCGGACCGGTTCGACGCGGTCGTCGTGCCGGGCGGCACGGTCAACGCCGATCGCCTGCGGGTGGATCCGGCGGCGCAGCGGCTGCTGACCGCGTTCGCCAAGACCGGGAAGACCGTGGCCGCGATCTGCCACGGTCCGTGGCTGCTCGTCGAGAGCGGGCTGGTCCCGGGCAAGGAAGTGACCTCGTATCCGTCGATCCGGACGGATCTGGTGAACGCGGGCGGGACGTGGATCGACCGCGGTGTCGTTGTCGACACGTCCGGTGGGTTCAGGCTGATCACCTCACGCAGGCCGGCCGATGTCGGGAGCTTCTCGGAGGCGATCATCGAGGCCCTGGGCGGGGGCGCCCCGTCCTGACCGTCCTGCGGCGGGCCCCCTGCGCCGAGGGGAACTCGGCGCGGGGAGTCCGAGGGGCCCGGTCAGGCGAGCCAGATCTCACGGACCTGGCGCAGCGGGTCCCGCTCGACCCTCGGCTCGGTGTCCCAGACCATCGTGGCGCGGTGCCCTGCCGTGTAGCGCGGCCAGGACTCGCCCGGGTCCTGGTCCCGTACGAAGGAGACCCAGGCGCGATGCATCGCGTCGGCGAGCGCCTGCGGCGGCGCGTCACCGGCGGCGGCCGTGACGCCCTCGGCGTCCAGGAGGTCGAAGGCGTACGGCAGGTCGAGGCAGTGGAAGGCCATCTTCTCGACCGGCGACTCCCATGCGAACTCGTAGAGCCAGGTGGGCCGTTCGCGGGCGGCGCGGGCGTCGGCCAGCGCCAGGGACGGCGCGCGGAAGGTGGCGTCGGTCAGCGCCTGGCCGAACAGGCGGTCGGGGCCGGCCGCCGCGTAGGCGGTGGTGAAGGCCTCCACCCGGTCCGGCGCCAGGCCGACGGTGCCGAGGAGGACCGGCACGGGCGGGCCGTCGGGCCCCGGGGCGGGGATGGCGTTGAACTCGTGCGCCGTGAAGCCCAGCATCAGCGGGACGTCGGCGCCCGCGTCGCCGTCCGTCAGCGCGTCGAGGACCGGTTCCGGGATCAGTTCGCCGTCCGCGAAGGGCGCCAGGGACAGCATGGCCGACAGCCCCTCGCGGTCGGGGCCCGGCTCGCCGAGCCTGTCCTGCAGGTCGAGCAGTTCGTCGTCGCCGAGGTCACGCAGCGCGGCGGCAGTGGCGGGTACGCCGGTACGGGCGGTGAACAGGCGGGCGGCGGCGCGGGCGACCTCGGGTCCGTCCGGGCGCATCACGGCGCCGGAGACGGAGAGCGCGGCGCGGAACAGTCCGTGGGCGGCGGGGACGGCGAGCAGGGTCTGTACGGCGCCGCCGCCCGCGGACTGGCCGGCGACGGTGACCTTGGCCGGGTCGCCGCCGAAGCGGGCGATGTTGTCGCGGACCCATTCCAGGGCGGCGATCCAGTCCCGGACGCCGCGGTTGTCGGGCGCGCCCTCCAGGTGCAGGAAGCCCTCGATGCCGAGCCGGTAGCCCAGGGAGACCAGGACGATGCCGTCGCGGTTGAAGGCGGAGCCGTCGTACCAGGGGCTGGCGGCGGACCCGGCGACGTATCCGCCGCCGTGGATCCAGACGAGGACAGGCAGCAGCCCCGCCTCGGGGTCGGGGTCGGGGGTGAAGACGTTGAGGTTGAGCACTCCGGCGCCCGGGATGGAGGGCTCGGGGATGGTGGTGACCTCGGCGAAGGGACGGCGTTGGGCGGTGGGCCCGTACGCGGTGGCGTCGAGGGGCTCGGTCCACGGCTCCGGCGGTACCGGGGCGGCGAAACGGAGGTCGCCGACTGGCGGCTGCGCGTAGGGGATGCCGAGGAAACGGACACTCCCGTCGGCGCGACGCTCACCGCGGACCGGGCCGCGGGTGGTGGTGACGAGGGGTGCGGCGGTGCGGGTCATGGGCGCTCCTGGGCGACGTGGGCGTCTGGCCGTTCGTACGACGCTTCAGAGCAGAGGTTACACGTGTCACTCGAATGTGTGACCCCCGATGGCGCTTCTCCGCTCCGGGGACGTGTGTCGCCCTTCCGCACTCGGGTAGAACCGCGTACGAACGGCTCGGCGGGCGGGGGGGGCGGCTTGGACGGGGCGACGGCGGTCGGGATCCTGGTGATGGCCGCCGGGGTGGCGTTGATGGCGACGGGCGCCGTCCGCAAGGGCCGCGCGGTACGCCCGCTCCACGCCGGTCGGGCACGGGCCGCGGCCGACCGCGCCCACGCGCGTGTCCTGCTGCGTGCGGCCGGGATGGCGATCGCGTCGGCGCGCGAGGCGGCCGGCCACGGAGAGCCGGCCATCGTCACCGTCGAGGACGTGATGCGCCTGGCCGCCGAACACTTCGGCCACCCCGAGGTGCCCCGCGATCACGCGGCGGCGGCCCTGCGCGACGCGTACGAACGTGCCGCCTGCGCCGCGGACTGCGTGACCGACGCGGACGGCTGACGAAGCACGGCGCCGAGGAGACCCCCGCGCGACTACGGGCGCGGCGGCACCCGTCCGGCGCGGTCGCGCCCTACTCCGTCCCCGGTGGGACCGGTGTGGCCTGGTGGTAGTACATCCGCCAACCGCCGCCGTCGCCGTCCCGGCGCCAGAGGGAGCTGCGGCGGGCGCGGAGGCCGTCGATGACCGTCTCGTAGGTCAGGTGGACCAGGCCGGGGGCCAGGACCGTGCCGGTCATCGCCGAGGGTTCGTAGCGTGGGCCGTCCTCCGTACCGCCGTCCAGCTCCGGCAGCGCGGCGAGCATCTCCTCGTACGTCCAGCGGCGGCCGGAGGCGCCGACCTCGACGAATTCGGGATCGAGGAGCTCCCGGGCCGACGCACGGGAGGTGCGGACCGAGGGCTCCATGAGCCGGAGTTCCGCCGCGACGGCCTCGGCGACCTGATCCGCCTCCGCGCTCACAGGGCGATCCAGTAGCGCCGCTTCCGGCCGAGTTCCGTGTCGCGGACGTCCTCCAGGGCGCCGCCGTTGCGCTCGATCGTGCGCGCGGAGGCGATGTTGTCCTCGTCGCAGGTCACCAGGACCCGTTCGAGGCCGAGGGCACGTGCCTCGGGGAGGACCGCGCCCAGCGCCCAGGTGGCGAGACCGCGGCGGCGGGCGGAGGGCCGGATGCTGTAGCCGATGTGCCCGCCGGCGCGCAGGAGGAAGTCGTTGAGGTCGTGGCGCAGGTCGATCGCGCCCACGTAGGCGCCGTCCTCGACGATCCACCAGTGCGTGGCGTGCACCCAGCCCTCCGCGAGCGGCCGGGTCCGGTCGGACTGGGCCCGCAGTCTCGCCACCCAGGCGGCGAATACCGCCGGATCGGCGAGGGCGTCCCCTTCCGCCAGCCTCATCCCGGCACCGTCCTGGTGGGCGCCGGGGCTCCACTCGGCGTGCGCTTCGAGCCAGGAGGACTGAAGTCCTGCGGAGGGGCTGGTCAGTTCGGGCATAGGGGGGACGATAACAGGCCAACAGCCCTGTTGATCAAGGGTTTCCCTCGACCGGTCCGGCGATGCCCGCTACTCGCCCGTGACGCCGTCGATGCGCTCGCGCAGCAGGTCCGCGTGGCCGTTGTGACGGGCGTACTCCTCGATCATGTGGGCGAGGACGTAGCGCAGCGAGTACGCCTCCTCGCCGACGTGTCCGCGGGCGTCGAGGGAGTCCGCCGCGTCCACGACGGCGCGGGCGCGGGCGCATTCGTCCCGCCACACCGTGAAAGCCTCCTCGACACCGGCCTCGTCGAGGTCGTCGACGTCGAAGTCCGCCCACTCCGTCGAGCCCGGCGGGGTCCACGGGCTGCGGCTCTGCTCGCCGTTGAGGACATTACGGAACCAGCCGCGTTCGACCTCGGCCGCGTGCCGCACCAGGCCGACGAGGGAGAGGCCCGAGGGGGCGATCGCGCGCCGCTTGAGCTGATCGGCGGTCAGCCCGGCACACTTCATCTCCAGGGTGTCCCGCTGGAACTGGAGCATGGCGGTGAGCGTGGCGCGCTCGTCGGCGGTACGGGGCGTCTGTATGCGGCGATCGTCGTTCATCGGGTCATCGTGCCAGCGCGCACACGCAGTGGTTGCCGCATTTTCCCGGGCATGCCGCCGCTAGCAGGCGGCACGCCCGGCCGGCGCTGTGTCAGGCCCGCGTGAGGGTGTCAGCCGCCCTTGCGTACGGCGTAGTCGCCGAAGCCGACCCAGTCCAGAGCCACGCAGGGCTCGTCGCCGACGACCCAGGCGTCGTGGCCCGGCTGGACGACCATGAAGTCGCCGGCTCCGAACTCGGCCGACTCCCCGTCGTCCATGACGACCTTCAACCGGCCGCTGACGACGTAGCCGACGTGGGCGGCCTGGCAGCTGTCCGTACCGGCGATGGGCTTGACGTGCTTGGACCACTGCCAGCCCGGCTCGAAGACGGCCCGGCCCACCGGGCCGCGGTCCGCGTTGATGACGTCGAGCCTGCCCTTACCGCCCTCGAAGGGACGGGTCTCATCTGCGGAGTCGAAGCTCCGGGACACGATTCCGGTCATGTTCGTCCGCCTCCAGGCGGTGAGACGTGCCAGCCCCCGAGTCCTCTTCCAGGCTACGCCGAACAGCCCTCGCCCGGCGTCCCGTTGCCCGGGGCTCCGATCCGGTGGGACACGACGTCGTGCGCGACCGAGAATGAGATTCCGACGTCGGTCTCCGGAAGACAGCCTTTTCATCGCCGGGAGGGACCTCGTGACCGCAGAGTTCAACCACACCATCGTGCACGCCACCGACCAGCGGCTCTCCGCCGAGTTCATCGCCACGATCCTCGGTCTGGAGGTCGGCGCACCCGTCGGCCCGTTCGTTCCCGTGACCACCGCCAACCGCGTGAGCCTCGACTTCTACGAGAACCCCGGGCAGCCGGTCGTCTCGCAGCACTACGCCTTTCTCGTGCCGGACGAGGAGTTCGACACGATGATCGGGCGCCTGGAGGCCGTCGGGGTGACGTACTACGCGGACCCGAGCCACACCGAGCCGGGCCGGGCCAACGATCTCTTCGGCGGCCGGGGCGCCTACTTCGACGACCCCGACGGCCACAACATGGAGATCCTGACGCGTCCCTACACGCCGTTCGGCGCGGACTGACCAAGATCGGGAGACGCATATCGATGCGCGACTCTGCGTGATCTTTCAGTGACTATTCGCCGAGCGGTCGCCCCTTTGGTGGTTCCGCGCTAATTCGTCACTTGCTTTCTGTTCGGATCCCTTATCGGGCAGACCTACACATAAAGGCCAGATAAGCGCACAATGAAACGGCGGCATCACGCCGCAAGCGCGATCAGACGTGCATGACGCCAGAAGGAGGCGAGTCGTATGTCTGACGTCTCTCACCGTCCTGGTGATATCAGGGGACACCCCGACGCATCGGAAATGCGGGACCGCTACTCACGGATGCTCCAGACCCGTGGTGTGGCCGCGGTCGAGGAACTCATCATCATGGCCGGCATCTGGGCCGCAGTGTCCGCTTACACGGTTCACTTCGCCGGTCTCCACCCGGACCTCGCCCTCAACAACCTGATCGTCGGCATCGCTCTCGCGGGTCTCGGACTCTGTATGTCGTTGGCCCCGGAGCGGTCGCAGGACCTGAACTTCGTCGCTCTGGCGGGTGGCGTGTGGCTGATCATCTCCCCCTGGGTGGTCGCCCGGGACGTGGACACCGGCGCGATGGTCAGCAACGTCATCACCGGCGCATGCGTCTGCCTCTTCGCCCTCACGGCGGGCGGACTCCTCATGAGCAAGAGCAGGAGAACGTGACGACGTTCTGATCCTCTCCCCGAAACGGCGTCGTGGCCTCTGCATCAGGCCGCGGCGCCGTTGCCGTCCCACTGTGCAAACCAGACACATCACCCCCCAACGCCCCTCCCCAGGTAACGAATTGACCGACAGCGTTTCGGCCACATAAGTTCTGCGTAAGCTTGCTCCACAGGGACAGGCTCCCGCTCGCATTCCCAGTCCTTGGGGGGACAAAGTGAACTGGTACCTCGACGTTCTCAAGAAGTACGCGGTATTCAACGGCCGTGCGCGCCGCCAGGAATACTGGATGTTCTTCCTGTTCAACCTGATCGCGTACGTCGTCGTCGCGGTCCTCGACGCGGTGCTCACCACGCAGCCGCTGCTGACCGCCATCTACGCGCTGGCCGTCTTCCTGCCGACGCTCGGCGTGACCATCCGCCGTCTGCACGACACCGGCCGCTCCGGCTGGTGGATCCTGATCGGCATCATCCCGCTCGTCGGCCCGATCATCCTGATCGTGTTCTACGCGACCGAGGGTGCCCCGACGGACAACGCCTACGGCCCGAACCCGAAGGCCGTCGCCGCGTACTAAGCAGTACCGCCCGAAGCCCCCGGAAGGCTCCCTTCCGGGGGCTTCGCGCATGTCCGGCGCCGTACGCCCAGTGACGGTTCGTAGCATTTGCCGGTCGCGCCTTGTGCACCATGGCGCACGACCCGTCTCCGCCCCCACACCTAGCCTCGCCGGAACGGCGTGACAACCGAACGAACGAGGGGCGGTACCGGTGAACTGGCTCATCCATGACTACCGCGAGAGCGATCTCGCCGCAGTGGTCCACCTGATCGACACCACGGCCGAGCTCGGCCAGGAATCCGTCTTCTCCCTGGCCGAATGCATCGGCGCCCTGACCTCCCGCCAGCCGGCCGTCGTCGCCGTCCACCAGGGCGTGCCCATCGGGGCGGCGCTCGCCTGCGTGGCCGGGGAGCGGGCCTGGGTGATGCGGATCGCGATCGCCTCGGCGTGGCGCGGCCGCGGCCTGGCCAGCGCCCTTCTGGTCGAACTGGAGCGACGCCTGGTCGCGGCGCGGGTCGGCCGGATCGCGTACGTCCTGCCCGAGGAGGACCTGCTCGGCGAGGGACTTCTCAACGCGGGCTACACCCGCCAGCCGGCCGTCGCCTACTTCGAGAAGGTCGAGCCGCTGCACGGGCCGGCCGCCAACCTCCTCGACGACCTCGGCGGCCGACTGCTGCCGGGCGACCTGTGGGCGAAGGTCGCCGGCATGGAGCGTGAGAAGGACCTGATCGAACGGCGTGTCGTGCTTCCGCTCGCCGAGCCGGAGCGCGCGGCGCGGCACGGTGTGCGCCCGCCGCGCGCGGTGGGACTGTTCGGTCCGCCGGGGACCGGCAAGACGACGTTCGCCCGGGGGATCGCCTCCCGGCTCGGCTGGCCGTTCGTGGAGATCCTGCCCTCCCGGCTGGCCGACGAGGGCAACCTGGCGGCGGCGCTGCGTTCCGCCTTCGCCCGGATCGCCGAGCTGGAACGGGTCCTGGTCTTCATCGACGAGGTCGAGGAGATCGCCCCGGTCCGCCAGGAGCCGGCGCAGCCCGGCGGCATGCACGGGGTGACCAACGAACTGCTCAAGCTGATACCGGGCTTCCGGGAACGCGACGAGCGGCTCCTCGTCTGCGCGACGAACTCGATCCGCTCCCTCGACCCGGCCTTCCTGCGCCCCGGCCGTTTCGACTACCTCATCCCGATCGGTACACCGGACAAGGCGGCCCGGGCCGCGATCTGGGCGCGCTACACCGACGGCCGGCCGGACGTGGACATCGACGAACTGGTGGCTGCGAGCGACCTGTTCACGCCCGCGGACATCGAGCACGCCGCCCGGATCGCCGCCCAGAACTCCTTCGAGCGCGATCTGGTCTCCGTCGGCGGACGGTCGGCCGCCGAGGAGCGGATGCCGGGAGCGAGCACGGCGGACTACCTGGAGGCGATCGGCCAGTGCCGTCCGACGGTGACGCCGGAGATGATCACTCAGTTCGAGTCGGACATCACCACGCACGCCCGGTTCTGACGGGGCGCCGCTCGCGCGCGGTGCCGGGCGGCGCTCGAAGATCGGCAAATGACGGTCACTGTCCGAGCACGGTCAATATCCTGGTCACGAGCGGTTTCCGCGACGACAGACGAACAGAGGGGGACTGGTCCCATGGAGCAGTACGAGGGGCTCGAGCTCATGACCGTCACGAAGACCACGGAGCTGGAGTCCTGGCTGGAAACGCACCATGCCGACACTCCCGGGGTCTGGCTGAGGATCGCCAAGAAGGGCAAGGGGGGCGAGTCGCTGACGATTCCGGAGGTGCTCGACTGCATGCTCTGCTTCGGCTGGATCGACGGGCAGCGCAAGGGCGGGGACGGGGCCTACTACTTCCAGAAGTACACCCCGCGCCGGGCGCGCAGCCTGTGGTCGCTGGTGAACGTCCGCAAGGTGGACGCGCTGATTGCCGCGGGCCGGATGCGCGAGCCGGGGCTGGCGGAGGTGCGGGCGGCGCAGGCGGACGGCCGGTGGGAGAACGCGTACCCCTCGCAGGCCGAGGCGACCGTGCCCGACGACCTCGCGGCGGCGCTGGCGGCCGACGAGCCCGCCCGGACCTTCTACGAGCAGCTCGGGAAGACCGATCAGTACATGGTGATCCTGCGGCTGTGGCAGGCGCGCACGCCGAAGAACCGGGGCGAGCGGCTCGAGCGGATGATGGCGAAGCTGGCGGCCGGCGAGAAGGTCACCTGAGGGATCCGCCGGTGCGGCGGTAGAGCACCTGGGGGGCGTCGAACTCCACGAAGGAAGCGGCGTGGACCATCCCGACGGCCTCCAGGAGCCGCCGCGAGCGGTCGTTCGCCTCCTGGGTCACCGCGACCACGCTCGGTGTGCTCTCCAGCGCCCGGTCGACGGCGGCGGCGACGGCCTCGCGCGCATAGCCCTGTCCCCAGTGCTCGGGCAGGAACTGGTACGACACCTCCGTCTCGCCGTCGCGTGCCGCCGGCTCCACGGTGACGAGGCCGAGCAGTATTCCGTCGGAGGCCCGGACGACCGCGTGGACGCCGGGCGCTCCGACGACCCGCCGCTGCCGGATCCGTACGACCTGGTCGACGACCGGCCCGCCCAGGTGGAACCGGACCTCGGGGTCGGTCCACAGCCGGGTCACGGCCTCCACGTCACGCGCCTGGACCGGCCGCAGCAGAAGTCGCTCGGTGGTGAGGGCGACGGCGGCCCGGGCGGTGGAGGAACTATGCATACGTACGATCATCTCAGGTCGGACCGGTTCTCCGGGCGCCCCGCCCCGACCCACCCCCTCGGTCATCGGTCCTAGGGCCTCGCGCCCCGACGGCGGGACCATGGTCCGATGCGGCGCCGCGACGACGCCGCCTAGCGTCGTCCCCATGCGAATCGGAATTCTGGGAACAGGACATGTGGGACAGGCACTCGCGGCGGGCTGGTCCCGCGCGGGTCACGACATCGTCATCGGGTCGAGGCGCCCCGATGACACGGAGCTCCGCACGGAGCTGAAGGAGTTAATCGACGCCGGGGTCCGGCTGGAGAGCTCGGGCGCCGCCGTGGCGCACGCGGAGGTCGTGGTGAACGCCACGCCGGGGACGGTGTCGGTGGCCCTGCTGGAGTCGATCGGCGCGTCGGCCCTCGCGGGGAAGGTGCTGCTGGACGTGGGCGTCGGCTTCCTGCCGGACGGGACGCTCTCGCACCCCGGGGTCAGCCTCGGGGAGGAGATCCAGCGGGCGTTCCCCGAGACGCCCGTGGTCAAGACCCTGGCCACGATCGACAGGAAGCTGATGATCGCTCCCGACTCGCTGGAGGGACCGAGCACGATCTTCCTCTCTGGGAACGACGCCGACGCCAAGCGGACGGTGAGCGGGCTGCTGGCGGATCTGGGCTGGCCGAAGGAGTCGCTGCTCGACCTCGGGGGCATCGAGACGGCGCGCGGCCAGGAGCACTACGCACTGCTCTTCATCGGGATCGCCGGGGCGATCGGCTCGTACGAATTCGGCATCCGGGTGGTGCCGCCGACGGCGTCCTAGCCGACGCACCGGATGGACTGATGCTCGGGGCGCCGACCCGCCCTGAGCATCGGTCGCCTGTCGGTCCGTCAGGAGCGCAGACGGCGCTGTACGGCGGCCAGGGCGCCGGCCTTGCGGCCCGGGACGCGCTGCCGCAGCGCGACGAGGGCGGGCCCCAGCTCGCGGGCGCGGGCGAGGTCCTCGATCTGCTCCCACTGGTGGTGCGCCCGGTCGACGGCGCCTTCGACGTCGGGTTCTCCGGGCTCCTGGCTCAGACCGAGCCGTGCCTGGGCCGCCGTGATCCACAACTCGCAGCTGCGGGCGGGCTGCCCGGCGAGCCGCGCGAGATCGGCCCGCACCTCCATCCAGTGCACGGCCTGCTGCGATCGCGGCCCGTACCGTCGCAGCGCCTCCTGCTCCCAGGCGACGGCGACGGCCACGGCCTCCCCGTGCCGTCCGGCCTGCGCGGCGGCGAGGATGGCGGGGTGGGGGTCGGGGTGATAATATCGGCGTATGGCAACCCCCCGCTCGAAGGCCGGTACCAAAGGAGTCCCGCGGCATCACCGCGAACAGCAGATCCTGGACGCTGCCAC
>NZ_JBEYYW010000037.1:0-69613 GCF_040645695.1 Streptomyces sp. NPDC046712 | reverse complement strand
CTCTACGCGCTGGCCCGCTGGGCCTGTCTGCGCAGCCTCGGTGAGCAGCGCCGCAAGCGGCAGGGCTCCCACACCGGCCTCAGGGCGCCGTCAGTGGCCGCCGCCCTGCTGTTCGTCCCGGCGGCGCTGCCACCGTTCCTCGATCCGGTTCATCATCGAGCGGCGCTGACGGGCCTGACGGCCACCGGCCGCCGCCCCGCCCCTCGCCTGCTGCTGCTCACCCGGCTTCGGCGCCTTGCGCCATCCGGTGACGGCCAGCACTGCGCAGCCCAGCATGACGAGGAACCCCACCACGCTGATCCAGATCTGCTGAGCGACCATTCCAGCCATGAGGAGCGCGATACCCACCAGGAAGCCGGCGACTGCCTGGTAGACCCGTCGCCGGGTGTACGTACGCAGTCCGCTTCCCTCGAGCGCTGTCGCGAACTTGGGATCTTCGGCGTACAGCGCTCGCTCCATCTGCTCGAGCATTCGCTGCTCGTGCTCCGAGAGCGGCACGGAGTCCTCCTAGTCGTCGGTCGCGGGGGCGACCGGGATGCGGCCCTTTCAGGATAGGCAGGGAATCGCCCCCGTGAAACCCGCCCTCAACGCCAAATCGCCAATCCGGGCCGCCATGCGGTTCGGTTGCTGAGGCGTTGATTCCCCAGCGCCTTGCCTGTCATGCCGGATGGTGTCCCCCGATCATACGGGGCGAACTCCCCGTTCGGGGGTCCTGTGGCGTACTCCATGTGCGGCTGCGCCGCTGATCAGCACGGTGTCGGCACGTCCGGGGCGGGCCCCGGACGTGCCGCCGGGCGGGTGTCAGGCGCGCTTCTCGCCCAGGACGTGCAGCTGGGTGGCGATGGCGTGGAAGGACGGCAGCTCCGCAGCGGCGGCCTCCAGCTTGAGCAGGGCTTCCGCCGCGCCGGGCTCCGTGTCGACCAGGACGCCGGGGACGAGGTCGGCGAAGACCCGCACACCGTGCACCGCGCCGACCTCGAGACCGGCCTCGCCCGCCAGCTCGGCGAGCTGGTCCGCGGTGAAGCGACGGGGCACCGGGTCGCCGGCGCCCCAGCGCCCGGACGGGTCGCTCAGGGCGGTGCGGGCCTCGGTGAAGTGCCCGGCCAGCGCGCGGGCCAGGACCGCGCCCCCGACGCCCGCGGCGAGCAGGCTCAGCGAGCCTCCGGCCCGCAGCGCGGCCACCGCGTTCCGTACCCCCTCGGCGGGGTCGTCCACGTACTCCAGGACCCCGTGGCAGAGCACCGTGTCGTACCCCTCGCGCCCGACCACGTCGAACAGGCCGTGGATGTCGCCCTGCACCCCGGTGACCCGGTCGGCGACGCCGGCCTCGGCGGCCCGGCGCTCCAGCGCGAACAGCGCGTTCGGACTGGGGTCGACGACGGTGACCCGGTGGCCGAGGCGGGCCACCGGCACCGCGAAGTTCCCGGAGCCGCCGCCCGTGTCGAGGACATCGAGGCTGTCCTGCCCGGTGGCCTTGACCCGGCGGTCGAGGGCGTCCTTGAGGACGTCCCAGACGACGGCCGTACGAAGGGAGGCGCGCGACGGGCGCGACGACGCCTCTCGACCGAAGACAGGGGAAGGGTCCGACACGGCAGTTGACTCCTCGGTGACGGTGCACGAACGCTTCCCACCCTATGGCCTCGGGCGTGCTCCCCCGCTCACATGTCGCTCACCCCGTGGCCCCCTCGGCTCCGGTCTGGCGGGGCAGCACGGGCTGGAGGACGAGGAGCCGCTCGACCAGACGCAGGAACATGGCGGCGTCCCGGATCAGGTCGTCGGCGTCACGGCGGGTCGCGGCGCCGGGTATGCCCGCCTCGGCCCTGGCCCGGCGGGCGGCGCCGGAGGCGAACAGGGCGCTCCACTCGGTGAGCTCGGGCGCTATCTCGGGGAGCACTTCCCAGGCGCTCCGGATCCGCGCGCGCTTGCGCGGGTTGGTCTCGGGGCGGCCGCGGGCGGCGAGCACGGCCGCGGCGGTGCGCAGCGCGGCGAGGTGGGCGGTGGCGTACCGCTCGTTGGGGACGTCGAATCCGGCGGCCTCGTCGAGGCCGGCGCGAGCCTGGGCGAGCAGGTCGAGTGCGGCGGGCGGCGCGGAGGAGCGGCGCAGCACGGGGTGGACGTCGGACGGGGGTCCGGACAGTGCGGGGGCAGGGCGGCCGGCGGCGCGGCGCCGCGGCGCGGCTGCTGCGGAGGAGCTGGTCATGACGAGCCTCCTGTCGTCGTGTGACGGCTCTGTGTCCGTATGTGTCCATCGTGGAGGGCACCACTGACAATCGCGCTGACCTGCGCTTTTGCCTGCGTCACCGTTCCAGGGGTAAGTTTTTGCACTGACTGGTCAGTTCAAAAACTGGGGAATGTGGGGGTGGACCGGTGGAAGCGAACCCGGAGGAGCCGCACGGCGCCGCCGTCGTCGCGGACGGACTCGGGCTGAAGGGGCCGCGCGGCTGGGTCTTCCGCGAGGTCGGCTTCCGGGCCGAACCCGGCTCGCTCGTCGCGATCGAGGGGCCGTCGGGCTCGGGCCGCACCTGTCTGCTGCTCGCACTGACCGGCCGGATGAAGTCCCAGGAGGGCCATGCCGAGGTCGCCGGGCTCCGCCTGCCCCGCAAGATGGCCGCCGTACGCCGGATCAGCGCGCTCGGCCCGGTGCCGGGCGTCAGCGACCTCGACCCGGCGTTCACCGTCGCCGAGCATCTGCGCGAGCGCGCCCTGCTGCAGCGCCGCTACGACGGCTCCGTCCGGGCCCTCCTGCGCCCGCCGGCCGAGCGGACCGCGGCCGCCAAGGCCCGGATCGAGGCGGCCCTGGAGGCGTCCGGGCTCGACCTGGACGCCTTGCCGAAGGCCGAGCGGACCTCCATACGTGACCTGGAGCGGCTGGAGGCCCTGCGTCTGTCGGTCGCGCTGGCCCTGATCGGCCGGCCCCGGCTGCTCGCGCTCGACGACACCGACCTCAAGCTCTCGGACGCCGACCGGGCCGAGGCGTGGGACCTGCTGCGCTCGGTCGCCGCCGCCGGCACCACCGTGATCGCGGTGTGCAGCGAGGCTCCGGCGGACGCCCTGAAGGTCACCACGGCGCCCCGCGCGACCGAAGCCGAAGCCGACACCGAGGGCGAAGCCGAAGCCGCCGCCGAAGCCACAGCCGAGCCCGAAGCCGCCGCCAGGAACGACGCAGCAGGCGACGAAGGCGACGCAGACGCCGAAGCCGAAGACGACGCCGTCGAGAACGACACCGCCGACCGCACCGGCGACGACACCGAAGACACGACCGAGGAGGGGGAAGCCGATGCGCTCGCCGAAACTGGCCGCGCTTGAGCTGAAGCGGTTCGGCAGGGGGAAGCTGCCGCGCGCCGCGCTCGTCGCGATCCTGCTGCTGCCGCTGCTGTACGGCGCGCTGTACCTGTGGTCCTTCTGGGACCCGTACAGCAGGCTCGACCGGATACCCGTCGCGCTGGTCAACGACGACAAGGGCGCCACGGCCGACGGCAAGAAGATCAACGCCGGTGACGACATCACCCAGGGCCTGCTGGACAGCAAGGTGTTCCAGTGGCACGAGGTGAGCGACGCCGAGGCCCGCAAGGGCGTGGAGGACGGGACGTACTACCTCTCGCTGACCATGCCGGGCGACTTCAGCTCGCGCATCGCGTCCAGCTCCGGCGACGCCCCCGAGACGGGCGCGCTCCAGGTCCGCACGAACGACGCCAACAACTACATCGTCGGGCAGATCTCCCGGACGGTCTTCTCCGAGGTCCGCACCGCCGCCTCCACCAAGTCCTCGCGCACCTTCCTGGACAAGATCTTCATCTCCTTCTCCGACATCCACGACGCGACCGAGGAGGCCGCCAAGGGCGCCGGAGAGCTCAAGGACGGCGTGGACAAGGCGAAGAAGGGCTCCAAGAGCCTGGCCGACGGCCTGAAGGACGCCAAGAAGGGCAGCGGCGACCTCGCCACGGGCCTGAAGAAGCTCGACAAGGGCGCGGGCGATCTGGAGACCGGCTCCCGGCAGGTCGCGAACGGCACGCAGGCGCTCGCCGACAAGGTCAACGGGAAGGCCGCCAAGGTCCGCCCTTACCTGAAGAACAACGGCAAGACGATCGGCGACACCGCCCGGCTGGTCGCCCACTCGGCCGCGGCCGTGCGTCACGACCTCGAGGACGTGGTCCGGCGCGCCCCGATCGCCCGGAGCGCCGCACATCTGGCCGACGACCGGCTGGACGCCCTCCACAAGAAGGAGTGCGTGGACAATCCGCTGCCGGACCCGAAGGCCTGCCCGGTCCTCAAGGAGGCCAAGGTCACGGCCGACGACGTGGCGAAGATCGCCGACGACCTGCACGAGCTGAGCAAGGGCAGCGACGGCGACCTGAAGAAGCTCGACGGACAGCTCGCCACCCTGCAGAAGCAGGCCGAGGACCTGGCCAAGGACGCCCCGCACCTCGAAGAGGACCTCGAAGGCGCCGTCAAGAAGATCAACAACCTCAACACCGGTGCCCAGAAGGTCGCCAAGGGCGCGGACGAGCTGCACACCGGCCTCACCAGCGCGAAGACCGGTGGCGCGAGCCTCGACACGGGCGTCGGCAAGCTGAAGAAGGGCGCCGGGGACCTCGACGGCGGTCTGTTCAAGCTGGCCGACGGCTCCGGCGAGCTGGCCACGGGCCTGAAGGACGGGGTCGCCAAGATCCCCGACTACGACAAGCAGGAGCGCGACCGGCGTACGGAGGTCATGGCCGACCCGGTCGAGCTGGCCTCCCAGTCGCTCCACAAGGCGCCCAACTACGGCACCGGCTTCGCCCCGTACTTCATCCCGCTGTCCCTCTGGGTCGGCGCGATGGTGGCGTACATGCTGATCCAGCCGCTCAACCGGCGCGCCCTCGCCGCGGGCGCCTCCGCCTGGCGGATCGCCCTGGCCGGCTGGCTGCCGGTGGCGGCCATCGGGCTGCTGCAGGTCGCCGCGCTGATGTTCGTCCTGCACTGGGGCCTCGGCCTCCAGATGGCCAGGGCGGCCGGGACGGTCGGCTTCCTCGCCCTGGTGACCTGCTGCTTCGCCGCGATCATCCAGTGGCTCAACGCCCGCTTCGGCGCGGCGGGCCGGATCCTGGTGCTCGCGGTGCTCATGCTCCAGCTGACCTCGGCGGGCGGTACGTACCCCGTCCAGACCAGTCCCGGCTTCTTCAACGCGATCCATCCCTTCCTGCCGATGAGTTACGTGGTCGAGTCGCTGCGCCGGCTGATCAGCGGGGGCGGGATCGGGCCGGTCTGGCAGGCTGTCGCGGTGCTGACGGCGTTCACGGTGGGCGCGCTGGCGCTGACCGCCGTCTCCGCCCGTCGCAAGCAGGTGTGGACCCTGGACCGGCTCCACCCCGAACTGTCCTTGTGACACCTCCCCTGTGACACCCGCGAGACCTGTGAGAATCGAGCCCATGGACAGCAGCAGCACCAGACGCCAGGCCACGCGCGCGAAGCTCTACGAGGCCGCCGTCACGCTCATCGCCGAGCAGGGCTTCTCGGCGACGACGGTGGACGAGATCGCCGAGCGCGCGGGTGTCGCCAAGGGCACGGTCTACTACAACTTCAAGAGCAAGACCGAGCTCTTCGAGGAGCTGCTGCGGCACGGGGTCGCCCTGCTCACCGCCTCCCTGAAGGCGGCGGCCGAGGAGACGGCCGAGCGGGGCGGGAGCCGGGTCGACGCCCTGGACGCGATGATTCGGGCGGGTCTGGTCTTCATCGACCGCTATCCGGCCTTCACCCAGCTGTACGTGGCCGAGCTGTGGCGCACCAACCGGGCCTGGAACTCGACCCTTCTGGTCGTCCGTCAGCAGGCGGTCGCCGTGGTGGAGGGCGTGCTGCGCGAAGGGGTGAAGGAAGGCGAGCTGAGCGAGGAGATCGACATCCAGCTCACCGCGGCCGCGCTGGTCGGGATGGTTCTGGTGGCCGCCCTCGACTGGCAGGCCTTCCAGCGGGAGCGCTCGCTCGACGACGTCCACAGCGCGCTGTCGCGGCTGCTGCACGGCCGCGTGGGCGGCCGCTGACCGACCGCGAGGGAATACGCCGGACGGCGAGGCTCGATCCCCCCGAGCCTCGCCGTCCGGCGTTTCCGCACCCCCGTGCACCCCCGTGCACCCCCGTGCCGGCAGGCGCACGGCCCCGTTCCGCCGCCCCGTGTCGGCGGTTGCGGAGCCGTGCCCCTTCCGTTACCTCCACTCTCCCGTCTGCGCAGGTCAAAGCCCATCCGCTTCCCTACTCATCTCGTCTCCTAGGTACGGATACTCAGACCTGGATACGATCGCGGGCGTGTCCGTACTCCCTCTGGTCTTCACCAGCGGCTGGGCGAGCGGGATCAACGCGTACGCGGTGGTCCTGCTGTTCGGCATCTTCGGCGCGACCGGCCTCACCGACGAGGTGCCCGAGTCGCTGCAGCGCACCGATGTCCTGATCGCCGCCGGGGTGCTGTTCCTGTGCGAGGCGGTGGCGGACAAGATCCCGTACGTCGACTCCGTCTGGGACTCGGTCCATACGGTGATCCGGCCGGTCTCCGGCGCCGTCGTGGCGGCCCTGCTGGCCGGGCAGTCCGGCTCGCTGCCCGAGCTCGCGGCGGGCGCGGTCGGCGGCTCGACGGCCCTGATGAGCCACTTCGTCAAAGCCGGGACCCGGATGGCGATCAACACCTCGCCGGAGCCGTTCTCCAACGTCGTCATGAGCCTGGCCGAGGACCTCGGGGTCGCCGGGATCATCACGTTCGCGGTCTTCAACCCGGTGGCGGCGGCGATCATCGCGGCCGTACTGCTCGTGGGCGGCCTGGTGATACTGGGCTTCCTCGCCCATCGCATCCGCCGCTTCCTGCGCCGCAGGGCACAGCGGCGGGCGGAGCGGCGCCTCGCGACCGCGGAGGCCGGCCTACCACCCGACTGACCTGTCGGTGGCGGCGGATAGGGTCGCTGACATGGCACGGATTGTGGTGATCGGCGCGGGCATGGGCGCCATGGCGGCGGCCGCCCGGCTGGCCGTGGCGGGCCACCGGGTGACGGTGTACGAACGCGGTGGGACGTACGGCGGGGCGGTGCGCCGCTTCGAGCGGGACGGGTTCGCCTTCGACACCGGCCCGGGGCTGCTGCATCTGCCCGCGGTCTACCGCGATCTGTTCGTCAAGACCGGCAAGGAGCCGCTGGAGGACTGCGTCGAGCTGACGCAGGTGGACCCGGCGAGCCGTCATGTCTTCGCCGACGGCACCCGGGTGGACCTGCCCAACGCCTCGCGCGCGGGCACCGTCTCCGCCCTGGACACCGCGCTGGGCGCGGGGGCGGGCGAGCGCTGGGGCGAGTTCCTGGTCCGGGCCCGCGAGGCGTGGGACCGCACCCGTCGCCCCCTCCTGGAGGAGCCGCAGCCGCAGGACACCTCGGCGTTCGGCCGCGAGCCGTACCCGGCCCTCAAGGCGGGGCTGCTGCGCCGCCCCACGACCACACTCGCCCAGGTCGGAGCGCGGGAGCTGCGCGATCCCCGGCTCGCGGCGCTGCTCGACGCGTACGCCTGGTCCTACGGTTTCGATCCGGCGACGGCCCCGGCCTCGGCCGCGGTTCTGCCGTACATGGAGCAGACCTTCGGCACCTGGTACGTGGCCGGCGGCATCCGGGCGCTCGCGGACGCGGTCCACGAGCGGTGCCTGAAGCGGCGGGTGGAGTTCGTCTTCGACTCCTCCGTCGAGAAGGTGGTGGAGAGGGACGGCCGGGCGGCCGGGGTCGAGCTGGCCGGCGGCGAGGTCGTCGAGGCGGACCACGTGGTCTCGGGTGCGCCCGTGCCCCTGCACCACCATGGGGACCAGCGGCTGCTCCTGGACGAAGAGGAGGCGCGAACTCTCGCACCGGACCGGACGGGCCGGGTGACGGTGTGTCTCGCCCTGCGCGGGGCGCGGGAGTCGGAGGCCGTGCACCGCACGGTCGTCCACGCCGAGGGTGACCTGCCCACCGTGACGGTCCTGCGGCCCGACGACCCCGCGATGCGGCCGGACGACGTGCACGAGTCGGTCACGGTGACCGCGACGGTGAGCACCGCCCGCGCACAGGACTGGCAGGCGGTCGCCGGACGGATGGTCACGGCCGCGGAGTCGGCCGTCCCCGGGCTTCGGGAGCGGTTGCTCTGGCAGGAGGTGCGGTCGCCGGACGACACCTTGCGGGAGACCGGTGTGTCCGTGGTTCCCGGACCCGCTCTCGCCGGTGCCGGCGGCCGTCTTCTGCCCGCCGACAACCGCTCCCTGCTGCCCGGCCTGTACTTCGCCGGCGGCTGGGCTCACCCCGGCGGCGGGCTCGCCCACGCGGGCATGTCGGGCGCCCTGGTCGCGGGGCTCATCGTGGAGGGCGCGGACTTCCGCGGCTCGCGGTAGGGCGGCGGTTCAGTACCGGTACTGGTCGTTGCCGTAGCCGTAGTACTCCTGCTGCTGCGGCTGCTCGGCGGGCTGCTCGTCGTCCCGCTGCTGCGGCACCCACACGCCACCTGGCGGGGTGTCGTAGCTGTACGAGGGCGCGTAGGGGTCCGCGTAGGGCTGCTGGCCGGCGGTGCCGTAGTCGTACGAGGTGTACTGCTGGCCGGCGGTCCCCGGACCGATGTACGGGTCGGAGTACGCGGCGTACTGCTGCTGCCCGGGGTCGTAGTCGTAGGCCGGCTGCTCGTACCCCGGCGTGTAGCCCTCGTAGCCGCCGTACGCGGGCTGGGCCTCGGGCTGCGCCTGCGGATGGTTCTGGGCGTGGCCGTACGAGGTGTCGTAGATGCCGTACTGGCCGGTGTCGTCGGGCATCGGCTGCGGCTCGTAGACCGCGGTGCTCTCGGCGGCCGAGGGGTCCGCCTGCCCGTAGGCGGGCTCGTAGGCGAGCTCGCTGACCTCCAGGGTGGGGCCCGTCTCGGCCGGCGGGCCGGACCTGCGGCGGCGGCTCGCGCCCGGGCTCCCGCCGATGGCCCAGCCGGTGGAGAAGCCGCGGCGGAAGGAGAGGGTCACATAGGTCTGGCCGACGGCGAAGGCGATCGCCCCCGCGATGATCACCGCGACCGAGGGCAGCAGGACACCCACGACCACCCCGAGGAAGCCGCAGAAGGCGAGCACGCGCCAGCGCAGGCGCGCCTTGTACTGCAGGAGCACCTCACCCAGCAGCCACAACGCGACGACACCGAACGCGATGTAGAGGACCGTCCACCCCATGCCCGCCCCTCTCCTACGGCCACCGCCGCGGGTCTGGGGCGGGTACGCCGGTCAGGACTGCACGTGCAGTCCGAGATTCTCGTAGATCTCCAGCGTCGCGGTGGAGTTGTTCAGCGTGATGAAGTGCAGTCCGGGGACACCCTCGGAGAGCAGACGCGCGCAGAACTCCGTCGCGAACTCGATGCCAATGGAGCGTACAGCGGCCGGATCGTCCTTGACGGCGAGGATGCGTTCTTTCACAGCGGCCGGGAAGTGCGCGTTGCTCAGCTGGGGCAGCCGGTCGAGGGTCTTCACATTCACAACAGGCATGACTTCGGGGATGATCGGCGTCTCGCAGCCGGCCTTCACCACGCTGTCGCGCATCCGGAGGTAGTTCTCCGGATCGAAGAACATCTGGGTGATGGCGTAGTCGGCGCCGGCCCGGCACTTGTCCACGAAGTGACGGATGTCCGTGTCCCAGTCGGTGGACCGGGGGTGCATCTCGGGGAAGGCCGCGACGCCCACGCAGAAGTCGCCGGACTCCTTGATCAGCCGGACCAGGTCGGCGGCGTACCGCACTCCCTCGGGGTGCTCGACCCACTCCCCCAGCGGGTCGCCCGGCGGGTCGCCGCGCAGCGCCAGCATGTTCCGGATACCCGCGTCGGCGTACTGGCCCAGGACGTTGCGCAGCTCGGCGACGGAATGGTCGACCGCGGTGAGGTGCGCCACCGGGGTGAGCGTGGTGTCGCCGGCGATCTTCTGGGTCGCCTTGACCGTCCCGCCGCGGGTCGAGCCGCCGGCGCCGTAGGTCACCGAGACGAAGCTCGGCCCGACCGCCTCCACTCTGCGCATGGCGTTCCAGAGGCTCCGCTCGCCCTTCTCGGTCCGGGGCGCGAAGAACTCGAAGGAGTACGAGGGCTTGCCGGAAGCGAGGATCTCGCGGACCGTGCGCGCACGGTCCGAGCGGGTGGAAGCGGTACCAAGTGCCATACCGGCAGGTTAGACGGGGTCAATCGGCGGGCGAAGCAGCGTCCGAGGAATGGACACGTTTTTGGACAAGGTCCCAGGGGTGGGCTCCGCCGTTCGGACGATACGCCGAGGGATCACGGCAAGAGGATCAGGCCGAGGGGATCACGCCGAGGGATCACGTCAAGAGGATCACGCCGAGGGGATCAGGCCGAGCGCTCGCGGATCCGCTTGGCCAGGCGGGCCGTCGCCGCGGCCGGGTCGTCGGCCTCGGTGATCGCCCGGACGACGACGATCCGGCGCGCGCCCGCGTCCAGCACCTCGTCCAGGTTGGTCTCGTCGATCCCGCCGATGGCGAACCAGGGCCGGTTCTGCTCCAGGGAGGCCGCGTGCCGCACGAGTCCGAGCCCCGGCGCGTACCGCCCGGGCTTGGTCGGGGTGGGCCAGCAGGGGCCCGTGCAGAAGTAGTCCACGCCCGGCTCGGCGACGGCCGCGTCCACCTCGGACTCGGCGTGGCAGGAACGGCCGATCAGCACCTCGTCGCCGAGGATCGCGCGGGCGGCGGGCACGGGCAGGTCGCCCTGGCCCAGGTGCAGCACGTCGGAGCCGATGGCGTGGGCGACGTCGGCCCGGTCGTTCACGGCGAGCAGCTTGCCGTGCCGGCGGCACGCCTCGGCGAAGACGGCGAGGTGCTTCAGCTCCTCGCCGGCCTCCATGCCCTTGTCGCGCAGCTGCACGATGTCCACGCCGGAGGAGAGCACGGCGTCGAGGAAGGCGGGCAGGTCTCCCTGGCGCCTGCGGGCGTCCGTGCACAGATAGAGCCGGGCGTCGGCGAACTGCTCGCGAGGCGTGGACATGGGTGCTTCCCCCCGTTGGGTGCGGCGGTTCCGTGGGGGCCGGGCGGGCCCGGCCCCCAGGGAACCACCTGTGTGGTGTCTTCGGAACGTCAGACGGCGAGCGCCTGGGCGCGGCGCTTCACCTCCGTGCCGCGATTCTCGCTGAGGGCCTGCGCGGGCGTGCCCGGCAGGGTCGGGTCGGGAGTGAAGAGCCACTCCAGCATCTCTTCGTCGGTGAAGCCGTCGTCCTTCAGAAGGGTCAGGGTTCCGGAGAGACCCTTGACCACCTTGTCGCCGTCGATGAAGGCGGCCGGCACCTGAAGCGCCTTGTTCTCACCGCGGCGCACGGCGATGAGCTGGCCCTCCTTGACCAGCTGCCGCACGCGCGTCACCTCGACATCGAGCATTTCCGCGATGTCGGGGAGGTAGAGCCAGGCGGGGACGAGAGCATCGATTCTTGCGTCAATCTCGGTCACGTGGACAAGCCTGCCATCCCGGACTGACAGTCGGTAGTCGAGCCCTAGAGGACTGCCGCCTTCAGGGGGACGGAGGGGTCGGCGGCCCGCTCCGGGTCGATGCGGGTGCCGGACTCGATCAGCTTGCGGCCCTGGGCCAGGTCGCGGGGGCGTCCGACGGCGAGCAGGGCGACGAGGACGCCGTCGCGCAGCCAGAGCGCGGACCAGGAGGGTCCGGCCGGGTCGCCGCGCCGGAGCAGCTCCGTGTCGCCCGCGTGGTGTCCGGCGTACTGCACGAAGCGGCCGAACTGCTCGGACCAGAAGTACGGCACCGGGTCGTACGGCCGGGGGGCCTCACCGATGATCTCGGCCGCGACGGTGCGCGGCCCCTGGAGCGCGTTGTCCCAGTGGTGGACCAGGAGCCGCCGGCCGTAGCGGGCGGAGGGGAAGGAGGCGCAGTCGCCGACTGCGTACACGTCGGGCAGGGAGGTGCGCAGCCGCTCGTCGGCGGTGACGGAGCCGTCCGTGTCGAGGGCGATGCCGGAGCCGGCGAGCCAGCGGGTGGCGGGCCGGGCGCCGATGCCGACCACGACCGCGTCGGCGGTCAGCTGCCGGCCGTCGGTCAGGACGACCGTGCCGGGTTCGACGCCGGCCACACGCGCGTGGGTGAGGAGTTCGGCACCGCTCTCGTCGTACCACTGCGCCATGGGGGCGGTGACCTCGACGGGGAGCGCGCCCGCGAGCGGGCGGTCGGCGGCCTCGACGACGGTGACGGCGCACCCCGCCTCGCGGGCGGCGGTGGCGAATTCGGCGCCGATCCAGCCGGCACCGACCACGACGATGTCGTGGCGCCGCTCCAGGACGGGCTTGAGGCGGGCGGCGTCGTCGAGGGTGCGCAGCAGATGGACTCCGGGCACGCCCTCGGTGCCGGGCAGAGTGACCGGCTCGGCGCCGGTGGCGAGGACCAGGACGTCGTACGGGACGGGCCCGGCCTCGGTGTCGACCTCGTGGTCGTCGGCGCGCAGGCCGGTGACGTCGAGACCGAGGCGCAGCTCGATGGAGAGGGCCTCGAAGTCGACGTCGAAGGCGGAGTCCTCGGCCTTGCCGAGGAGGACCGCCTTGGAGAGGGGCGGCCGGTCGTAGGGCTGGTGCGGCTCGGCCCCGATGAGGACGACCGGGCCGGTGAAGCCCTGTTCGCGCAGGGCGACGGCGGTCTGCACCCCCGCCATGCCGGCGCCCACGATCACGACCCGCTGCTGTGCCTGCTTCTGCTCGCTCACCCGATCACCTTACAAATCTGATACTCCGTCAGGAAGGCAGTTGCTCGACCACACTGGTGCCGGCGCCCTCCTGGGACTCCCATGCCCAGGTCTCCTCCAGCCGAACGCGCCCGTCCGGCAGCTCCACCACGGTCGAGACGCAATGCCCGGAAGAGGTGGATCCGTCCTGCTTCAGCTGGACGTACCGGAAGTCGAGCCGGTCCCCCGCGCGCGTGCCGACGAGATTCCCCCGGACGACGTCCCCGCCGGCGTACTCGGCCCAGATCCGGCCGTCCTCCTCGTGGTACGTGAAGCGGGTACGCGTACCGACCTGACCGGGCGCCTGGTCGGCGACCGGGGCGAGGACCAGTCCGTCGAGAGATCGAGCCACAGCGGAGGCTCCCTTACTGGGCGTCGGGGGCGGGGGATAGTCTGACCGTCAACGTAGAGCACTCGCGGGAGCCCGGACGCACCGGGCTGAGAGGGAGGCTGGCCGGCCTCCGACCGTACGAACCTGATCCGGGTCATGCCGGCGAAGGGAGGGGCTGGACGCCCATGTCGCGTACATGCAGTACATCTGACGTTCTCGTCATCGGGGGCGGAATCATCGGTCTGGTCACGGCCTGGCGGGCGGCGCAGCGCGGGCTGCGCACCGCGGTCGTGGACCCGGAACCGGGCGGCGGGGCCGCCCGCGTGGCGGCCGGGATGCTGGCCGCCGTCACCGAACTCCACTACGGCGAGGAGACCCTGCTCGCCCTCAACCTCGCCTCCGCGCGCCGCTATCCGGACTTCGTCGCCGAGCTCCAGGACGCCACCGGGCACGACGTGGGCTACCGCGCCTGCGGCACACTCGCCGTCGCGCTCGACGCCGACGACCGGGCGCACCTGCGCGAGCTGCACGCCCTGCAGACCCGCTGCGGCCTGGAGTCGGAGTGGCTCAGCGGGCGCGAGTGCCGCCGACTGGAGCCGATGCTCGCTCCGGGGGTGCGCGGCGGACTGCGGGTCGACGGCGACCACCAGGTCGATCCGCGCCGGCTCGCGGACGCGCTGGTCGTCGCCTGCGAACGGGCCGGGGTGGTCTTCCACCGGGCCCTGGCGGAGCGGCTGACGGTGGTACGGGACCGGGCGACCGGCGTACGGCTCGCGGACGGCGCCGCGCTCGAGGCGGACCAGGTCGTGCTGGCCGGCGGCAGCCTCAGTGGCCGGCTCGCCGGCGTACCGGAGGAGGTGCTGCCGCCCGTACGCCCCGTGAAGGGGCAGGTGCTGCGGCTGACCGTGCCGCGGGCGTACGCCCCGTTCCTGTCCCGGACCGTCCGGGCCGTCGTGCGCGGCAGCCATGTCTATCTGGTGCCGCGCGAGAACGGCGAGCTGGTGGTCGGCGCGACCAGCGAGGAGCTGGGCTGGGACACCACCGTCACGGCGGGCGGTGTCTACGAGCTGCTGCGCGACGCCCATGAGCTCGTGCCGGGCATCACCGAGCTGCCGCTCACCGAGACCCGCGCGGGCCTGCGGCCCGGCTCGCCGGACAACGCTCCGCTGCTCGGCCCGACCGCGCTGCCCGGCCTCCGGCTGGCCACCGGCCACTACCGCAACGGGGTCCTGCTCACCCCCGTCACCGGCGATGTGATGGCCGACCTCCTCACCACCGGCGTGCTTCCGGACGAGGCCCGCCCCTTCACCCCCCGCCGCTTCTCCCCCGTACGTCAGGAGCAGCCCGCATGAACGTCCCGACGAACGTCCCGACGAACGTCTCCGTCAACGGCGAGGCACACGTCCTCACCGCACCCACGACCCTCGACTCCCTGGTCGCGACGCTGACGGCGGCGCCGTCGGGCGTGGCCGCGGCCGTCAACGAGACCGTCGTGCCGCGCAGCCAGTGGTCCGCGACCGTCCTCGGCGAGGGCGACCGGGTCGAGGTCCTCACCGCCGTGCAGGGGGGCTGAGCGCGATGTCCGACGACTCATTCCTCCTCGGGGGTACGGAGTTCTCCTCCCGCCTGATCATGGGCACGGGCGGGGCCCCCAGCCTGGACGTCCTCGAACGCTCTCTGGTCGCCAGCGGCACCGAGCTCACCACCGTCGCCATGCGGCGCCTCGACCCGACCGTGCAGGGCTCCGTCCTGTCCGTCCTGAACCGGCTCTCCATCCGTGTCCTGCCGAACACGGCGGGCTGCTTCACGGCGGGCGAGGCCGTCCTGACCGCGCGCCTCGCGCGGGAGGCGCTGGGCACCGACTGGATCAAGCTGGAGGTCGTCGCCGACGAGCGGACCCTGCTGCCGGATCCGATCGAGCTGCTCGACGCGGCGGAGACGCTGGTGGACGACGGCTTCACGGTCCTGCCGTACACCAACGACGATCCGGTCCTCGCGCGGAAGCTGGAGGACGTGGGGTGCGCGGCGATCATGCCGTTGGGCTCGCCGATCGGCTCCGGGCTCGGGATCCGCAACCCGCACAACTTCCAGCTGATCGTGGAGCGGGCGGGGGTGCCGGTGATCCTGGACGCGGGGGCGGGGACGGCCTCGGACGCCGCCCTGGCGATGGAGCTGGGGTGCTCGGCGGTCATGCTGGCCTCGGCGGTGACCCGCGCGCAGGAGCCGGTGCTGATGGCGGAGGCGATGCGGCACGCGGTGGAGGCGGGCCGCCTGGCGTGGCGGGCCGGCCGGATCCCGCGCCGTCACTTCGCCGAGGCCTCGTCCCCGACGGAGGGCCGCGCGGCCCTGGACCCGGAGCGCCCGGCCTTCTGAGCGCGCGCTCGTGGACCTGGTCCGAGTGCCTGTGGACCGGGTCCGCGCGTCACAGGTGTGCTGCGGTCCTGGCCGGTGGGGACGGGGTGTCCTCACCGGCTCGTAAACTCAGGGCCGTGGACACGACCCTTCAGGACCCTCTCGTCGGGCAGCTGCTCGACGACCGCTACCGCGTCGACGCGCGCATCGCCGTCGGCGGGATGGCCACGGTCTACCGGGCCGTCGACACCCGCCTCGACCGGGTGCTCGCGCTCAAGGTGATGCACCCGGCGCTCGCCACCGACGCCACGTTCGTGGAGCGGTTCATCCGCGAGGCCAAGTCCGTCGCCCGGCTCTCCCACCCCAACGTCGTCGGGGTCTTCGACCAGGGCGCGGACGGCGCGTACGTCTATCTCGCCATGGAGTACGTCGCCGGGTGCACCCTGCGTGACGTGCTGCGCGAGCGCGGGGCGCTCCAGCCGCGGGCGGCGCTCGACATCCTGGAGCCGGTGCTCGCCGCGCTGGGGGCGGCGCACCGGGCCGGGTTCGTGCACCGGGACATGAAGCCGGAGAACGTCCTGATAGGGGACGACGGCCGGGTCAAGGTCGCCGACTTCGGACTCGTACGGGCCGTCGGCTCGGCCACGAACACCACCGGCTCCGTCCTCGGCACCGTGTCGTACCTCGCCCCCGAGCAGATCGAGCACGGCACGGCGGACACCCGTGCCGACGTGTACGCCTGCGGTGTCGTCCTGTACGAGATGCTGACCGGCGGCAAGCCGCACTCCGGGGACACCCCCGCCCAGGTCCTCTACCAGCACCTGAACACCGACGTACCGGCCCCCTCCGCCGCCGTCCCCGGCCTCGCCCTCGAACTGGACGAGCTGGTGGCGAGCGCGACCGCGCGCAACCCCGAGGTGCGGCCGCACGACGCGGTCGCGCTCCTGGCCCTGACCCGGGAGGCCCGCGCCGCGCTCACGGAAGAGCAGCTGGACGCCGTACCGCCGCAGGCGCACCCGGCGGACCGCACGGGGTCCGAGGACCGGACCAGCGTGATCCCCAGGGCCCTGCCCGCGGACGCCCAGCAGGCGCAGCCGGTGCAGCACACCAGCCGGCTGACCATGCCGCCGCCCGAGCCCCGGACGGAGTCCCGGCGCGCCCCGCGCCGCCCCCGCGGCCCCCTGCTCGTCGTCGCCGCCGTCCTGCTCGCCCTCGGGCTCGGGGCGGGCGTCTGGTACATCAATTCCGGCCAGTTCACCCGCGTGCCCGCCGTCCTCGGCAAGACCGAGGCGCAGGCCACGAAGCGGCTCACGGACGCGGGACTCGACGTCGGGTCGACGAAGCGCGCGTTCAGCGACGTGTACGAGCGCGGCACGGTCATGGCCACCGACCCCGCCTCCGGCGAGCGGATCCGGGGCAACGGCACGGTCACGCTCACGGTCTCCCGCGGCCCCGAGATCGTGAAGGTCCCGAACCTCAAGGGGAAGCCGCTGGCGGAGGCCAAGCGGCTCCTGGCGAAGGAGGGCCTGGCCCCTGGCGTGATCACCAAGGCGTTCAGCCAGGACATCGCGCAGGGCGCCGTGATCAGCTCCGACCCCGAGCCCGGCACCGAGCGCAGCCCGGACTCGGCCGTGGCCCTCGTGGTGAGCAAGGGTGTTCCGATCGACGTCCCGGACGTGGCCGGCGAGTCGGTGGCCGAGGCCACCAGCACGCTCCAGGAGGCCGGGCTCAAGGTGGAGGTCGCGACCGAGCAGGTCCACTCCCCCGAGGCGGCCGGCACCGTCGCGGCCCAGTCTCTCGCCGAGGGCAGCCGCGCCGCACAGGGCGACCGGATCGTCCTCACCGTCTCCAAGGGCCCCCGGATGATCGAGGTCCCCGACGTCGTGGGCGAGTCCACCGACGCCGCGCGCGCCAAGCTGGAGGGGGCGGGCTTCGAGGTGAAGGTCGAGAAGACCTTCCCCTTCCTCGGCGACAAGGTCTCCGGCCAGTCCGTCGACGGCGGCTCCACGGCCGCCGAGGGCTCCACCGTCACCATCACGATCAAGGGACTGTAAGAACTCATGCGCAACCCCGTCGGCGGTCATGTCCCCGTGGCCGGCGGCCTCGCCACGACCGGTCTCGCCTACGCCCGCGAGCTGGGCGCGGAGACCGTCCAGGTCTTCGTCGCCAACCCGCGCGGCTGGGCCACTCCCCCCGGCAACCCGGCGCAGGACGAGCTGTTCCGCGCCGCGTGCGCGGCCGAGTCCCTGTCGGCCTGGGTCCACGCGCCGTACCTGATCAACTTCGGCTCCCACACCGAGGCCACCGTGGAGAGGTCGGTCGAGTCGCTTCGGCACTCGCTGCGCCGCGGCCGGGAGATCGGGGCGAAGGGTGTCGTGGTGCACACCGGTTCGGCGACCGGGGGGCGTCCGCGGGCGGAGGCGCTGGCGCAGGTACGGGAGCGGATGCTGCCGCTGCTCGACGAGCTGACGCACCCGGATGACCCGTTCCTGCTCCTCGAGTCGACGGCCGGGCAGGGGTTCTCCCTCTGCTCGCGCGCCGAGGACTTCGGCCCGTACTTCGACGCGCTGGACCGCCACCCGAAGCTCGGCATCTGCCTCGACACCTGCCACATCTTCGCCGCGGGCCACGATCTGACCGGTCCGCACGGCATGACGCAGACGCTCGACCAGTTGGTGGCGACCGTCGGCGAGGGGCGGCTGAAGCTGATCCACGCCAATGACTCCAAGGACGTCGTCGGCGCGCACAAGGACCGGCACGCGAACATCGGGGCGGGCCACATCGGCGAGGATCCGTTCCGGGAGCTCATGCGGCACTACGCGACCGACGGCGTACCGCTGATCATCGAGACCCCTGGCGGGAAGGAAGGGCACGTGGCGGACGTGGAGCGGCTGAAGAAGCTCAGGGGGTGAGTTTCCCGTTGAGGAATACCCCTAGGGGGTATACGGTTCCTATGTAGGCAGGAACCGCCACCGGTCATTGGGGGACCTCATGGAGCACGAGGCGCACGCACATCACCACGCGACGCACGACCACGCCGCCCACCAGGAGCACGCGGGTCACGGAGGCCACGACGGGCACGAGGGTCACCACGGGCACACCCCTGACAAGGTCACCTGGTCCATGGCGGCGAAGGCCACCCTCCACTGCCTCACCGGATGCGCCATCGGCGAGGTCCTGGGCATGATCATCGGCACCGCGCTCGGCTGGGGCAACGCCCCCACGATGGCCCTCGCCATCGTCCTGGCCTTCTTCTTCGGCTACTCGCTGACCCTGTGGGCGGTCATCCGCGCCGGCCTGAGCCTCAAGGCGGCCATCGGCGTCGCGCTCGCCGCCGACACCCTCTCGATCGCCGTGATGGAGCTCGTCGACAACGGCGTACTGCTGCTGATCCCCGGCGCGATGGACGCGCACCTCTCGGACGCGCTGTTCTGGGGCGCCCTGGCCTTCGCCTTCCTGGTCGCCTTCCTGATCACCACCCCCGTCAACAAGTGGATGATCGGCCGCGGCAAGGGCCACGCGGTGGTCCACCAGTACCACCACTGAGCACGGCCCGAGGCGAGCCGGCGGGACAGCCCTACAGCTCCGGGCCGTCCCCCGGCTCCTCCTGGTACGAGTACCGCTGCTCCGTCCACGGATCGCCGATGTTGTGATAGCCGCGCTCCTCCCAGAAGCCGCGGCGATCGGCGGTCATGTACTCCACGCCCCGGACCCACTTGGGCCCTTTCCAGGCGTACAGGTGCGGCACCACGAGACGCAGCGGGAAGCCGTGCTCGGCGGTGAGCAGCTCACCGTCCTTGTGGGTGGCGAAGATCGTGCGCTCCGAGGCGAAGTCCGAGAGCCGCATGTTGGCGCTGAAGCCGTACTCGGCCCAGACCATCACATGCGTGACGTTGGCCGCCGGCGGGGCGAGCTCCAGGATCGTCCGGGCGGGCACCCCACCCCATTCGGCCCCGAGCATGCTGAATTTCGTGACGCAGTGCAGATCGGCCACGACCGTCGAGAACGGAAGCGCCGAGAACTCCTCGTGGTTCCAGCACCGCTTGTCGCCGTCCGCCGTCGCCCCGAAGACCCGGAACTCCCAGCGGTCGGGCTTGAACTTGGGGACGGGGCCGTAGTGGGTGACCGGCCAGCCGCGCTGCAGCCGCTGCCCCGGCGGAAGATCCGACTGCCCTGCTTCCCGGTGTACTCCGCTCTCCGGCTGACCCATGTCATCCATGGTGACAGACCGCGAGGGGTGGTCATGACCAGCCAACCTCGCACACCAGCGTGATTCGGGGCAACTCCCACTAAGCGTGCACTTACTGGACGCCCCCCATCCGTGGTGCAAGGATGCGGCCATCCTGCCCAGTCACGACATAGACATGCGTGGAAGGAGCCTCTGCGATGCAGGGCGACCCCGAGGTCCTCGAGTTCCTCAACGAGCAGCTGACCGGCGAGCTGACGGCCATCAACCAGTACTGGCTGCACTACCGCATCCAGGACAACAAGGGCTGGACCAAGCTCGCCAAGTACACCCGCGAAGAGTCCATCGATGAGATGAAGCACGCGGACAAGCTCACCGAACGCATCCTGATGCTGGACGGTCTGCCCAACTACCAGCGGCTCTTCCATGTACGTGTCGGTCAGACGGTCAAGGAGATGTTCGAGGCGGACCGCCAGGTGGAGGTGGAGGCGATCGACCGCCTCAAGCGTGGCATCGAGGTCATGCGCGCCAAGGGCGACATCACCTCGGCGAACCTCTTCGAGGAGATCCTGGCCGACGAGGAGCACCACATCGACTACCTCGACACGCAGCTGGACCTGATCGAGAACCTCGGCGAGAAGCTGTACCTCTCGACGCTGATCGAGCAGCCGAGCTAGTCCTCGGGCTAAGCCGCCTCGGACAGATCCTCAGGGGTCGAGGCCAGCGCGGGCATCCCCTGGTCGAGCAGCTCCCGTCGCGGGCAGTTGCCGCGCCCGAGGATGGCCTGAATGCGTCGTACGCACGAACCGCAGTCGGTTCCGGCCTTGCAGGCCGAGGCGATCTGGCGAGGCGTGCAGGCGCCCGCGTCCGCGTGCTCCTTGACCTGCTTCTCCGTCACACCGAAGCATGAGCAGACGTACACGCGGTTCACCTCCCGCCGAGATCGATAAGGCTAACCTAACCTTACCCGGCCCCTACGAGGTGTAAAGCCCTGGAAATGACTGTGGGGCGCGGATCACATGGATCCGCGCCCCACAGTCGTACGAAGCTACCTACTGATCACGCTCACTGGTCGCGGTACATCTCCGCCACCAGGAACGCCAGGTCCAGCGACTGGCTGCGGTTGAGCCGCGGGTCGCAGGCCGTCTCGTAGCGCTGGTGCAGGTCGTCGACGAAGATCTCGTCGCCGCCGCCCACGCACTCGGTGACGTCGTCACCGGTGAGCTCGACGTGGATGCCGCCCGGGTGCGTACCGAGGGCCTTGTGCACCTCGAAGAAGCCCTTGACCTCGTCGAGCACGTCGTCGAAGCGCCGGGTCTTGTGGCCGGAAGCCGCCTCGAAGGTGTTGCCGTGCATCGGGTCGGTGACCCAGGCGACGGTCGCGCCGGAGGCGGTGACCTTCTCGACCAGCTCCGGGAGCTTGTCCCGGACCTTGTCGGCGCCCATGCGGACGATGAAGGTCAGCCGGCCGGGCTCGCGGTCCGGGTCCAGGCGGTCGATGTACGTCAGCGCCTCGTCGACCGAGGTCGTCGGGCCCAGCTTGATGCCGATCGGGTTCGCGATCTGCGAGGCGAACTCGATGTGGGCGTGGTCGAGCTGGCGGGTGCGCTCACCGATCCAGACCATGTGCCCGGAGGTGTCGTACAGCTTGCCGGTGCGCGAGTCCGTACGGGTGAGGGCGCCCTCGTAGTCGAGCAGCAGCGCCTCGTGGGAGGCGTAGAACTCGACGGCACGGAACTCGGCCGGGTCGGTGCCACAGGCCTTCATGAAGTTCAGCGCGTTGTCGATCTCGCGTGCCAGCTGCTCGTAGCGCTGCCCGGAGGGGGACGACTTCACGAAGTCCTGGTTCCAGGCGTGCACCTGGCGCAGGTCGGCGTAACCGCCGGTGGTGAAGGCGCGCACCAGGTTGAGCGTGGAGGCGGAGGCGTTGTACATCCGCTTCAGGCGCTCGGGGTCCGGGACGCGGGCCTTCTCGTTGAAGTCGAAGCCGTTGACCGAGTCGCCGCGGTACGTCGGCAGGGTCACGCCGTCGCGGGTCTCGGTCCCCTTCGAACGGGGCTTGGAGTACTGCCCCGCGATGCGGCCGACCTTGACGACGGGCACGGAGGCCGCGTACGTCAGGACGGCGCTCATCTGGAGCAGCGTCTTGAGCTTGGCACGGATGTGGTCGGCGGACACGCCATCGAAGGCCTCGGCGCAGTCGCCGCCCTGGAGCAGGAACGCCTCGCCACGGGCGACGGCTCCCATGCGGGCGCGCAGCTGATCGCACTCGCCGGCGAAGACGAGCGGCGGATACGACTCGAGGTCCGCGATCACATCGCGCAGAGCCTCGGCATCGGGGTACTCAGGCTGCTGCGCCGCGGGAAGGTCTCGCCAGGTGTTGCCACCGGTAGCGGTGGTCTTAGCGTTCACGGTCACACCACCACATTACGGGGTCCGGCGACCTGTCCAGAGCCGCGACCAGTGGCTGAGACGGCTGCCCGAATTGTCCGTGGACGGGGTTCACACCTTCAGGTGGTGTTACCCTCACGCGCGTTTTAAACATCTGAATCCACAGAGACCACAGGGGTGGGCGTGAGCCAAGGGCACCGCAGGGACCGCAAAAAGAGACGGCTGCTTTACGGTGCGGCGGCGGCCGTTGTCGCCACCGCGACGATCGGCACCATCGCCGTGGCGTCGCCCGGCATCCTGGGCGCCTCGGACGACAAGAACGACGTGAAGGCGTCGCTGCAGTCGCAGTTCGCGGCGGCGGCGGACGAGTTCGACGTGCCGCAGAGCGTACTGATGGCGGTGTCGTACCGCCAGACGCGCTGGGAGTCGCACGACGGCGAGCCGAGCGTGACCGGCGCGTACAACGTGATGGGGTTGACGGACGTCGATCCGGAGGACGTCGAGTCCGAGACCGACGAGCACCGCCTCGAGCACATGAACCGGAGCGGCGACCCGAACGTCGAGAAGCACTTCGACGCGGCGAAGGCGCTGCGCACCACGCCGAAGGAGACCGTCGACACCGACGATCCGCGGCTGCACACCCTGGACAAGGCCGCCGAGCTGGTCGACGGCTCCGCCGAGTCCCTGAAGGACGACACCGCGCAGAGCATCCGCGCCGGCGCGGCCCTGCTCGCCGAGTACCAGAAGCAGGCGACGGGCGACCTGCCGGACGAGGCCGGTGCCTGGTACCCGGCCGTCGCGCGCTACAGCCAGGCGCCGGACAAGAAGGGCGCCGACCTCTTCGCGAAGCGCGTCTTCGAGTCGATCAAGACGGGTGAGCGTGAGCTCACTGCGGACGGCGAGCAGGTCGTCCTGCCCGCCGACCCCTCGGTCGAGCCCGTGAAGCCGTCGAACGTCCCGCTCGCCGCGACCTTCGCGGCGACGACGGCGACGGCCGACTGCCCCGTGGGCCTGAACTGCAACTTCATTCCGGCCGGGTTCCGGCAGAACAGCACGACCGACCCGACGGACTACGGCAACTACAACGTCGCCAACCGCCCCGAGGGCGGCTACGACATCCGTTACATCGCCATTCACGACACGGAGGGCGGCTACGACGGCTCCCTCTCCGTCTTCAAGAACCCGGCGTCGTACGCGAGCGCGCACTATCTGATCCGTGCCTCGGACGGTCTGGTCACCCAGATGGTCGAGAACAAGAACGAGGCCTGGCACGCGGGCAACAAGACCCTCAACATGCACTCGATCGGTATCGAGCACGAGGGTTACGCCATCAAGGCCGGCTCCTGGTACACCGAGCCGCAGTACGAGTCCTCCGCCGCGCTCGTGAAGCACCTGGCCACCAAGTACTCCATCCCGCTGGACCGCCAGCACATCATCGGTCACGACGAGATCCCCGGCGTGCTCGACGAGAAGGTCCGCACCCAGCACTGGGACCCGGGCCCGTACTGGGACTGGAACCACTACATGGGCCTGCTGGGCGCCCCGACGGGTGTCGGCGGCGCGGGCGGGCTGCTCAAGGCGGGCCAGATCGTCCGCTACGTCCCGCCCTTCACCACGGCCAACCAGCCGACCCTGACGTACGGCGGCGCCTCGGTCTCGCCGCGGCCGTCGAACTTCGGCTACCTCTACTCCTCGCCGTCGACGAGCTCGGCCACCCTCACCGACCCGTACTTCTCGACCACCTGGTCGGAGGGGTCCAACTGGGCGAACAAGCTGGTCGCGGGCGGCGAGTACGTGGTCGTGGAGAGCCAGTACAACTGGACGGCGATCTGGTACGGCGGCAAGAAGGCCTGGTTCTACAACCCCGGCGGCCAGTGGACCGTCCCGGTCGGCGCCGGCACCAGGACGGCGCTGACGCCGAAGGCCGGCCTGGCCTCCGTCAAGGTCTACGGCCGTGCCTACCCGGAGGACGCGGCCTACGCAGGTACGAACGTGCCGGTGCAGACCCGCGGCCAGGAGTCGCTGACGAAGTACAGCAGCCTGCTGCTCTCGGGCCAGAAGTACGTCCAGGGTGGCGCCCCCGTCGCCGGTGACTACTACTACGGCGGCACTTTCGACGGAACGGGCCCCGGCTCGCGCACCCTGGTCAAGGGCACCACGAACCAGTTCATCCCGATCCGGTTCAACCACCGCATCGCCTGGGTGAAGGCCTCCGACGTGGACGTGGTCCCCGCTGCCACGCCGGTCTCCGCCACCAACCGCTACAACGTCATCGCCCGGGACAGCTCCGGCGCCATCTGGCAGTACCAGGGCACCGGCAACGCGTCGTGGCAGTTCCTGAACCGCTACCGCGTCGGCAGCGGCTGGCAGGGCTACGACATCATCACCCCGATGACCGCGCTGCGCGCCGACGGCACCGGCGACGTCGTGGGTCGCGAAGGCCGCGACGTGCTCTGGTACCACCAGGGCAGCGGCAACCCGTCCGCGCCCTTCAAGGCGCGAGTCAAGGTCGGTCCCGGCTGGGGCGGCTACGACAAGATCGTCGGCATGCGTGACCTGACCGGTGACGGCAAGGCCGACCTGCTCGCGCGCGAGAAGTCGGGCACGATCTACCTGTACCAGGGCACCGGCAACCCGTCCGCGCCGTTCACCACCCGCGCGAAGCTCGGCACGGGCTGGCAGGGCTACACCATCATCCTCGGCGCCGGCGATCTGACGGGTGACGGCAAGCCCGACATCCTGGGCCGCGAGGCGTCCGGCGTCCTGTGGATGCACAAGGGCACGGGTAACGCCGCCGCGCCGTACACCAGCCGGGTCCAGGTCGGCACCGGCTGGAACATGCACAACGTCATCCTCGCTCCGAGCGACCTGACCGGTGACGGCAGGGTGGACCTGATGGCACGGGACACCACCGGCGTCGCATGGCTGTACCCCGGAACGGGCAGCGCCACGTCCCCGATCGGCGCGCGCATCAAGATGGGTCCGGGCTGGGGGATCTACAACTCGATCTTCTGATCCGAAGAATCGATCCTGTCGATCTGTGAAGAGGGGCCCGGCTCGCACCGTCCACGGTGCGGACCGGGCCCCGTTTCCGTGTCCGGCTGGGCTACAGTGCTCGCATGTTCGCGCACACGATCCAGAACTGGTGGTGGACCGCTCATCCGGCGGCCCACTGACTGCGCGTACACCGACACACGCGAAGGCCGCCCGAGGGGCGGCCTTCTTCCGTTTCACGGGGCCGTTCCTCTCCCTCACCCGGAAGGAACACGCACCATGGACCTCTCCCGACTCCTGGACCCCTCCTGCCCGCCCTTCGCCCTGCTCCGCAGACGCACACCGGGCCGTGATCACGACACCGTCGAGGTGCTGATCGGCGCGGTCCACGAGGCCGAGCGGCTCGCCGAACTGCCCGTCGGCGCGCTGCCCACGCTCGCCCTCGTGCCGTTCCGGCAGATCCGCGAGCGCGGCTTCGACGTCCGCGACGACGGCACCCCGCTCTCCGTGCTGGTCGCCGAGGAGGCGTACGAGCTGCCGCTCGCCGACGCGCTCGCGCAGCTCCCGACGCACGCCGTCCGGGTCGAGGGCGGCGGGTTCGACGTGTCGGACGAGGAGTACGCCGAGACCGTGCGACGGGTCATCGACGAGGAGATCGGCTCCGGCGAGGGCGCCAACTTCGTCATCCGCCGCACCTACACCGGCGAGATCCCCGGCTTCGGCCGCGCCGACGCGCTCGCGCTGTTCCGCCGCCTCCTCGCGGGCGAGCGGGGCGCGTACTGGACCTTCGTCGTCCATACCGGGGACCGCACGCTGGTCGGGGCGAGCCCCGAGGTGCACGTCCGGATGTCCGGGGGCACGGTCGTGATGAACCCGATCAGCGGCACCTACCGGTACCCCACCGGCGCCGCGCCCACCCCCGAGGACCTGCTGACGTTCCTCGCCGACCGCAAGGAGACCGAGGAGCTCTCCATGGTGGTCGACGAGGAGCTCAAGATGATGTGCACGGTCGGCGACATGGGCGGGGTGGTGATCGGGCCGCGGCTCAAGGAGATGGCTCATCTCGCCCACACGGAGTACGAGTTGCGCGGTCGCTCCTCCCTCGACGTACGGGAGGTGCTGCGCGAGACGATGTTCGCGGCGACGGTCACCGGCTCGCCCGTGCAGAACGCCTGCCGGGTGATCGAGCGGCACGAGGCCGGCGGGCGCGGCTACTACGCGGGGGCGCTGGCCCTGCTCGGTACGGACGAGAACGGGGTCCAGACGCTGGACTCCCCCATCCTCATCCGGACCGCCGACATCTCCGGGGAAGGGCGGCTGCGGGTGCCCGTGGGCGCGACCCTGGTGCGGCACTCCGACCCGGCGGGCGAGGTCGCCGAGACCCATGCCAAGGCGGCGGGGGTGCTCGCGGCCCTGGGGGTACGGGAGGGGCGGCCGTACGACGCGTCCCCGCGGGCGTCCCGGCTCGCGGACGATCCGCGGGTGCGGGCGGCCCTGGACGCCCGGCGGGCCGATCTGGCGCCGTTCTGGCTGCGGATGCAGGTCCGGTCGGCCGAGCTGACCGGCCACGCGCTGGTGATCGACGCGGAGGACACCTTCACCGCGATGCTCGCGCACCTGCTGCGCTCCTCGGGGCTGGAGGTGTCGGTCGTCCGCTACGACGAGCCGGGGCTGCGGGAGCTCGCGCTCGGCCACGAGGGCCCGGTGGTGCTCGGTCCGGGGCCCGGCGACCCGGGGGACGCGTCCGACCCCAAGATGCGCTTCCTGCGCGGCCTGACGGCCGATCTCGTACGAGATCACCGGCACGGGCTCCTCGGTGTCTGCCTCGGCCATGAGCTGATCGCGGCCGAGCTGGGCCTGGAGATCGTCCGCAAGCGCACCCCCTTCCAGGGGGCGCAGGTGCGGATCGACCTCTTCGGGCAGCGGCAGACGGTCGGCTTCTACAACAGCTTCACGGCCCGCTGCGACGACCGGACGGCCACCGAACTGGCCCTGCACCGGATCGAGGTGAGCCGTGACGAAGAGACGGACGAGGTGCACGCCCTGCGCGGGCCCGGCTTCGCGGGCGTGCAGTTCCACCCGGAGTCGGTTCTGACGATGGACGGGGCGGCGCTGACCGCGTCGCTGCTCGCCGGGGTGCTGGTCTAGGGCGTGTCCGACCATGATCCGCCGGACAGGCCCTAGGACGCGGCCGGGTCCAGGACGTTCTCGCCGCGCCGCCCCGCGGTGTGGTCGAGGACGTTCTGGACGGTCGTGTCGATGACCGCCGTCGCCAGGTCCATGGGCCGGACATGCGCGAATGTACGACCCGTGCCGTCGGGGTGCTCAGCCGAAGAAGACCCCCACTTCCGCGTACAGCGCAGGATCGACGGTCTTGAGCCGGGCCGTGGCGTCGGAGATCGGGACGCGGACGATGTCGGTGCCGCGCAGCGCGACCATCTTTCCGAAATCCCCGTCGCGGACCGCGTCGATGGCGTGCAGACCGAAGCGGGTGGCGAGCCAGCGGTCGAAGGCGCTGGGGGTGCCGCCGCGCTGCACATGGCCGAGGACCGTGGTCCGGGCCTCGTTGCCCGTCCGCCGTTCGATCTCCTTGGCGAGCCACTCGCCCACGCCCGAGAGCCGGACGTGTCCGTACGAGTCGAGGGTGCCGTCCTTGAGGACCATGTCCCCGTCCTTGGGCATCGCTCCCTCGGCGACGACCACGATCGGGGCGTACGTGGCCTTGAAGCGCGAGGTGACCCAGGCGCAGACCTGGTCGAGGTCGAAGCGCTGTTCGGGGATGAGGATGACGTTGGCGCCGCCCGCGAGGCCGGCGTGCAGGGCGATCCAGCCGGCGTGACGGCCCATCACCTCCACCACGAGGACCCGCATATGGGACTCGGCGGTGGTGTGGAGACGGTCGATGGCCTCGGTGGCGATGCCGACGGCGGTGTCGAAGCCGAAGGTGTAGTCGGTGGCGGAGAGGTCGTTGTCGATGGTCTTCGGCACACCCACGCAGGGGACGCCGTACTCGTCGACCAGCCGGGCGGCGACGCCGAGGGTGTCCTCGCCGCCGATCGCGATCAGGGCATCGACCTCGCACTTGGCGAGGTTCTCCTTGATCCGGCGGATGCCGTTCTCCACTTTCAGCGGATTGGTGCGGGAGGAGCCGAGGATGGTGCCACCGCGCGGCAGGATGCCGCGGACGGCGGGGATGTCGAGCCGTACGGTGACGCCGTCCAGGGGGCCGCGCCAGCCGTCGCGGAACCCGGTGAACTCGTAGTCGTACTCCTGGACTCCCTTGCGGACGATGGCGCGGATGACCGCGTTGAGACCGGGGCAGTCGCCGCCCCCGGTCAGTACGCCGACGCGCATGGAGCTCTCCTTCGCCGTGGCGGACGGGATGCGCGACCCACGCTAGTAGTGACGTGGGTCACTCCGACACAACGCGAAGGGTGAATTGTCAGGCGTCGTCGAGGCCGCGCTCGATGGCGTACCGGACGAGTTCCACGCGGTTGTGCAGCTGGAGCTTGCCGAGGGTGTTCTGGACGTGGTTCTGCACCGTGCGGTGCGAGATGACCAGACGCTCGGCGATCTGCTTGTAGCTCAGGCCCTTGGCGACCAGCCGCAGGACCTCGGTCTCACGCTCGGTCAGCTGCGGGGCCTTCGGCTCGTCGGCGCCGGCCGCCGGGGCGGGCTCGGAGGCGAGGCGACGGTACTCACCGAGGACCAGGCCCGCGAGCCCGGGCGTGAAGACGGGGTCGCCGACGGCCGTGCGGCGCACCGCGTCGATCAGTTCCGCCGTGCTGGCGGACTTCAGCAGATAGCCGGTGGCGCCGGACTTCACCGCCTCCAGGACGTCGGCGTGCTCGCCGCTCGCGGAGAGCACGAGGACCCGCAGCCGGGGGTTGGCGCCGACCAGCTCCTTGCAGACCTGGACGCCCGGCTTGGCGGGCAGGTTGAGGTCCAGGACGAGGACGTCCGGGCCGGCCGCCCCGGCGCGGCGCACGGCCTGTTCGCCGTCGCCCGCCGTGGCCACCACGTCGAAGCCGGCCTCGGCGAGGTCGCGGGCGACCGCGTCCCGCCACATCGGGTGGTCGTCGACGACCATCACCTTGATCCGCTGGTCCATCGACTGCTGCTCGCTCATCTCGTTCCTGCCTTCCCCCGTGGATCCCGCGGGACCTTCAGTTCGACTTCCGTGCCCTGGCCCGGCACCGAGATCAGCTCGGCCGTGCCCCCCAGATCCCGCAGTCTCCCCCGGATGGACAGGGCGACGCCCATCCGGCCCTCGCCCTCCGCCTGGGCGAGCCGCCCCTCCGGGATGCCCGGGCCGTCGTCCCGTACCGTCACGATCACCTCGTCCGGCCAATCCTCGACCAGGATCCACGCCTGGGCGTTCCCGCCCGCGTGCACCCGGACGTTGTCCAGGGCGGCGCCGACGGCGGCGGCCAGCTCGCGGGCGGCGGGGGACGGCAGCAGGACCGGGGTGCCCGGGTCCGAGAGCGTGACCCTCGCCCCGGCGCGCGGGGCCAGCAGGGCGCGCAGATCGACCGGGCAGTCGTCGTCCGGCTCCTCGACGATGCGGACGACGGCGCCTTCCGACTCGTCCTCCGAGACCAGCGACGGCCGGGTCAGCCCGCCGGCGACGAGCGTACGGAGGGCGACCTCCTGCTCCCCGGCCATCCGGCCCAGCTCGGCGGCCTCGCCGCCCAGGGCCGTACCGCGCCGCTGCACCATCGCCAGGACCTGGAGCACGCTGTCGTGGATGTCCCGGGCGAGACGTTCCCGCTCCCGGGTCGCGGCCTCGATCTCCAGGGCCCGGGCGAGGGTCCGCTCGGAGGCGCGGGCGACCTCGACGACGTAACCGATGGCGATGGACGCCACCCACACCAGCAGGACGTTGTGGAGGGTGTCCCGGGTGGGGTGTCCGCGCTCGATGATGTTGGCGACGGCGACCAGCGAGGAGGCGAAGCCGGCCCAGCGCCAGCCGCCCTTGATGGCGTACGCGAGGACGGCCCCGGCCGTCCATATCGTCGGCAGGGTGGGCCCGTCGACCGACTGGGCCTGCTCGTCCGCGAGCGGGGTGAGCAGGATGCCGGTCAGGGCCACCGTGAGGTCGGCGATCAGGAAGCGCTTGGTGCAGCGCGCCGCGTTCGCCACCTTGGGCAGGGTGGCCAGGGTCCAGACGCACATGACGGCGAGGAAGGCGATGGCCACCCACGGCCGTTCGTACCGCTCCCGGCCGAAGCCGAAGATCAGGACGGCGTAGATCATCGTCCCGATGCGGTACGCGGTGAGCGCGCGCCACAGCGGCTGCTCGACCGACATCCGCACGACACGCTCGCGCTTGGCCATCTCCCCCACCCCTGGGCGCCCCCCTCTACGAGAGGGTCAGGCGCCGGACTCTTCCCGTGCCGCGATCTCGGCCTTGACGGCCTCCTTGGCGGCCTTCTCGGCCTCCGCGATCTGGCGCTTGGCGGCCGTCGCGTAGATGTCCACGTACTCCTGGCCGGACAGCGTCATGATCTCGTACATGACCTCGTCCGTCACCGAGCGGAGGATGAAGCGGTCCCCCTCCATGCCCTGGTAGCGAGTGAAGTCCAGCGGCTTGCCGATCCGGATCCCCGGGCGCATCAGCTTGGGGACGACCTTGCCGGGCGGCTGGATCTTCTCGGTGTCGATCATGGCGACCGGAATGACGGGCGCGCCGGTGGCCAGGGCCACGCGGGCGAGGCCGCCGGGCTTGCCGCGGTAGAGGCGGCCGTCGGGCGAGCGGGTGCCCTCCGGGTAGATCCCGAAGAGGCCGCCCTTCTCGATGACCTCGATACCGGCCTTGATCGCCGCCTCACCGGCGCCCCGCGCGCCGGAGCGGTCCACGGGGAGCTGGCCGACGCCCTTGAAGAAGGCGGCGGTGAGCTTGCCCTTCACACCGGGCGAGGTGAAGTACTCGGCCTTGGCGATGAAGGTGACCTTGCGATCGAGGACGGCCGGAAGGAAGAAGGAGTCCGAGAAGGAGAGGTGGTTGCTCGCGAGGATCGCCGGCCCGTCGGCGGGAATGTTCTCGAGGCCCTCCACCCAAGGCCTGAAGGCGAGCTTCAGTGACCCTCCGATGGAGAACTTCATTGCGCCGTAGATCAACTCGAGTACCTTCCGTGTGCCGTCGGACAGACCTTATCCCGCCTTTTCCCGCCCGCCCGCGCGGGTGCGGCCGTGTGCGGAGCACCTTCGTGCGAACGGACCTGGTCGGTGTCGGTCCGGTCGCGTACGGTGAAGGTCCTTCCCCTTTTGTCGTTGCTTCGTCGAACCCACGAACAGGAGACCCCGGTGCCGGTCCTTCCTGGAGCCGAGCCGTACCGCCATGAGGGCGGAGAGGTCGGCGTCCTTCTCTGTCACGGTTTCACCGGTTCCCCGCAGTCGCTGCGCCCCTGGGCGGAGTATCTGGCCGAGCGCGGACTGACGGTGTCCTTGCCGCTGCTGCCCGGGCACGGCACCCGCTGGGAGGACATGCAGCTCACGACCTGGCACGACTGGTACGCGGAGGTGGACCGGGCGCTGCGGGAGCTGCTCGCCCGCTGCGAGCAGGTCTTCGTCTTCGGCCTCTCCATGGGCGGGGCGCTGGCGCTGCGGCTCGCGGCCAAGCACGGCGACGCCGTGCGGGGCCTCGTCCTGGTGAACCCGGCCAACAAGGTGCACGGCGTCGCGGCGCACGCCCTTCCTGTGGTCCGCCATTTCGTGCGGACGACGAACGGCATCGCCAGCGACATCGCCAAGGAGGGCGCGGCGGAGATCGGCTACGACCGGGTGCCGCTGCACGCGGCGCACTCCATGCGGCAGCTCTTCCGGACGGTGGACGCGGAGCTGCCGCAGGTCACGCAGCCGGTGGTGGTGCTGCACAGCCCGCAGGACCATGTGGTGCCGCCGGCCGACTCGGCGCGGATCCTGAGCCGGATCTCCTCGACGGACGTGCAGGAGATCCTGCTGGAACAGAGCTACCACGTGGCGACGTTGGACCACGACGCGGAGCGGATCTTCGAGGAGAGCTGGGCGTTCCTCGGCCGCCTCGCTCCGGAGGGCGTCGGGGAGAAGGGAAGCACGAGCGGTGGCTGAACAGCAGGACGGCGAGCGCGAGCCGCAGCCGATCGACGAGGAGGCGGCCTGGGCGGCGATCGTCGCCGGGTACGGCGAGGAGCCGGCGGACCCTCCCGGGGCGAAGCCCTTCAGATCGGTGGAGGACCTGGCGCTGCCGGAGCCCGTGGAGGGTGACGACGACGGCGACGATGACGAGGACGAGGACGACGAGGAGGACGAGGACGAGGACGAAGGGGACGCCGAGGGCGAGCATCCCCGGAAGCCCGTCCTCGGCGGCTCGGTCGTCTTCGCCCCCGGGGTGAGCGTGGGCGGCGGCCCGCGCGACTACGAGCTCGCGGACCCGGACGCCGAGACCGGTGAGAAGAAGTCCGGTCGGAAGGGTGACGACGGCGACGAGGGTCACTTCGTCCCGCCGGAGCCGCCTCCGCTGCCGGAGGCGGACGCGACCACGAAGTTCGCGTGGCTGGGCGTCGTCGGCGGCCCGGTGCTGATGCTGCTCGCGGTGCTGCTCCAGTGGGACATGACGTGGTGGCTGACGACGCTGTGCGTGGGCGGCTTCCTCGGTGGCTTCGCGACGCTGGTGGCCCGTATGAAGCACGACGACGACGATGACGGCTTCGACGACCCGGGGCGCGGCGCGGTGGTGTAGCGGACGGCCCGGGCCATGGTGCGCGCGCGGCGGCTCAGCCCGCCGGGAGCCGTACCGCCGCGAGCACCGGGAGGTGGTCCGTCGCCGCCCTGAGGTCCGCCGGGTCGAGGTCCGTGGGGACGCCACACCCCAGGAACTCGACGCCCTCGGTCGCCAGGATCGCGTCGATGCGCTGGTGGGGGTCGGTGGGCGTCGAGGTGTACTCGCCGCCCCAGGGGCTGACGGCCCAGCCGTCCTGAAGCTCCTTGGTCAGTCGGGTGAAGCTCCGGCCGCCGGGACGTTCGTTGAGGTCCCCGGCCACGATCGTGTGCGGGGCGTCCATCCCTGCGACCCGGTCGAGGAGCATCCCGGCCTGGGCGTACCGCTCGTCCGTCTGCAGGCTCAGATGACAGCTGATCAGACCCACCCGGGCGCCCCCGAACCGGACGACGGCGGTGGCGAAGCCGCGCCGGTGCAACCCGGGGGTGAGCGGCAGCAGGACGTCCTCGGTACGTTCCACGGTGGCCCTCAGCGAGCACATCAGCAGCGGTCCGGCGGCCGTCGCGCCGCCGCTCAGGACGACGAGCTCGCTCTTGGCGGCGAGCCGGGCCGCGTGCTTGCGCCAGCGGAAGAAGCGCGGCGCCTCCTGGACGAAGACGAGGTCGGGCGCGCAGGCCCGGATGACCCGGGCGAGGGCGTCCTCGTCGTCCCGCATCGAGCGGATGTTGTAGCAGAGCACCCGGACGACGGCCGAACCGTCCGCCTCGGTGCGGGAGTTGGGCAGCGCGGTGATCGCCATGCGCAGCAAGATACGACAACCGCCCGCCGGTCCCCAGAGGGCGCGACGGGCGGACATGTCCGGAAAGCACGGAACGCCGTCCCGCGCGCGGGCGCGTGACGGCGTTCGTGTCGTACGGACGAGGTGCGGGCGTCAGCCCTGGCGGGCCAGGTCCGCAGCGCCGACCAGGCCGGCCTTGTTGCCGAGCTGGGCCGCGAGGACCTGCGCGTGCGGCCGCCACTGACCGCCGACGAGCCAGCGGCGGAAGGACTTGCGGATCGGGTCGAGGACGAGGTCGCCCTCGTCGGAGACGCCGCCGCCGACGATGAACGCCGAGGGGTCGAAGAGCGACGCCAGGTCCGCGAGGCCGGCGCCCGCCCAGCGGGCCAGCTCGCGGAAGGAGTCCACGGCCACCGGGTCGCCCTGCCGGGCGGCGTCGCTGATGTGCTTGCCCTGGATGCCCTCGGGCGTGCCGTCGCCGAGGCCGAGGAGGATCTCCGCGTTCTCGGGCGTGGCGGCGGCGCGCTGCTTGGCGTACCGGACGAGCGCGCGCCCGGAGGCGTACTGCTCCCAGCAGCCCTGGCTGCCGCAGCCGCACATCAGCCCGTCCGGGACGACCCGGATGTGGCCGAACTCGGCCGCCACGCCGAAGCGTCCGCGGCGCAGCTTGTTGCCGATGATGATGCCGCCACCGAGCCCGGTGCCGAGCGTGATGCAGATGACGTCCTCGTGGCCCTGCCCGGCGCCGAACCTGTACTCGCCCCAGGCCGCCGCGTTCGCGTCGTTCTCGACGACGACCGGCAGGCCGACCCGCTGCTCGACCTTGTCCTTCAGCGGCTCGTGCCGCCAGTCGATGTTCGGCGCGAAGAGGACGGTGGCGCGCTTGTCGTCGACGTAGCCCGCGGCACCGATGCCCACAGCCTCGATCTGATGGCCCTTGCCGGCCTCGGACACCGCGGCGCAGATCGCGTCGACGATGCCTTCGGGGGTCGGCGGGGTGGGCACCTTGTGCGTGTCGAGGATGTTGCCCTCCTCGTCGACCACGCCGGCCGCGATCTTCGTGCCGCCGATGTCGACGCCGATGGTGAGTCCCATGTGTCCCTCAGTTTTCGGTCGAGCCCCGCTAGGGCCAACCGTACCCGAGGGGGGCGACCGTCCTGGTCAGTCCAGGTCGATGTGCTGCCCGGTACCGGGGCCTTCGTCGTCGCGCTTGGGGTCCTCGCGGGGCTCCTCGCGTCGCGGGTCCTGGGGCTCGTCCCGGGTCCAGCGCGTCTCGTGGCCCTCGACCGCCGAGCGGTAGGCGGCCAGCAGCTCGTTGCCGGCGGCGGCGAGGTGGTCGAAGACCTGCGGGTTGCGCTCGATGACCGGCTCGACGGCGGCCTTCGCCTGGTTGACGAACTGCTGCACGGTGCTCTGCGCGGCCATGCCCATCAGCGGGTTCCGCAGCGTGGAGACCTTGTCGGCGACGGCGTCGAAGAGCTTGCGGAACTCCTCCGCGGCCGAGCCGGGCTCCGCGCCGGCGCGACGGCGGGCCTTCTCGGCCTCCAGGTCCTCGGCGCACGCCTTGGCCCAGGCATCCGAATCGCTCATGGCGTACTCCTTACGGCTTATACCGTCGACGGTACACGGCGTCACGGGGTCTTCGGCCAGAGTCCGGCGTCCGGTGTGAACCGGACTCTCAGATCGCCGTCGACGAGGCCGGCGCCGGCGACCGTGCAGCGGCGCAGGACGGGCGGCAGCGGGACGTTGCGGCGGAAGGGGCCGACGGCGAGGAGGAGTTCGTCCCCGCGGCGGACGAGGGAGAGCTCGTCCTTGACGGCGCCGGGCAGGGGGATGTGCCAGACGAGGATGCCGTCGTCGTCCCTGCGGTCCTCGACGGTCCACTCGGGGGCCGGGGCGGGTTTCGCGTCGACGGCGAGCAGGGCGAGGTCCTCGGGGCCGCGGAGGTCCCGGCCGAGGTGCGGGAGGGCGTGCACGGCCCCGTCGTGGGCGGTACGGAGCCGGGCCAGGTGCTCGTGCTGCTGGGCGGTGAGGGCGGCGAACCAGGGGTCGGGCGAGTCGGCGGGGAGCAGCTTGTTGGCCACGACGGCGTCGAGGGCGAGGCGGTGGAGAGCGAGGCCCAGGCGGGCGGTGCGCAGGGTGTCCGTGGCGGCGGGTCCGGGTTCGACGACGAGCCGGACGGTGGTCGTGGGGGCGTCGACGACGGCCTGGACGGCGGCGAGCTCGGCCTCCCAGCGGGCGGTCGTCGCGTACAGCCACTGCGCGGGCATGGGAACGCCGGCGAGCTGGGCCAGCATGGGGCGCAGCGCGCGGGCGGCCTGTCGTTCGGGCGGGAGGAGGCGGCGGAGGTAGCGGCGCAGCTGCTCGGGCAGCGCGAGGAGGGCGAGGGCCTCGGGCAGCGGGGGCAGGTCCACGACGACGAGGTCCCAGTCGCCGGCGGCGTCGCGCAGGGCGCGGAGCAGGGCGAACTGGTGGCTGCCGGGGAGCTCCGTGAGCTCTGCGTCCTCGAAGGGCGCGGCGCCGAGCAGGTCGAGGGCGGCGCCGGAGCGGGCCTGCAGGGCGAGGAACTCGCGGCGGAAGTCGGCGGCGGGGGCGGGACGGAGGATGTCCACGCCGGGTGACTCGCCGGCGTCGCCGGACACCAGCAGGACGCGTCGGCCGGCCTGCGCCTCGGCGAGCGCGGCGGCAGCCGCGACGGTGGTCCGGCCGGCTCCGCCGGCCCCGGTGACGAGCATGATCCCCATGGGCGGGAACGTTACAGCGCCGGGCACTCCCGCCTCGTGGGGTTGCGGGCGATCGTCCCGCGGGGGGCCGCCGCTCCCGGGGTGCGGGGGCTTACGCCCCCGATTCCACGCGCTTCTTCAGGCCCGCCAGCGCGCGGTCGATGATGACCTTCTCCGCCTTGCGCTTGATCATGCCCAGCATCGGGATCTTGACGTCCACCGTCAGCTGGTACGTCACCTCGGTGCGGGTGCCGCCGCCCGCCGGGGCCAGCCGGTAGGAGCCGTCCAGGGCGCGGAGCATCTGGGACTTGACCAGCGTCCAGCTGACCTCGTTCTCGCCGGTCCAGGTGTACGCGAGGGTGTGGTCGTCCTTGATCGCGCCCGCGTCCAGCAGCAGCCGCACCTTCTCCGCACGCCCGGCCGCGTCCTTCTCCAGGACCTCGGCCTCCTTCACCTCGCCCGTCCACTCGGGGTAGCGGGCGAAGTCGGCGATCACGCCCATGACGTCGGCCGGCGCTGCCTCGATGGTGATGCTCGAGCTGGTGTGTTCGGCCATCGCTGTGGCTCCTCCACTGTGCGGTCCGGCGAGAACTCGAAGAAAATCGCAGGGCACGAACCGTGCCGACCGAAGGCTATCGCGCCCTCACCGGGGGCCCGTCACCACTCCAGCGACCAGGGCCGTCCCGTCGCCGCGAAGTGCCCCACGTTCACGCATTCCGTCGCCCCGACCCGCATCCGCCGGGCCAGCGGCTGGTGGACGTGGCCGAAGAGCGCGTACCGCGGCCGGGTCCTGCGTATGGCGTCGAGCAGGGCGGTGCTGCCGCGTTCGAAGCGGCGGGCGACGGTGTCGTAGGTGAGTTCCGGTACGTCCGGCGGGATGTGACTGCACAACACGTCGACCTCGCCGAGCGCCTCCACCTTCGCCGCGTACTCCTCGTCGGAGATCTCGTACGGCGTCCGCATCGGGGTGCGCAGTCCGCCGCCGACGAAGCCGAAGACCAGCCCGCCCAGCTCGATCCGCTCACCGTCCAGGACCGTGGTCCCCGGGCGCGCGAACTCGCTCCACAATCCGGGGATGTCGACGTTTCCGTAGGTCGCGTAGGTGGGGGTCGGGAAGGCCGCGAACAGTTCCTCGTACTGGCGGCGCACCGCGGACTCGATGGCCGTGTCCCGGTCGACGCGCAGTTCGGACCAGAGCCGTCGCCCCAGGTCACGGGCCTCGTCGAAGCGGCGCGCGGTGCGCAGTTCCACGATCAGGTCGGCGTTCTCGACGCCGAAGAGGTCGGGGAAGATGCCGCGGCTGTGGTCGGCGTAGTCGAGGAAGAGCACCAGGTCGCCGAGGCAGACGAGGGCGTCCGCGCCCTCCCCCGCCTTGGCGAGGGCGCCGGCGTTCCCGTGCACGTCACTGACCACGTTGATCCTCATGCGGATCAGCGTAGGGCGTCGGACCTGCGGTTACTTCCGAGTCGGCAAAGCTGTGGATTACTGTGCGCGAAGCACCGCCACAACTGTGTGATGCACCGAACATCTGGCCAGACCCCCCTATCGGGAACCGAGTACTGATGGGTAACGTCCGGGCAGTCCAGTTGTGCTCACCCCCACTGAGCACCTGCCCGATCTTGGACCGCACCGGTGCATTCACACAGAGCCGTGGCGCCGGCGCCCGATGAGGAGCAGCAGTCTTGCGCGAGTTCAGCCTTCCGGCCCTGTACGAGGTCCCCTCGGACGGCAACCTGACGGATCTCATCCGCCGCAACGCGTCTCAGCACCCAGACACCGCCGTGATGGGACGCAAGGTGGCCGGCGTCTGGACGGACGTCACCGCCAAGCAGTTCCTCGCCGAGGTCCGCGGGGCCGCGAAGGGTCTGATCGCCGCCGGTGTGGAGCCGGGCGACCGGGTGGCACTGCTGTCCAGAACGCGGTACGAGTGGGTGCTCCTCGACTTCGCGATCTGGAGCGCGGGCGCCGTGACCGTGCCGGTGTACGAGACGAGTTCGCCGGAGCAGATCCAGTGGATCCTCGGCGACTCGGGCGCCTCGCTCGTCCTCGTCGAGTCCGCGGCCCACCAGGAGTCGGTGGAGTCGGTACGGGCGAACCTGCCGGCCCTGAAGGGCGTCTGGCAGATCGAGGCCGACGCGATCGCGCGGCTCACCGCCACCGGCGCGGACGTCTCCGACGAACTGCTCGACGAGCGGATGTCGAGCGCGCACGCCGACGACCCGGCGACGATCGTCTACACCTCGGGCACCACCGGCCGCCCCAAGGGCTGTGTGCTGACGCACCGCGCGTTCTTCGCCGAGTGCGGCAACGTGGTGGAGCGCCTGAAGCCGCTCTTCCGGACCGGCGAGTGCTCGGTCCTGCTCTTCCTGCCCGCCGCCCACGTCTTCGGGCGTCTGGTCGAGGTCGCCTCGGTGATGGCCCCGATCAAGCTGGGCTGTGTGCCGGACATCAAGAACCTCACGGACGAGCTGGCCGCCTTCCGGCCGACCCTGATCCTGGGTGTGCCGCGCGTCTTCGAGAAGGTCTACAACTCGGCGCGCGCGAAGGCGCAGGCGGACGGCAAGGGCAAGATCTTCGACAAGGCGGCGCACACGGCGATCGCGTACAGCCGGGCGATCGGCACGCCGCAGGGTCCGTCCCTCGGCCTGAAGCTCAAGCACAAGGTCTTCGACAAGCTGGTCTTCTCCAAGCTGCGGGCGGTGCTCGGCGGGCGCGGCGAGTACGCGATCTCGGGCGGCGCGCCGCTCGGTGAGCGTCTCGGTCACTTCTTCCGCGGCATCGGCTTCACGGTCCTGGAGGGCTACGGCCTGACGGAGTCCTGCGCGGCGACCGCGTTCAACCCGTGGGACCGGCAGAAGATCGGCACGGTCGGGCAGCCGCTGCCGGGCTCGGTGGTGCGGATCGCCGACGACGGCGAGGTGCTGCTGCACGGCGAGCACATCTTCACGGGCTACTGGCAGAACGAGGCGGCGACGGCGGAGGCGCTGGCCGACGGCTGGTTCCACACCGGTGACATCGGCACGCTGGACGAGGACGGCTACCTCGCGATCACCGGCCGGAAGAAGGAGATACTGGTGACGGCGGGCGGCAAGAACGTCGCCCCGGCGGTCATCGAGGACCGGATCCGGGCGCACGCGCTGGTCGCGGAGTGCATGGTGGTGGGCGACGGGCGCCCGTTCGTGGGCGCGCTGGTGACCCTGGACGAGGAGTTCCTGGGCCGCTGGGCGAGCGAGCACGGCAAGCCGGCGGGCTCGACGGCGGAGTCGCTGCGCGAGGACGCGGATCTCGTCGCCGAGGTCCAGCGGGCGGTGGACGACGGCAACGCGGCGGTGTCCAAGGCGGAGTCGGTACGGAAGTTCCGCATTCTGCCGGCCCAGTTCACGGAGGAGGCGGGCCACATCACCCCGTCGCTGAAGCTGAAGCGCAACGTGGTGGCGAAGGACTTCGCGGACGAGATCGAGGCGATCTACCGCCCGTAGGGCGCGGTGGGTACCCGGGACCTCGACGGGCCCCCGCGGGGCGCTGAGCGCGCCCTGCGGGGGCCCGTCCCGTTTCGCGGACGGGCGGGGGAACGCAGGAGGCCCTTCGCCCCTCCTGGGGAGGAGAGGCGAAGGAGGGGGCAGTCCGGCGTGGGGCTACAACAGTTCCTTCAGGCGTTCCGCCAGCAGGTCCCAGCGCCAGCGGTCTTCGACCCAGGCGCGGCCGCGGTCGCCCATGCGGGTGCGGAGGGCCGGGTCGAGGAGGAGGGTCGCGATGCGGTCCGCGGACTCCGCCGGGGCGTCGCCGCGGACGACCCAGCCCGTCTCGCCGTCCAGGACCGCGTCCGGCGCACCGCCCGAGTCGCCGGCGACGACCGGGAGGCCGGTGGCCGACGCCTCCAGGTAGACGATGCCGAGGCCCTCGACGTCCAGGCCGCCGCGGCGGGTGCGGCAGGGCATGGCGAAGACGTCGCCGGCGCCGTAGTGGGCCGGCAGCTCCTCCCACGGCACCGCGCCCGTGAACCGTACGGAATCGGCCACCCCGGTCGTCGCCGCGAGCCGCCGCAGGTCCTTGTCGTAGGGGCCGCCCCCGACGATCAGCAGCACGGCGTCCGGCACCCGCCGCAGGATCTCCGGCATGGCCCGGATCAGCGTGTCCTGGCCCTTGCGCGGGACGAGCCGCGAGACGCACACGACGACGGGGCGGTCGCTGAGCCCGAGCCGTTCCCGTACCGCCTCGCCGCCCGAGCCCGGGTGGAAGGTCTTCTCGTCCACGCCCGGCGGGAGCTGCACCATCCGCCCGGCCGCCGCCGGCGTCAGCGCCGTCGCGATCCGCGAGCGCGTGTACTCGCCGAGGTACGTGATGGTGTCCGTGCTCTCGCCGATGCGGCGCAGGAGCTGCCTCGCGGCCGGCAGCTGCGCCCACCCCGCCTCGTGCCCGTGCGTCGTCGCGACGAGCCGCCGCGCGCCCGCGCGGCGCAGCGCCGGGGCCATCAGGCCGAGCGGCGCCGCCGCCCCGAACCACACGGACTCGCAGCCGTGCTCACGCAGCAGCGCGGTCGCCCGCGCGGTGACCCGAGGAGTGGGCAGCAGCATGGTGGTGCTGTCCCGCACCACCGTGAAAGGCTGCTCCGCGTCGAACGCGGCGGTCGCCTCGATCCCCTCGCGGCTGCGCTTCCACGTGGAGGCGTAGACCACGATCCGCTCGGGATCCAGACGCAGCGCCATGTTGTGCAGGAACGCCTGGATTCCGCCGGGGCGAGGCGGGAAGTCGTTGGTTACGATCAGGGTCTTGTGCATCGTCGCCGAATGTACGTGACCGCACCCCCCGCCCGGCAACACACCCTCCGCAGGCGCGGACCGACGGACCCACAGGAATGGACGAGGTAGGAATGACGGGCGTACTGGGTACGGCTGCCGAGCGCGCGAGAAGAAACCCCGTTCTCCTCTGGGGACTCACCCGGGTCGTCCTGCTCCTCTGTGTCTTCAAGGTCGTCACCGTCCCCGGGCCGGACGTCACGAGCGACATAGAGCAGATCTACCAGGGCTGGTTCGAGGTCCTGAAGACCGGCACGTACCCGCTGGACGACGTGACCTGGCAGTACCCGCCGCTCGCCGCCCTGGCGATCCTCTCGCCCGCGCTGCTGCCGTTCCTCGGGTACTCGGCCGCCTTCTTCGTGCTCGCCTTCCTGTGCGACGCCCTCGTCTTCGGCCTGCTGATGTACGCGGGGCGGCGCCGGGGCCGGAGCCCGCACGGCGCGTGGATCTGGATCGCGGGCGTGCCGCTGCTCGGCCCGACCGCGTACGCCCGGTACGACCTGATGGTCACCGCCGTCGCCGTGGCCGCGCTCCTCGCCGGGCTCTCCCGGCCACGAGTGCTCGGCGCGCTGGCCGGGTTCGGCGCGATGCTGAAGGTCTGGCCGGCGCTGCTGCTCGCGGGCACCCCGCGCGGCCGCGCCACCTTCCGCTCCTGGTCGACGGCGGCGGGCGCGGCGGCCGGGCTGCTGCTCCTGTGCGTGCTCGCGGCGCCGGGGGCGCTGGCCTTCCTGACCTTCCAGCGCGACCGGGGGCTGGAGCTCGAGTCCCTGGGCGCGATGCTCTTCCATGTGGCCCGGCACCTCGGCTGGGACGGCGAGGCGCGGATGAACTACGGCTCGATCGAGTTCCTCGGCCCGTACGTCTCCACGGTCTCCACGGCGGCGATGGTGCTGACCGTCGCCTCCTTCGGTTGGCTGCTGGTGTGGCGGATCCGGGCCCGCGCGTTCTCGACGTCGACCCCGGCGGACGCGGCGTTCGTGGCGGTGTTGCTGTTCACCACGACGAGCCGGGTGATCAGCCCCCAGTACATGATCTGGCTCGTCGGTCTGGCCGCCGTGTGCCTGGCCTACCGGGCGAGCCGGATGCGCCGTCCCGCGCATCTGGTGGTGTGGGCGACGGCGGTGACGCAGTTCGAGTTCCCGGTGTGGTTCTCGCACGTGACGGACAGCGATCCGCTGGGCATCACGCTGCTGCTGATACGGAACGGTCTGCTGGTCGCCGCCTCGGTCTCGGCCTGCCGCATCCTGTGGCGCCAGACGGTCACGGAGCCGCGTCTCGCCCCCGTGGTGACTCCGGTTCCTCAGCCGGAGCGGGCGAGGACCCTGCCGGTCGCCTGAGCCCCGGCGGACGTGCGGCGGTGCAGGACGCCGAGGGCGGCGCACTGCCCCGCCGTCGCGAGGCCCATCGCCAGGCAGATTCCGGGGAGTCCGAGGCCGGAGAACGCGTACGCGAGTGGGAGCTGGGTCAGCACGCCGGCGACGGTGATCCTGGCGAGCTTCGGGCTGCCGCCGCTGCCCTCGAAGACCCCGGCGAGGGCGATGAACCCGGCCATGAGTACCAGATGGGGGCCCAGGCAGCGCAGGAAGAGGGCGCCGGCGGCCGCCACGTCCGGCTCCGCGCCGAAGCCGCGCATGACCGGGCCTGCGGTGAGGAACAGCAGGCCGGCGGCGGCCGTGCCGAGAACGCCTCCGAGCAGCAGGGTCTGCCGTCCGACGGCCCGGCGCTCGTCGTGACCGGCACCGAGCAGGTGCGCGGTGTGGATGGCGGCGGCCTGGCGTAGGGCGTAGAAGGCCATGGTGGCGACGTACATGGCCTTCGTGGCGATGCCGTACGCGGCGACCTGGGTGACGCCGAGCCGGGCCACGACGGCGACCAGGGCGAGGGCCCCGGCCATCCGGACGACGAAGTCGACGGACATGGGCAGGCCGGTGGCGACGGTACGGCGCAGGGCGGCGACCGTCCCCTCCGAGGGCCGGGCGGCCCGCGCGGCCTTCAGGAGCGGGTTGCGGCGCAGGGCGAGGAGTCCGGCGCCGAGGGCGACGGTGCGGCCGGTGACGGTGGCGAGGGCGGCGCCCCGCACCCCGTACGCGTGGATGAGCAGCGGGTCGAGGACCAGGATGAGTCCGTTGGCGAGGAAGGCGAGGCGCATGGGGGTGCGGGTGTCGCCCGCGCCCTTGAGGATGCCGTCGAGGACGGTGGTGGCGAAGAAGACCGCCGTACCGGGGAGCGAGATCGCGAAGTAGGCGGTGGCGAGGGCGAGTGCGGGGGTGTCGGCGTCGCCGAGGACGAGCCGGGCGAGGGGTTCGCGCAGCAGGTAGCCGCCGAGGGCGACGGGCGGGACGAGCAGGGCGCCGAGCAGCAGACCGCCGCGGACGGCGGCCCGTACGGCGGCGGGGTCCTCGGCGCCGCGGGCGCGTGCGACGAGGACGGTGGTGCCGGAGGCGGCCATGAGGACGACGCCGAGAGCCACGTTCTCGACGTTGGTGGCGACGGCGACGGCCGCGACGGCGTCGCCGCCGAGGCGGGCGACCCAGACCATGCCGATGATCCCGGCGGCGACCGCGGCGAGGAGCTCGCAGTAGACGGGGTACGCGAGCCGGATCAGTGTGCGTCGATGTGTGCGTCCCGGTTCCATCACAGCCCCCTCTTTTCGAGATACCTCGATCAGAGGTATCTCGAAAAGAGGTAGCATGGCGCACGGGTCCGGGACAAGCGCGAAGGAGGAGCGGGGTGCTGGAGCTGACGATCCTCGGCTTTCTGTACGAGAAGCCGCTGCACGGGTACGAGTTGAAGGACCGCATCCAGGGGCTGAGCGGCCATGTGCGCCCGGTCAGCGACGGAGCGCTCTACCCGGCGATCACCCGCATGGTGAAGGCGGGGCTGCTGGAGCGCCGTACGGAACCGGGCACGAGCGCGGCGCCACGGCGGATGCTGTCGCTGACCGCCGAGGGCCGGGAGGAGCTGTTCGCGCGCCTCCGCGACCCGAAGGACGCCGAGATCACCGACGGCCAGCGCTTCTTCACGCTGCTGTCCTTCCTGGGCCTGCTCCCGGACCGCGCGGCCCAGGCGGCCGTTCTCCGCCGCCGCCAGGCCTTCCTGAACACCCCGGCCAGCTTCTTCTACAAGGACGGCGCCCCCGTGCGCGCCGAGGAGGAGCCGGACCTCTTCCGCCAGGGCATGCTGCGCATCGCCCGTGCGACGGGCACGGCAGAGAAGCAGTGGCTGACGGAGGCGCTGGAACAGCTTGAGGCGCCCGCCCCGACTACCCCAGCCGCGCCCGGAGAAAGTCGCGCCAGTCGGCCGTGAAGGACTCCGGGGTGGTGCCCAGGACCTCCTGAAGGGCCTTCTCCACCGCGCCCGCGCGGCCCGGGTGGGCGCCCACCGCGCGATAGAAGGCGGTCAGTTTCGCCTCGCCCCAGCGTTCGGCGATCAGCGAGCAGGCCAGCCATCCGCCCTCGTACGCGCGCGCCAGGGCGTCCGCGTCGCCGCCGAACGCGAAGGCGTCGTCGCCCGGGAGGACCGCCGGGAGGTCGCCGGCGCGGACCGCGCGGCGCAGCTCCGGGGCCGCCTGGGCGGCCGTTCGGCCCGTGCCCCGGTAGGCGACCCAGTCGGCGAAGCCCTCGGACAGCCACACCGGCGTGGCCTTCGTGGTCTGGACCCGGGTCGCGACATGGGTGGTCTCATGGGTGAGGACCATCTGCCGGCCGAACGCGCCGAGCACCGTGTACGCGTCCGGGTTGATGATCACCCGGTCTGCGGGCGCCTGCGGGCCGCCACCGATCTCGCCGGTGGTGACGGCCGCGATGCCCCGGTAGGAGGTGGCCGGCGCGCCGAGGAGCCCGCCCATGGCCTCGACCGACGCGGGCACGAGGACCACGATCCGGCCCGCCCAGTTCCCCTGCCAGGCGTCCCCGACCGCGGGGACGGCCCGGTCGGCGGCGGCCGCGATCTCCCGCAGCCGCTCCTCGCTCTGGCCGACGCCGAGGACGAGGCTGCGTCGGCCTGTCACGGTCCGGACCTCGCCCTGCTGCCACAGCTGCTGTGGGGCGCCCGCGGCGGGCCGGTCACCGGTGACGTACCAGTGGCCGTCCCGCTCGGTGAGGTCGAGGACCCGCTCGGTGGTGGCGGGCCCGGAGTCGTAGCCCTTGATCCGGTAACCGAGCTCGGCCCTGGCGGTGGCCCGGCCTTCGCCGGCCCGGTCGACGTCGGTGACCCGGTAGCTCCAGCCGCCCAGCGGGATCTTCGCGAGCCGGTCGAACTCGGTGCGCGCGGCGGGTGCGAGCGCGGGGTCGAGCGCCGCGAGGTAGCCGGTCTCGTCCCGGTCGAGCAGCGCCCGCGCGTGCCGGTCGAGGAGCGTCTGGATCTCCCGGGGCGCGGGGTCGGGCTGCTCCGGGGCAGTGCACCCGACGAGGGCCAGCAGGCCGGCCAGCAGACAGACTGCCGCCCTCCGCGCCGCTCCACACCCCTGACCTGCCACGCCCTCGATCGTACGGGCAGACGTGCGGGTGGTCGTACGGTCAGACCCGCGTCACCGTCACGTGCGACATCATCCCGACCGGGTCGTAGCGCACCCGCGCGCCGGGGTAGGGGGCGTGGATCACCTGCCCGTTGCCCGCGTAGATCCCGACATGGCTGGCGTCGCTGCGGTACGTGACCAGGTCGCCGGGCTGCGCCTGCGAGAGCGGCACCTGCCGACCCGCGTACCGCTGCGCGGAGGAGGTCCGCGGCAGGCTGATCCCGGCCTGCCGGTACGACCACACCATCAGGCCGGAGCAGTCGAAGGCCCGCGGGCCGGTCGCGCCCCACACATAGGGCATGCCGATCGCGCTGCGCGCCGCGACCACCGCGGCGGCGGCGCGGGAGGAGGCGGGGCCGAGGTCGGCGAGCGGCGGCAGCTCCTCCTCGCCGTCGCGGCCCGAACGAGAGGCCCGGGCGTCCCGGTCGAACTCCGCCCGGTCCTGCGCGCTCAGGGACTCCAGGACCCGGCGCGCCTCGGCGAGCTTCCGCTCGACGGTGCGCTTGTGCTCGGCGACCTGCGTCCGGCTGCGTTCCAGTTCGGCCAGGAGTCGGCCGGCCTCGGTCCGCTTCTGGTTCAACCGCCGCTGCTCGGCCTGGAGTTGACCGAGCGCCACGCTCTGCCGGGCGGCCACCCGGTCGAGTACGGAGGCCCGGTCGAGATACGAGTCGGGGTCGGCGGAGAGCAGCAGCGCGAGGGCGGGGTCGATGCCGCCGGAGCGGTACTGGGCGCCGGCGACCGAACCGAGCGCGCCCCTCATGCGGTTGATCCGCTCCTGGCCGCGCGCCAGGCCGTCCCGCGCCTGGGAGACGGACGTGCGCAGCGCGTCCGCCCGCTCGTCGGCCTTGTTGTAGCCCTCGGTGGCCCGTTCGGCCTCTTCGAAGAGCCGGTCCACCGTGGCCTTGGTGGCGGCCTGCTGGGCACCGCCCGGGTCGGCGTTCGCGGGGACGGCACCGAAGGCCGTGGCGGCGGTGGCCGCCGCGGCGGTCAGGACGGTGACCCTCGCGGGTCGTCGGTGGGACGCCACGTATCGCGCTCCGTTCGGCTGTTACCCAGACTGGCGCGGCAGACAGTAGCCGCTGATCACTCCGCGTCCAACGAAGGCGCCGGGCACACAAAGTGACGCCCCGCCGGAGACCACAGGTCACCGGCGGGGCGTCAGGTCAGCGAAGGATGCGACGAACCACCCGATTGGGCGTCATGTCGGGATGCGTCAGACGCGCACGCCGAACTGGAAGGTGCCCATGTAGTCCATCGACTCGTAGCGGACCGAGGCGCCGGGCTTGGGGGCGTGCAGGATGGTGTTGTTGCCCGCGTACAGACCCACGTGCGACAGGCTGTTGAAGAAGACCAGGTCGCCCGGCTTGAGCTGGCTGCGGCCGATCTTCACACCATCGTTCTGCTGGGTGTAGGTGGTGCGGGTGAGGCTGACGCCGGCCTGGCGGTAGGCCCACTGCGTCAGACCCGAGCAGTCGTACGAGTTGGGGCCCTCGGCACCGGAGACGTACGGCTTGCCGATCTGGGTGGCGGCGGCGCTGAGCGCGGCCTGGCCGCGCGCCGAGGCCGGGACCTCGTTGCCGAGGTCGACGCGGTCGCCCGCGGCGCGGCTGGCGCGCTGCTCCTCTTCCTGCATCTTGGCGCGCTCGGCGGCGGTGAGGGTGTTGAGCAGCTTCTGCGCCTCGGCGAGCTTGCCCTGGAAGGTCTTCTTCTTCTCGCCGAGGGTCTTGCGGACGTCCTCGAGGTCGGCGAGCTTCGTCGTCGCCTCGGCGCGCTGCTGGGCGAGGGTGCGCTGCTTGGCCTGGATCGACTGGAGCACGTCGGCCTGCTTGGCGCCGAGCTGGTCGATCGCGGACGCCTTGTCGAGGTAGGTGTCCGGGTCGGAGGAGAGGAAGAGCTGGATGGCCGGGTCGATGCCACCGGAGCGGTACTGCGCGCTGGCGACCGAACCGATGTTGTCCCGCAGGGTGTTGAGCTCCTGCTGACCGCGGGCCACCTTGTCCTGGAGGGCCCCGATCTCCTTCTGCAGCTTGCCCCGGCGCTCCTCGGCCAGGTTGTACTGCTCCGTGGCCTCTTCGGCCTCGTGGTGCAGCTTGTCGACCTTCGACTTCACGTCGTCGATCTTCGGCTTCGGAGCCGCCTGGGCGCCGGTCTGGGCGGAGAGCGCGACGGCCGCAGCGGCGGTCGCGGTGAGCACGGTCACACGGGTGCGGCTCGGCTGCTTGGGACGACGGTGGGACGCCACGAAGGCGAGCTCCTTCTTCCTCGAGCCGCCCAACCAGGCTGCGGCAGGCGGTTCCTCCGCTGTCATCCCGGATGGATGATCAACCGCGCGAAGGTTCGAGGCCTGACCCTAGTGACCAAGTTGTGATCAGTTCAAATCCTCATGAGCAAAATCTCGCCCACGCAGCACTTTATTTACATACAGCGCACAGGCAGTAGTGAGCACTTGACCGTGCGCCCTCCAGAATTCGGGCATTAAGCCCAGGAGTTCGGATGCGTCACGAGGTACGCGAAAGCCGCTTGAGCAACAAGGCGGACGTCACCGGGCGCGCACCGGCCTTGGCCACACCGTCGGCGACCTCGCGGTCGGTGGAGACCACCACGACCGGACGGCCCGGCGGCTCGGCGCGCACCAGCTGACGGATCAACTCGTCGGCGGTGACGCCCGGCTTGGAGAACAGCACCCGCACCCCGCGCGGCGGGGCGAGCAGAACCGGGGCGGCGAGCTCCGCCCCGTCGAAGACGCAGGTGATCTCGGCGCCCGAGCGGGCCGCGAGCGCGGAGAGTCCGCCGAGCAGCCGCAGCCGCTGCTTCTCCAACGGCATCGTCGGATAGCCGGTCTTGGTGACGTTGTAGCCGTCCACGACCAGATGCGCCTGCGGCAGCGCGAGCAGCTGGTCCAGGAGCGCCGGGTCGGTCTCGGAGAGCGCGCGGGCCGCGATGTCCTTCGGGGACATCCGGCCCGGCTCCACCGCGTCGACGGTGTCGGCGGGATGGATGGAGACGGGCGGCAGGGCCAGTTCGCGGCGCAGACCCGCCGCGGCGTCCAGGACGGTGTCGAGCAGCAGGCGCAGCCGCATGTCCTCCACGGAGCGCCCCTCACGGGCGGCCCGCCGGCTGGCCTCCAGGGCCGCCTCGACCTCGCCGAGCCGGGCCTTGAGCCGACGGGTCTCGCTCTCGGCGGCCGAGACCTGCGCGGCCGCCTCCGCCTTGACGGTGTCGATCTCGGCCTGCGTGCGGCGCAGGGCGGCCTCACCGCGCTTCACATCGCTCTGGGCGCTGCGCAGCTTGCGGTGAAGCGATTCGGCTTCCTTCCGGGCGGCCTCCAGGTCGTGGCGCAGCTGCTCGGTCTCCGCGCGGCCGCGCTCCTTCGCGGTGGAGACCTCCTCGCGCAGCCGCTCCAGCTCGCGCCGGCCGGCCTCGTCGGCCCGCTCGGCATCCGCGCGCTGGGCCTCCTCGCCCGCTGCGGCGACCAGCTTGACCCAGCCGGTGGGGCGCAGGACGTAGGCGGCCGCGGCGACGTCGACGGGGTCGGCCGCGGCGGGCGGGGCGCCGGACTCGACGGCCCCGGCCAACTCGGGCTGGGCCTCCTTGAACCGCTCGCCGATCCGCTGCCGGAAGAGCGGGTCGCTCTCCAGGGCGGCGGCCATGGCGTTGCCCGCGAACTTGGCCCGCCGGCTCGCGGTGAACCGCGCGTACTGCCGCAGGGGTGCCGGAAGCTCCGCGACGGTCAACCCGCCGAAGGCGTCCGAGACCAGCGCGACGACCTTCCGCCGTACGCCGTCGGGCAGCGGGCGGTCGAGCGTCTCGGCAGCGTCACCTGCCGCGCCGGCCGGTTCACCACCGTGCGCGGGCTGCTCCACGATCCGTCACCCCATTGTCATTCGCGCCGCTCCGTCAGGAGGCGGTGCCGGGCCTGTCCACCAGTTCGATCTGGTCCACCGCGTTGCACCAGCGGCAGCGGACCGACTCGATGGTCTCACTGACCACCTCGCGCTCCTCGACCTTCGGTTCGCCCGCGAGGTCCAGATGGACGTACTCGACGACCTTGGAGGAGCGGGTCACGTCGAACCGGGTCAGATTGCCGCAGAGCGTGCAGCGCCAGCGGGTCTCGGCGGTCGGCAGGGGAACCGTCGTCATCGTGACGTCCTCTTTCATGTGCGTGATGCGGGTGCGGGTGCCGCGGTGCGCCGTCGAACTGCGGAGGTACTGCCCGTAACCCTACGGCCTCGCGGGTACCCCGTGTCGCGGCGAGGCACTCTGTCCAGGTGGGCCCCGTTACGCCATGATCTGTCCATGATCGACTGGCGGCGGATCGACTGGCGGGAGGCGGCCCGGAGTGCGTGGCGGGGTGCCCGGACCGGACCGGTGGTGACGTACGGCCTGATCGCCGCCTGCTGCTGCACGTTCCTGATCAGCCCGGTGTCCGGCCTCGATCCGGTGTACGGGACCGGGGACGCGGCGCTGGCGGCGCAGAGCGCGTACTTCCACCACTGGGGAGTCGTACCGGCGGAGCTGATGAGCAGCGAGCCACGCACCCTGCTCACCCCGCTCACCGCCCTCTTCGTCCACGGCAGCTGGCTCCATCTGCTGGGGAACATGCTGTTCCTGTACGTCTTCGGCGCGATGGCCGAGGAGCGGATGAGAGCTCTCCCGTTCCTCCTCTTCTACCTCGGCTGCGGCTATCTGGCGCTGCTCGGCTACGCGGCGGTGTACGCGAGCAGCGAGCAGACGCTGGTGGGGGCGTCGGGGGCGATCTCGGGGGTCCTCGGCGCGTTCCTCCACCTCTTCCCCCGCTCCCGGGTGACCAGCCTGTTCCCGTTCCTCTTCTTCCTGCCGCTGCGCTTCCCGGCCTGGATCGTGCTGGCCTTCTGGTTCGTGCTGCAGTGGCTCGCGGCGCGGACGGCCGGGTCCGGGCCCGGGGTCGCCTATCTGGCCCATGTGGTGGGCTTCGCCGTCGGCTTCCTCTACGCCTGGGGGAGGTACGGCCGTGGGGCTAGAGTGAAGGCCCAAGCCGCGGCGACCGAGGGAGAAAGCCAGCCGTGATCACCGCGATCGTGCTCATCAAGACCAGTGTGGACCGCATCCCCGAGATCGCGGAGTCGATCGCCGCGCTCGACAGCGTCAGCGAGGTCTTCTCGGTGACCGGCACGTACGACCTGATCGCCATGGTCCGCGTCCCCCGGCACGACGACCTGGCGGACGTGATCCCCGGCCGGATCAGCAAGATCCCCGGCGTCGAGGCGACGGACACCCACGTGGCGTTCCGTACGTACTCCCAGCACGACCTGGAAGCGGCCTTCGCGATCGGTCTGGAGTCCTGACCCCACGGCGAAGATGAACGAACCCTCATCGGGTCCTCATCCTCGCCGGGACCCCGGCGCGCCCGCGCATCCTTGCACCCGTACGAGTGGTCCGCGCGACGGCCGTCGAGCTGACGGGTCAGCCGCGGTCCGGGACGCAACGGCCGTCCTCGGTGCGGTACTTCCACTGCGCGCCGTCCCGGACGAGCTCCTTCACGGCCCGTACGAAACGCTCGACGTGCTCGTCCGGCGTACCGGCGCCGAAGCTGACGCGGATGGCGTTGAGCGACTTCTCGCCGGGCGCGGCCTCGGGGGCCCCGCACTCCCCCTGGGTCTGCGGGTCGCTGCCCAGCAGGGTGCGGACCAGCGGGTGGGCGCAGAAGAGTCCGTCGCGGACGCCGATGCCGTACTCGGCCGAGAGCGCGGCGGCGAAGTGCGAGCTGTTCCAGCCCTCGACGACGAAGGAGATGACACCGACGCGCGGGGCGTCGTCGCCGAAGAGCGAGAGCACCTTCACCTCGGGCACCTCGGCCAGGCCCTCCCGGACGGTGGCGACCAGGTGCTGCTCGCGGGCGACGAGGGTGTCGAACCCGGCCTCGGTGAGCGCCTTGCAGGCGGAGGCGATGGAGTAGACACCGATGACGTTCGGCGAACCGGCCTCGTGGCGGGCGGCGGTGGTGTGCCACTCGACGTCGACTCCGCCGTCCGTGCGACGGGCGACCTTCTTGGACGCGCCACCACCGGCGAGGTACGGCTCGGCGCTCTGCAGCCAGTCGGCACGGCCGGCGAGGACACCGGAGCCGAACGGGGCGTACAGCTTGTGCCCGGAGAACGCGACCCAGTCCACGTCCAACTCCTGCACGGAGACGGGGTGGTGGGGCGCGAGCTGGGCGGCGTCGAGAACGATCCGGGCGCCGTGGGCGTGCGCGGCGGCCGCCAGCTCCTTCACCGGCCAGAGCTCCCCGGTGACGTTGGACGCGCCGGTCACGCAGACGAGGGCGGGGCCGTGGCCCCCTTCAATCGTCACCGTGCGGTCGGCGAGGGCGCGCTCCAGGGTCTCGACGGCCTGGGCCGGGGTGCGGGGCGCGTTCAGGTACGTCACCCGCGCGTCCTTCCACGGCAGCAGCGAGGCGTGGTGCTCGGTCTCGAAGACGAAGACCTCGCAACCGGCGGGAAGCGTGGCGGCGAGCAGGTTGAGCGAGTCGGTCGTGGAGCGGGTGAAGACGACCTGGTCGCCGGGGCGGCAGTCGAGGAACTCGGCGACCGTGGCGCGGCTGTTCTCGAAGAGGTCGGTGGAGAGCTGGGAGAGGTATCCGGCACCGCGGTGCACGCTGCCGTAGTACGGGGCGTAGGCGGCGACGTCGTCCCACACGCGCTGGAGGGCCGGGGCGCTGGCGGCGTAGTCGAGCGCGGCGTAGGTGACCTCGCCCCCGGTCACGAGCGGAACGGTGACATCACGTCCGAGAACGGGCAGCGGGGCACAAACGGACTGGTCGGCGGCAACGGTGGAGACAGACATGGCGAACTCCCGTACTGGGCAGGCGAATTCCCGCGCCGGCGGATACGCGGCAGCGCTGGGGAAGAGAAAAAGGGGTCTGCGAAGAAGGGGCGAAAAGGCCCTATCGCATTCGCTTGCTCACAAGAGGCTCCCTGAGGACCAGGACCCCAAGGGTTCGAGGGGTCCGCGCTTGCCGTAGACCTTGCTGTCTACGGCCTGGTCTTCACCCGGGGCACCCCGCCACGGACGGAGGGTTGCCGGACAGCAAGCCGGGGCTTCGTAGCTGTCACTCATGACCTGGCACAGAACGTATGCCACGTGATCGCCGACGCGCAACCCCGTCCCGGATTCCGGAACGGGGTCGCGCCGCGCCATTACCGGTTGCTGGCCGCGACCCAGCGCTCCAGCGCCTTCCTCGCGGCGCCCGAGTCGATCGACTCCGCCGCCCTCGCGATTCCTTCGCGCAGCTGCTCCACCAGGGTGCCCTCCCCCGGCTCCAGCGCCGTCAGGGCCGCCGCCGAGTTCAGCAGCACCGCGTCCCGTACCGGACCGGTCTCGCCCGCGAGCAGCCGGCGGGCGACGTCCGCGTTGTACGACGCGTCGGCGCCGCGCAGCGCCTCCACCGGTACGAGGTCGATGCCGACGTCCCGCGGGTCGAAGCCCTCCTCGCGCACCGAACCGTCCCGTACCACCCACACCCGTGAGGTGGCCGTGGTCGTCAGCTCGTCCAGACCGTCGTCGCCGCGGAAGACCAGCGCGGAGGAGCCGCGCTCCGCGAGTACCCCGGCCATGATCGGGGCCATCCGCGCGTCGGCGACGCCGGTCGCCTGGGCCTTCACCCGGGCCGGGTTGGTGAGCGGACCGAGGAAGTTGAAGACCGTGCGCACGCCGAGCTGGCCGCGCGCCGCGGCCACATGGCGCAGCGCCGGGTGGAACTTCACCGCGAAGCAGAAGGTGATCCCGGCCTCCTCGGCGACCTCGACGACCCGCTGCGGGGTCAGCTCCAGGTTGACGCCGAGCTTCTCCAGGACGTCCGAGGCTCCGGAGGCCGAGGACGCGGCCCGGTTGCCGTGCTTGACGACCTTGGCGCCGGTTCCGGCCACCACGATCGCCGACATGGTGGAGATGTTGACGGTCTTGGCGCCGTCGCCGCCGGTGCCGACGATGTCCACGCTCGGCCCCGGCACCTCGATCAGGTTCGCGTGCCCGTACATCGCCTCGACCAGGCCGGTCAGCTCCTGGACCGACTCACCCTTGGCGCGCAGCGCCACCGCGAAGCCGGCGATCTGCGCGTCGGTGGCCTCGCCGCGCATGATGCGGTCCATCGCCCAGGCGGCGGCCTCGCTGCCCAGGTCCTCGCCGCCGAGCAGGGTGTTCAGGACGGCCGGCCAGGAGCGGCCCGCCGTGGTAGGTCCTCCAGCGGGGGTCACAGCGCTCATGGCAGCTCCTGGTCATCACGTGACGGATACAGCTCCCACCCTATCGATCCACGGGGACGGCAAAGAGCCCCGTCCATCGAATGGACGGGGCTCTCGCTGTGGCGACCTTCAGGTCGTGTGGATCAGGTGATCAGTGGTGGCCGTGGCCGCTCTGGATCTCCTTGTACTCCTCGGCGGTCGGCTTGGCGATCTGGTTGTCCTCGCCGTAGTAGCCCTTGCTGAGCTTGACGCGGAGCTTCTCCATGCGGCCGACCTTGCGCTCCACACCGTTCTCGTCGACCAGCGGGCCGAGCTCGGCCGGCTTGTTCTGCTCGTGCGCCGTGAGCTTGTACAGCTCACCCTGGCTGAGCGGCTGGTGGACCTCGACGAACTCACCGTGCGGCAGACGCTTGATGATGCCGGACTCGCGACCGTGCAGCACCTTGTCCTTGTCCCGGCGCTGGAGGCCGAGGCAGATCCGCTTGGTGACGATGAACGCGATGACCGGGCCGACGAAGAAGAAGATCCGGACGAACCAGGTGATCGAGTTGATCGACAGGTGGAAGTGGGTGGCCCAGATGTCGTTTCCACCACCCACGAGCATGATCATGTACGCGGTGATCCAGGCGACACCGAAGCCGGTGCGCGTCGGAGCGTTGCGCGGGCGCTGCGCGATGTGGTGCTCGCGCTTGTCGCCGGTGATCCAGGACTCGATGAACGGGTAGACCGCGATCGCCGCGAGGACCAGCGGGAAGATCGCCAGCGGGATCATCACGCCCAGGACGAGCGTGTGGCCCCAGAGGTTGATCTCCCAGCCCGGCATGACACGGATCAGACCCTCGGCGAAGCCCATGTACCAGTCGGGCTGGGCGCCGGTGGAGACCTGGTCCGGCCGGTACGGGCCGAGCGCCCAGATCGGGTTGATCGAGGCGATCGCCGAGATGACCGCGATGACACCGAAGACCAGGAAGAAGAAGCCTCCGGCCTTGGCCATGTAGACCGGCAGCAGCGGCATGCCCACGACGTTCTTGTTCGTACGGCCGGGGCCCTCGAACTGCGTGTGCTTGTGGTAGAAGACCAGGATCAGGTGGGCGACCACCAGACCGAGCATGATGCCGGGCAGCAGCAGGACGTGCGCCGAGTAGAACCGGGCCACGAAGTCGCCGCCGGGGAACTCCCCGCCGAACAGGAACATCGACAGGTACGTACCGATGATCGGCACGGACAGGATCGCGCCCTGCATGAAGCGGACACCGGTGCCGGAGAGCAGGTCGTCCGGGAGCGAGTAACCGGTGAAGCCGGTGAACATGCCCAGGAAGAACAGCAGGAAGCCGAACAGCCAGTTGATCTCACGCGGCTTGCGGAACGCGCCCGTGAAGAACACGCGCATCATGTGCACGAACATGCCGGCGAGGAAGATCAGCGCCGCCCAGTGGTGGATCTGCCGGATGAGCAGACCACCGCGCACATCGAAGGAGATGTGCATGGTCGAGTTGAACGCCTCCGACATCAGCTGTCCCTGCAGCGGGACGTAGCTGCCGTGGTACTCCACCTCGTTCATCGACGGGTGGAAGAACATCGTCAGGTAGACGCCCGTGAGGATGATGATGATGAAGCTGTAGAGGCAGATCTCACCGAGCATGAAGGACCAGTGGTCCGGGAAGATCTTCCGCATGTTGGCCTTGGCCAGGGAGTAGATCCCGAGGCGGCCGTCGGCCCAGTCGGCGACCCGCTCACCGGCGGGTGCCTTCTTCTTGGTGTCGGTCACAGTGCTCATCCGCGCTCCCAGAAGGACGGGCCGACGGGCTCGTCGAAGTCGCCGAGCGCCTCGAGGAAGCCCTTGTCGTTCACGCCGATCCGCAGCTGCGGGAGGGCGTGACCGGCCGGGCCGAAGATGACGCGGGCACCGTCGGCGAGGTCGAAGGTGGACTGGTGGCACGGGCAGAGCACGTGGTGCGTCTGCTGCTCGTACAGGGAGATCGGGCAACCCACGTGGGTGCAGATCTTCGAGAAGGCGACGATGCCCTCGTGCGACCACTCGAGCTCTTGCTTGTCTTTGATGTCGTCCGGCTGGATGCGGACGATCATCAGGGCGGCCTTGGCGATCTGGACCTGGAAGTCGTGGTCGTGCTCCGACAGACCCTCGGGCATCGCGAAGGTCAGCGAACCGACCGCGACGTCCTCGGGACGCAGCGGCTCGTGCGTGTTCATGTTGATGAGCTGCTTGCCCTTGGCCCACAGGGTGGTCCGGAGCTTCTTCTCGGGCAGCGGGCCCATGTCACGCAGCAGCATGAGACCGGAGAGCGGTACGAGCGACAGCGCGCCGAACATCGTGTTGCGGATCAGCTTGCGCCGGCCGAAGCCGGACTCGGCGGCACCGGCCGCGAAGTCCGCCATGACCTTCGCCTTGGTCTCCGGGGAGGCCTGGATCGGGTGACGCTCGTCGGCGATCTCGACGTCGGACATCAGGGTGCGGGCCCAGTGGACCGCGCCCGCGCCGATGAAGAAGAGCGCGGCACCGAGGGTCAGACCCAGCGCGAAGTTGAGCGCGGACACCCGGCCGAACGGCCAGATGTACACGATCTTGTCGACCGGGAAGATCACGTACGAGGCGATGAAGCCGATCGTGGCCAGCATCGACAGCGTGAACATGAAGGCGACCGCACGCTCGGACCGCTTGGCGGCCCGCTCGTCGATGTCCTGGATGCGCGGCTTGTGGGGCGGAAGGCCCGGGTCGGCGAACGGGTCGTCCGCGACCGCGACCTTCACCGCGCCGTGCGCGGTGTCCTGCTCAGCAGGCAGGTTCTCTTCTGGAATCTCTTGGCTACTCATGACTTCTTGGCCTTAGCGGTGTGGGCCGCGACCCAAACGGCAACTGCGATCAGGGCACCCAGACCGAAGATCCATCCGAACAGACCCTCGCTGACGGGGCCGAGGCCACCGAGCTTGAGGCCGCCGGGGCTGTCGGACTTGTCGCTGTTGACAGCCTGGACGTACGCGATGATGTCCTTCTTCTCCTTCTCCGGCATCGTCGTGTCCGGGAAGGAAGGCATGTTCTGCGGGCCGGTCTGCATGGCCTCGTACAGGTGCTTCGGGCTCACGCCTTCGAGGTTCGGGGCGTACTTGCCGTTCGTCAGCGCGCCGCCCTCACCGGTGAAGTTGTGGCACTGGGCGCAGTTGGAGCGGAACAGGTCGCCACCACGGGCGATGTCGGCGCCGTCGGGGCTGTACTGGCCCTCCTTCGGCGTGATCGGGCCGGCACCGAGGGAGGCGACGTACGCCGCGAGCTGATCGATCTCAGCCTGCGTGTAGATGACCTTCTTCTTCGGCACCTGGGCGCCCGGCTGCTGGGCCGGCATGCGGCCGGTGCCGACCTGGAAGTCCACGGAGGCCGAGCCGACGCCGACCAGGGAGGGGCCGTCAGAGGTGCCCTGACCGCCGGTTCCGTGGCAGCTGGCGCAGCCGACGGAGTAGAGCTTCTTGCCCTCCTCGATGGCGAGGGACTGGGCGGTTTCATCGGCCTTCGCCGTGCCCGCGGGCGCGAACGCGGCGTACAGCCCCCCAGTGGCCGCCAGCGCGAGAAGTAGGACGACGACCGCCGCCAGCGGATGGCGTCGTCGTGCGGAGAGCTTTTTCACGGATTACCCCGGTGTCAGGATCTTCTGCGTCGATGCTTGCTGGATGTCTCGGGCGGAGCCCGATTACTTGATCATGTAGATCGTGGCGAAGAGGCCGATCCAGACGACATCGACGAAGTGCCAGTAGTAGGACACGACGATGGCGGCGGTTGCCTGCTCGTGAGTGAACCTCTTGGCGGCGTACGTCCGGCCCAGGACCAGCAGGAAGGCGATGAGACCGCCCGTCACGTGCAGGCCGTGGAAGCCGGTGGTCAGGTAGAACACCGAGCCGTACGGGTCCGACGAGAGCGAGAGCCCCTCGTGCTTGACCAGCTCGGTGTACTCGAAGACCTGGCCGCCGATGAAGATCGCACCCATCACGAACGTGATGATGAACCACGTCCGGAGCTTCTTCACATCGCCCCGCTCCGCGGCGAAGACGCCGAGCTGGCAGGTGAGGGAGGAGAGCACCAGGATCGTGGTGTTGGTCGCCGAGAACGGGAAGTTCAGGGCCTCTGCCTGTTCCGCCCAGAACTCGGCACCCGTCACCGATCGCAGGGTGAAGTACATCGCGAAGAGGGCCGCGAAGAACATCAGCTCGGAACTCAGCCAAATGATGGTTCCGACGCTGGTGAGGTTCGGTCGATTGACCGACGGGTGCGCGTGCCCGGTTTCTACTGTCGTTACTGTCGCCACGACCGACATTATGTCGGTCGCTTATCCCGCCCTCACTCCGGGGGGTGCCGTTCGGAGTGTCAGGGGCGTGTGTCCAGCCCGAACGGCCCATCGAAGCGGTCTCCCTGGCGGTGTCGAACCGGTGTTGACGGGGTGTGGGACGGAGTAGCATCCGCCGCATCGGTTGATGACCTTCACGGAGGAACGATGCAGTCGAGCGCCACGGTCCTGGTCTACAGCGACGACGCGAACACGCGGGAGCAGGTGCGCCTGGCTGCGGGGCGCAGGCCCGCTGCCGACGTTCCGCCGGTCGAGTTCATCGAGTGCGCGACACTCCCGGCGGTGCTGAAGCGCCTGGAGGAGGGTGGCATCGACGTCTGCGTCCTGGACGGCGAGGCCGTTCCGGCGGGCGGGATGGGCGTGTGCCGGCAGATCAAGGACGAGGTCTTCCACTGCCCGCCCGTGCTGCTCCTGATCGGCCGCCCGCAGGACGCCTGGCTGGCCACCTGGAGCCGCGCGGACGCCGCGGTCACTCTTCCGGTGGAACCGATCGAGTTCACGGCGTCCCTGGCCGCCCTGCTGCGTTCCCGTCTGTCCATCGACGCGTGAGCCGCTAGATGGAGGGCCGCAGGCGGGTGGGGTCCGGCTGGTGGGCGGCGCTCTTGGTGTCCGCCACCAGGGCGCTGCCCTGACGCCACTTGTCCCAGGGCAGGTTCCAGTCGCCGAAGCCGTTGCCGAAGGGGTCCATCATGTTGCCCGCGCTGTTGACGGTCTGCACGATGTCGCCGGGGCGGACGGTGTTGAAGAACCAGGCCGCGTTCGCGGTCGACATGCCGACACAGCCGTGGCTGACGTTCGCCACGCCCTGTGAGCCGACGGACCAGGGCGCGGCGTGGACGTATTCACCACTCCAGGTGACCCGGGTCGCGTAGTAGACGGGCAGATCGTACGATTCCGCGCTGCCCTCGGCGATGCCGACGCTGGTGCCCCGCATCCTGACGAAGTACTCCTTGCCCAGGATGACTTTGATCCCGTTTCGGGTGGAGAAGCCGGGCTTTCCGGTGGTCACCGGAATGGTGTTGATCACTTCTCCGTTGCGCCGCACGGTCATGTAGTGCGAGCCGGCGTCCGCGACCGCCTCCACGCGGTCGCCGATCGTCAGCTGCAGCGGCTTCGACTCCCCGCCGTACAGCTTGTCGCCGACCTTGACGCCGGAGAGATTGGCGGCGACCGCGACGGCCGCGCCCGCGGGCCAGTAATCCTTCGGCCTGAAGTGCAGCTTCTTGTCGTCCACCCAGTGCCAGGAGCCGTCGACCGCCGGTGTGGAGCGGACCTTCAGGGCCCGTTCCACGACGGCCCTGGCCGCCCGGTCCTTGACCGGGACGCTGAGATCGGCCGTGATGGGCTGTCCGACGCCGTACGTGCCCGCCTCCGGGCCGAACTTCACCGTCAGCCCCTGCTTGGCCGGGGAGGTCTCGAAGGTGAACGTACGGACGCCGGGGGCGCCGTCCTCGTCCTCCGTGGAGACCTTGACGGTGTAGCGGCCGCCGGCCGTCAGCGAGCCCGTGGAGCGCCAGCGCTGGCCGTCCGCGGTGAGTTCGCCCGCCAGGTGGTGCCCGGTCGCGTCCACGGCCGTGACGTCGGTGATGCGGCCCTCGGAGCCCTTGGCCGTGATCTCCAGGGCCTTGTCCGGGTCGGCCTTCCTGCCGTCGGCCGGGGCGTTGAAGGAGACCTGTTCGGCTGCGTCGTACGGCTTCGCCGACAACGGATGGCCGTCGGGGCCCCCGCAGGCTATGGCGCCCGCGCTCACGAGCAGGGCCAGAAGAGTGCAGCTCAGAACAGTCCGAATGCGCGGCGTGTCGTTCATGACATCACCGTAAGAACATTCCTCGCCGCCAGCGCGCCCAGTACTGCAAACGAGGGGCCCGGGCACTTCGGTGACGAAGTGCCCGGGCCCCTCGGGGTGTTACGGGGTACTGCTACTGGTTCTGGTTCTCACCGCGGTAGAACTCGAACACCCAGCCGAACAGACCGACCAGGATCAGCGGAGCCGAGAAGTACAGCAGCCACCATCCGATCGCGATCGAGAGGAAGGCGAGCGCACCGCCGATGGCCAGCGAGAGCGGCTGCCAGCTGTGGGGGGCGAAGAAGCCCACCTCGCCGGCCTCGTCCGCGACGTCGGCCTCCTTGTCGTCCTGCGCCATCGCGTCGACCCGCCGGGCCGTGAAGGCCAGGTAGTAGCCGACCATGATGGCCAGGCCGAAGGCCAGGAAGAGTGCCGTGGTACCGACCGGCTCCTTCGACCACACGCCATAGAGGATCGCCATGGCGAGGATGAAGACGCTCAGCCAGATGAACATCTTGCCCTGGATCTTCACTTGCCGGCCTCCTTGCCGCCGCTGAGGGCCGCCACCTCGTGAGGCTTGTTCTCGAGCTGGTCGACAGCCGCGATCTCAGGGTGGTGCAGGTCGAACGCCGGGGATTCGGAACGGATCCGCGGCAGGGTGAGGAAGTTGTGCCGCGGCGGCGGGCAGGAGGTCGCCCACTCCAGCGAACGGCCGTAACCCCACGGGTCGTCGACCTCGATCTTCTTGCCGTACTTGGCGGTCTTCCAGACGTTGTAGAGGAACGGCAGGATCGACAAGCCGAGCAGGAACGAGGAGATCGTCGAGATCGTGTTCAGCGCGGTGAAGCCGTCGGCGTCGAGGTAGTCCGCGTAACGACGCGGCATGCCCTCGGCACCCAGCCAGTGCTGCACCAGGAAGGTGCCGTGGAAGCCGATGAACAGCGTCCAGAAGGTGATCTTGCCGAGCCGCTCGTCCAGCATCTTGCCCGTGAACTTCGGCCACCAGAAGTGGAAGCCGGCGAACATCGCGAAGACCACGGTGCCGAAGACGACGTAGTGGAAGTGCGCGACGACGAAGTACGAGTCGGAGACGTGGAAGTCCATCGGCGGCGAGGCCAGGATGACTCCGGTCAGACCACCGAAGGTGAAGGTGACCAGGAAGCCGATCGTCCAGAGCATCGGTGTCTCGAAGGACAACGAGCCCTTCCACATCGTTCCGATCCAGTTGAAGAACTTCACGCCTGTCGGTACGGCGATGAGGAACGTCATGAAGGAGAAGAACGGCAGGAGGACGCCACCGGTGACGTACATGTGGTGGGCCCACACGGTCACGGAGAGACCGGCGATCGCGATCGTCGCGGCGATCAGACCGATGTAGCCGAACATCGGCTTGCGGCTGAAGACCGGGATGACCTCGGAGACGATGCCGAAGAACGGCAGCGCGATGATGTACACCTCGGGGTGTCCGAAGAACCAGAAGAGGTGCTGCCACAGCAGCGCGCCACCGTTGGACGCGTCGAAGATGTGCGAGCCGAACTTACGGTCGGCCTCCAGCGCGAAGAGCGCGGCGGCGAGGACCGGGAAGGCGAGCAGGACCAGCACACCGGTCAGCAGCACGTTCCAGGTGAAGATCGGCATGCGGAACATCGTCATGCCCGGAGCGCGCATGCAGATGATCGTGGTGATGAAGTTGACCGAGCCGAGGATCGTGCCGAAGCCGGAGAAGGCCAGACCCATGATCCACATGTCGGCGCCGACACCCGGCGAGCGGACGGCGTCCGACAGCGGGGAGTAGGCGAACCAGCCGAAGTCGGCAGCACCCTGCGGGGTGAGGAAGCCGGCCACCGCGATGATCGAGCCGAAGAGGTACAGCCAGTACGCGAACATGTTCAGCCGCGGGAACGCCACGTCGGGCGCGCCGATCTGCAGCGGCATGATCCAGTTCGCGAATCCGGCGAACAGCGGCGTCGCGAACATCAGCAGCATGATCGTGCCGTGCATCGTGAACGCCTGGTTGAACTGCTCGTTCGACATGATCTGCGTACCCGGACGGGCCAGCTCGGCGCGCATGAAGAGCGCCATGAGACCGCCGATGCAGAAGAAGACGAACGACGTGACCAGGTAGAGCGTGCCGATCGTCTTGTGGTCGGTGGTGGTCAGCCACTTGACCACGACATTGCCGGGCTGCTTGCGACGTACCGGGAGCTCGTTCTCGTACGAGTCCTCAGCCGCGGCCGCACCCTGGGGTTCGTTGAGGATGCTCACAGTTGGTTCTTCTCCGCATTCCTGGCCGGGTCCGTCTGCTCAATGCCCGACGGGATGTAGCCGGTCTGCCCCTTCTCCGCCAGCTCCTTCAGGTGCTGCTGGTAGCGCTCCGGGGAGACCACCTTGACGTTGAAGAGCATCCGGGAGTGGTCGACACCGCACAGCTCGGCGCACTTGCCGAGGAACGTGCCCTCCTGGGTCGGGGTCACCTCGAAGGCGTTGGTGTGCCCCGGGATGACGTCCTGCTTCATCAGGAAGGGGACCACCCAGAAGGAGTGGATGACGTCACGGGAGGTCAGGACGAATCGGACCTTCTCGCCCTTCGGCAGCCACAGGGTCGGGCCCGGGTTGCCGGTCTGCGGGTTCCGGTCACCGGGGATACCGGCGTCGTAGACGCCACCGGCGTTGTCCGGGAACTGGTCCTGGTACTTGTCCGGAATGGCGTCGAGGTTCGGGGCCGTCTTGGCGTCACCCGTCACACCCGGCACGTTCTCGACGTAGTTGAAGCCCCAGCTCCACTGGTAGCCGACCACGTTGATGGTGTGGGCAGGCTTGTCGGCGAGCGACAGGAGCTTCGACTCGTCGCGCGCGGTGAAGTAGAAGAGCACCGACACGATGATGAGCGGAGTGACCGTGTACAGCGCCTCGATGGGCATGTTGTACCGCGTCTGCGGCGGTACCTCGACCTTGGTGCGGCTGCGCCGGTGGAAGATGACGGACCACAGGATCAGCCCCCAGACCAGCACGCCCGTGACGAGCGCAGCCGCCCACGAGCCCTGCCAGAGGGAGAGGATCGTGGGAGCCTCTTCCGTGACCGGGGTGGGCATACCAAGGCGGGGGAAGTCTTCCCAGTTGTACGAGCAGCCAGTGGCTGTCGCCAGGATCAGGCCCGCAGTCAGCACCTGCGGCAGCTTCCGCCGCATCGGGCGCCGAGACGTGGGGGTACCACCCGCGCCTTGGCTGCGGGGGAGGTCGGAGCCGTTGGGACTCACGTAGCGCCTTCCCGAGAGTCTCGGCCCGCGCTGGTCGGCTACGGCCGTCTCGCTGGTCGGTCGCCGCCCCGGCCGCGGGCAGGGGTTTGGATGTTTATGCGGACCAAACCCTACTGGACGCTATTTGGGGTCGCGCGGGGAGGGTGCCCAACGCGCCGTCCGACACCCCGAAGGGGTGGACGAGATCATTCCGCAGGGGGTCTCCCGGCGGGTCGCGGGGGCGCGATCGGCGGTGCGGCACGGGCATCTGACGCGGGGGCACCTCCAGGCACCCAGGGCTTGGGGGGATTTACAAGGTCGCTGCTCTACCGTGCTCCCGTGCCCTATTTCGATGCCGCCTCCTCCGCCCCGCTGCACCCCGTCGCCCGCCAGGCGCTGCTCGCCTCCCTGGACGAGGGCTGGGCCGACCCGGCCCGGCTCTACCGTGAGGGGCGGCGGGCGCGTCGGCTCCTGGACGCGGCGCGGGAGGCCGCTGCGGAGGCGGTCGGTTGCCGCCCCGACGAGCTGGTGTTCACTCCTTCGGGGACGCGCGCGGTTCACTCCGGCATTTCCGGCGCTCTCGCGGGACGTCGGCGTGTCGGAACCCGGCTCGTGGTCTCCGCGGTCGAGCACTCCTCCGTCCTGCACGCCGGCGAGACGCACGTGGCGGCGGGCGGATCGCTGACGGAGGTGCCGGTAGGCCGGTCCGGCGCGGTGGACCCCTCGGCCTTCGCGGCGGCCCTGGAGGAGGGGACGGCCCTGGCCTGTCTGCAGTCCGCCAACCACGAGGTGGGGACGGTGCAGCCGGTGGCCGAGGTCGCGGAGGCGTGCCGGGAGGCGGGTGTGCCGCTGCTCGTGGACGCGGCGCAGTCGCTGGGGTGGGGGCCGGTGGAGGGCGCCTGGTCGCTGCTCGCGGCGAGTGCGCACAAATGGGGCGGTCCGGCGGGGGTGGGGCTGCTCGCCGTACGGAAGGGGGTGCGCTTCGCGCCCCAAGGCCCGGCGGACGAGCGGGAGTCGGGGCGCGCGGCCGGCTTCGAGAACCTGCCGGCGATCGTGGCCGCGGCGGCGTCCCTGCGTGCCGTGCGGGCGGAGGCGGCGGCGGAGGCTGCGCGGCTGCGGGGTCTCGTGGAGCGGATCCGCGCCCGGGTGCCGGAGCTGGTGCCGGATGTGGAGGTGGTGGGCGACCCGGTGCGCCGGCTCCCCCATCTCGTCACCTTCTCCTGTCTGTACGTCGACGGGGAGACGCTGCTGCACGAGCTGGACCGGGAGGGTTTCTCCGTTTCATCCGGTTCGTCCTGCACCAGCTCGACGCTGACGCCCAGCCATGTGCTGCGCGCGATGGGGGTGCTGAGCGAGGGAAACGTCCGGGTGTCGCTGCCGGTCGGGACGCCGGAGGCGGACGTGGACCGCTTCCTGGAGCTGCTGCCGGGGGTGGTCGCGGAGGTACGGGAGCGGCTGGGCGCCCCGGGGGCGGAGACCCGGGCGGGCGCCTCGGGCTCCCTCGTGGTGGACGCGCTGGGCAAGCGCTGCCCGATCCCGGTCATCGAACTGGCGAAGGTGATCGCCGACGTCCCCATCGGCGGCACGGTCACGGTCCTCTCCGACGACGAGGCGGCGCGTCTGGACATCCCCGCCTGGTGCGAGATGCGCGGTCAGGAGTACGTGGGTGAGGAGCCGTCCCCGACGGGCGGCACGGCGTACGTGGTGCGCCGGCTGGCGTAGGGCCCCGCCGCGGGCGGGGCCCCACGGCTCAGCCCAGGTGCGCCTGGACCTCGGCGGCGGCGTCGCTGCCGTACGCCTTCGTGAAGCGCTCCATGAAGTGGGCGCGGCGCAGCGTGTACTCCTGGGTGCCCAGGGTCTCGATCACCAGCGTCGCGAGCATGCAGCCGACCTGGGCCGCGCGCTCATGGCCGACACCCCAGGACAGACCGGTCAGGAAGCCGGCGCGGAACGCGTCGCCGACGCCCGTCGGGTCGACCTTGGCCTCCTCCTCCGGGCAGCCGACCTCGATGGCCGGCTCGCCCACGCGCTCGATGCGCACACCGCGCGAGCCGAGCGTGGTGACCCGGTGGCCGACCCGGTCCAGGATCTCCGCGTCGCTCCAGCCCGTCTTGGACTCGATGAGGCCCTTCTCGTACTCGTTGGAGAAGAGGTAGGTGGCGCCGTCGAGCAGAGTGCGGATCTCGTCGCCGTTCATCCGCGCGATCTGCTGCGAGAAGTCGGCGGCGAAGGCGATCCCCCGCGTCCGGCACTCCTCCGTGTGGCGCAGCATCGCCTCCGGGTCGTCGGCGCCGATCAGGACCAGGTCGAGGCCGCCGACGCGGTCGGCGACCGCCTTCAGCTCGATCTGCCGGGCCTCGCTCATCGCGCCGGTGTAGAAGGAGCCGATCTGGTTGTGGTCCTTGTCCGTGGTGCAGACGAAGCGGGCGGTGTGCAGGACCTCGGAGATGCGCACCGAGCCGGTGTCGACGCCGTGGCGGTCGAGCCAGGCGCGGTACTCGTCGAAGTCGTAGCCGGCCGCTCCCACCAGGATCGGGTTGCCGCCGAGCTGGCCCATGCCGAAGCAGATGTTCGGGCCGACGCCTCCCCTTCTGATGTCGAGGTTGTCGACGAGGAAGGAGAGGGAGACCGTGTGGAGCTGGTCCGCTACGAGCTGGTCTGCGAACCGGCCGGGGAAGGTCATGAGGTGGTCGGTGGCGATGGAGCCGGTGACTGCGATACGCACGGCTGGGCGCTCCTGCGGGATGGAAAGGGGTTGACAGTTCACGCTACCGGGTGGGAAGCGCCCTGCCGAACAGTGGAAACTACCTCAGAGTAGGTCTTTTCCCCGGAGTCATGGCGTGCGTACGGTGCGTTTATGTCCACGTACCCCGCTCCCCGTGAGCATCAGGAGTCCGAGTTCAGCCTGGCCCAGCTGCGCGGCGACAGCGCGCGCATGGCACCCCATTGGGTGGTGCCCGCGGCCGACGCCCCCGCCCCGGTCTCCCCCGCGCTCATCCACGGAGTCGTCGTCCCGCCCGCCTCGGCGCGGCTGATCGCCGCCACCTCCGAATACGGGGCCTGAGGGAACCACCCGCTCGCCCGTTCCGTCCCACCGGTGTCTTCTGGACGGGAGTGAAGGAGCGATGCGGTGAGCGGTACGGAGAACCGGCGGATGCGGCACCGGCCGCTGCTCGTCGCCTCGGTGGCGGCGAGTGTCCTGCTCGCCGGGGGCGGCGGGGTGTATCTGGCCACCACGGCGTCCGACGGCGACGCCACCCGGCCTGCCGGGGCGGCCGCTCCCCCGCCGCTGCGGCTCGACGGCAAGAGCGGCGCGGACGGCGGGCCGGGCGGGCCCGGGATCGCGCCGGGTGAGCCCGACCCCAACGGCGGCGGCGTCGTGTACAAGGCCAAGGGCCCCCTCCCCCAGGGGCCCTCCTCGGCCGCGGTCCACCTGCCCGAGGGCCGGGTCACCGCGGCCGAGGTGACAGCGCTGGCGAAGGCCCTGGGCATCGCGGGCGCGCCGAGGCTGGAGGGCGGGGTCTGGAAGATCGCGCCGGAGAAGGACGGGCAGGGGCTGCGGCTCGACGTGGCGGCCGAGGCCCCGGGCAGCTGGACGTTCTCCCGGTACGACGGAGGCCCGGCCGGCGACACCTGCCTCAAGGGCAAGGCGTGCCCGCCCCCGGGAGAGACGAAGCCCCCGAGCGGCGGCCCGGTGAGCGAGGCGGCGGCGCGGGCCGCGGCCACCCCGGTACTGAAGGCGATCGGCCAGGAGGACGCGAAGCTGGACGCGAGCCAGCTGATGGGCGCGGTACGGGTGGTCAACGCCGAGCCGGTCGTGGGCGGGCTGCCGACGTACGGCTGGACGACCGGGATCCATGTCGGTCCCGGCGGTGAACTGGTCGCGGGCAGCGGCCAGTTGAAGGATCCGGTGCAGGGGCACAGCTATCCGGTGATCGGGGCGGGTAAGGCGCTCGAGGAGCTGAACAAGGCGTCCGCGGGTGCGGGCCCGATCGGCATCGGCGGCTGCGCGACGGATCCGCCGGCGGGTGCGGACATGCCACAGATGACCTGCGAGCCGGACGCGAAGCCGAAGGAGCTGGCGGTCACGGGCGCGGTGTTCGGTCTCGCGGCGCGATTCGTGGACGACAAGCGGGCGCTCGTCCCGTCGTGGCTGTTCGAGGTGCAGGCGGAGGCGGGCGCGAAGCCCTCGACCGTCGTGCAGACGGCGGTGGCCCCGGAGCATCTGTCGCCCCCGGCGAAGCCCGCCCCGACGCCGCCCCCGACCCACACACCGGGTCCGGACGAGGGAACGGCGCCCGAGCGGCGCATCGAGTCGTACCGGGTCGACGGCGCCGGCACGAAGCTGTCGGTGACCTTCTGGGGCGGGGTGTGCAGCGAGTACACGGCGACGGCCGGCGAGAGCGCCGACAAGGTCGCCGTACGGGTGACGGAGCGGCCGACCGAACCGGGCAGGGCGTGCATCGCCATCGCGGTGGAGGTGACGCGGACGGTGACGCTGGAGCAGCCGTTGGGCGGCCGGGTGGTCGTGGACGCGGCGAGCGGGGATCCCGTGCCCCGTAAGTGAGGCACGAGGACGTACGTACGAAGGCGGCCGCCCGGAATTCCGGGCGGCCGCCTTCGTACGTCCTGCTGACGACTCAGCTGAACGAGTCGCCGCAGGCGCAGGAGCCCGTGGCGTTCGGGTTGTCGATCGTGAAGCCCTGCTTCTCGATGGTGTCGACGAAGTCGATGGAGGCGCCGCCCAGGTACGGGGCGCTCATGCGGTCGGTGACGACCTTGACGCCGTCGAAGTCCTTGACGACGTCGCCGTCGAGCGAACGCTCGTCGAAGAAGAGCTGGTAGCGCAGGCCGGAGCAGCCGCCGGGCTGTACGGCGACGCGCAGCGCCAGGTCGTCGCGGCCTTCCTGGTCGAGCAGGGCCTTGACCTTGGCCGCGGCGGCGTCAGACAGGAGGATGCCGTCGCTGACAGTGGTCTTCTCGTCCGATACGGACATCTGCTTCTCTCCCGGGTTGTACGGAGACTGCTTGCCGACGGTTGCAACCGGCGGGGCCCGGGATTCATTCCGGGCGAGGCTCGTCTGCACGTCTTTTCCCTTTCATGCTCGCACACCCGCTCGCGAACCAGCACCGACCGCGTCCCACCACCGCCGAACGGTCGACCGCGAATTCGTCACATCGACACTATGGCCATCGTCAAACTGACGTGAAGCGGTTATGATAGATAGCGTCATTTAGACGAAAAGGTCTTCCGTAGAAAGAAAGGGTGCGTGACGTGACCACCGCCCAGCCCCTGGACGTCCAGCCGACGCCGCTCGCCCTGCTGCTGCTCGGCCGCGAGGCCGACCCGAAGAGCGAGCGCGGAGTGGAGTGTCCCGGCGACCTTCCGTCGCCCTCCGATCCGGACCTCGTGGAGCGTGCTCGCGCCGCCAAGGAGAAGCTCGGGGACAAGGTCTTCGTCCTCGGCCACCACTACCAGCGCGACGAGGTCATCCAGTTCGCCGATGTCACCGGCGACTCCTTCAAGCTCGCCCGCGACGCGGCGGCCCGCCCGGAGGCCGAGTACATCGTCTTCTGCGGTGTGCACTTCATGGCCGAATCGGCCGACATCCTCACCACCGACGACCAGAAGGTCGTCCTGCCCGACCTCGCGGCCGGCTGCTCGATGGCCGACATGGCCACCGCCGAGCAGGTCGCCGAGTGCTGGGACGTGCTGACCGAGGCCGGGATCGCCGAGCAGGTCGTGCCCGTCTCGTACATGAACTCCTCGGCCGACATCAAGGCCTTCACCGGCAAGCACGGGGGCACGATCTGCACCTCGTCGAACGCCAAGCGCGCCCTGGACTGGGCCTTCGAGCAGGGCGAGAAGGTCCTGTTCCTGCCCGACCAGCACCTGGGCCGCAACACCGCGGTGCGCGAGATGGGCATGTCGCTCGACGACTGCGTCCTGTACAACCCGCACAAGCCCAACGGCGGTCTGACCGTCGAGGAGCTGCGGAACGCCAAGATGATCCTGTGGCGGGGGCACTGCTCGGTGCACGGCCGGTTCTCGCTCGACTCGGTCAACGACGTGCGCGAGCGGATCCCGGGCGTGAATGTGCTCGTGCACCCGGAGTGCAAGCACGAGGTCGTGGCGGCGGCGGACTACGTCGGCTCGACCGAGTACATCATCAAGACGCTGGAGGCGGCCCCGGCCGGCTCGAAGTGGGCGATCGGCACGGAGCTGAACCTGGTCCGCCGCGTGGCCAACGCGCACCCGGACAAGGAGATCGTCTTCCTCGACAAGACGGTCTGCTTCTGCTCGACGATGAACCGGATCGACCTGCCGCACCTGGTGTGGGCGCTGGAGTCGCTGGCCGAGGGCAACCTGGTCAACCGGATCGAGGTCGACAAGGAGACGGAGAGCTTCGCGAAGCTGGCGCTGGAGCGGATGCTGGCACTGCCGTAACGGTTCTCCCGTACGTACGCCGAGGGCGCCCCGCATCGTGCGGGGCGCCCTCGGCGTTTGCGGACTCCGCCTCGCCCCGCGGAGCGCCGGAGGCCCGGCT
>NZ_JBEYYW010000036.1:0-71082 GCF_040645695.1 Streptomyces sp. NPDC046712 | reverse complement strand
GCTCCGGCTTCGGCTTCGGCTCGGGCTTCTCGGGCTTGGTCTCCGGCTTGCGCGGGTTCGAATCCCGCCTCGGCCACGATGGAGTCGGGCCCGTCGCACTTGGTGCGGCGGGCCCGACCGCCTTCTTCCCCCGAACGTGAAGCATGAGATGCCTCCCGGCCAGACCTCAGCTTGACGGCTCAGCCACCGAGGAAGGCCCCGCTCCATGAACAGCGATCCCGGCCCCCGGACCCCCGCTCCCCCTAGGGCCTGTATCGGTAGTGGATCTTCAGATGCGGAGATCTCGCTTCGTGTCGCGTGGAAACCTGACCGATGTGCAATGGGCCCGGCTGGAGCCCTTGTTGCCGACCGGTAAGAAGCCTGGACTGTCGCCGATATGGACCCGGAGGCAGCTGATCGACGGCATACGGTGGCGAACACGGACTGGGGCACCATGGCGGGATGTGCCGGAACGGTATGGGCCCTAGGGGCCGCGCCGTGCTGGCGGAGGGGCCGGAGACGTCCTCCGACTGGGCCGTCCAGGCCGGTTCCCTCGGCCTGTTCCTGCACCGTCGATACCGGCTCACCGACCAGTCGGAGCTGCTGGAGGAGGAGGTCGCGTGGCTGCGCAGAGCCGTCGAGGCCTCCCCACCGCGGTCCGCGCACCGCCTTGACCAGCTCAGCAACCTCGCCATGGTGCTCACCGGCCTCCATCACCGGGACGCGGAAGAGGAGGCCGCCGCGCTGCTGCGGGAGGCCCTCGACACGAGCCCGGCCGACGGCGCCAGCCGGCCCCTTCTACTCTCCAACCTCGCGGGCGTGCTTGTCAGGTTCGGCCGGTATCGGGAGGCCGCCGACGCCGCCCGCGAGAGTCTGCGGCTCACTCCCGAGAACGGAGCAGGGTGGGCGATGACCGCCGACAACCTGGCGGTCTCGTTGCAGCGCACCGGCGACCCCGCCGACTTGGACGAGGCCTGCCGGTGGGGCGAGGCCGCGATGGCCGCGTCGCTGGCGGGCCATGTTGGGCACGGTTCGATCCGGTTCAACCAGGCGCTCCGCCTGGCCGAGCGGTCCGGCACCGGCGATCTCGCGGCCGCGTACACACTCCGGAGGGAGGTCGCCGCAGACCCCGCCTCCTCCATCTACGAGCGGCTGGACTCCGCCCGAGCCTGGGCGATCAAGGCGGCCGGCGAGCGGCTCGGCGGCTGCGAGGCCCTGGAGGCCTACGGCGCGTACATGGAGTTGCTGCCGCGCCGCCTGTGGCGCGGGTTGCGGCGTTCCGATGCGGAGGCGCTGCTCGCCCGCTTGCCCGGCGTGACCTGCGATGCCGCCGCCAACGCCCTGGCCGCCGGACGCCCCGGACTCGCCGCGGAGTATCTGGAGCAGGGTCGAGTCCTGCTGGGGAGCTGGCTGTTGGAAGGGCGGAGCGAACTGGCCAGGCTCAGCACCGCCCGGCCCGCACTCGCCGCCCGCTTCGCCGAGCTCCGCGCCGCGCTCGACGCCGAGCCCGGCGGGGGCAAGGACCCGCTCGGCGCGGACCGGCGACTGGAGCTGGCCCGTGAGTTTGAGGAGCTCATCGAACAGATCCGGGGGCTGCCCGGGCAGTCCGGATTCCTCCGGCCCGCGGGCGTCGAACGGGTGGGCGACGAGGGCCCCGTCGCGCTGCTGAACGTCAGTCGGTGGCGGTGCGACGCCCTGATCGTCGAGCGCGACGAGATCCGCGCCGTGCCCCTGCCGGAGCTCACCGACGCCGAGGCCGCACGCTGGGCCGACGATCACCTCGAATCGATGAAGGCGCTCGACGCGGCCTCCGGCGACCCGCTCGTGGTGATCAACGCGGAGCGGCGGCTGGCGGCCGAACAGGACTTCGCCCACATCAAGAACTGGCGGAAACCAAACTCCGCATCGCCCCCGCCAGCGTCGCCCACCTCCTGTGCGCCCTGCTCGTCCTGACGAACGCCGAAGTCATCCGATGAGGGATGAGCTTCCCCGCAGACTGCCCCGCCCACGGACAGCGTGAACCCCCGACAGACCGGCACACCAGCCCTTTGGGCAGCGCCTTCAAGTTGGTGGAAGCTCATCGAGGACCACTCGCCCCCCTCGGAGCCAGGGCTCTGGACCGCATCGGACACCTCACCACCATCTTCGAGCTGTCCTCTCCTCACCGCGGACTCGTCATGCACGACGCCATCCCGGACACGCTGAAGAAGGATTACGACATCTCCAGCGCGGTGTCCTAATCGCTCACGCAGACGCCCACTGATGGTCCAGCCCGCCGGCGCCGATCCCGGCGGGCTGGATCACAGGGGCCCTATCCGGGATGCAGCCGTCCGGGATGCTTACGGAAGCGGCGAGGGCGCCTCTTTGGTGATCGTCACAATGACGTCGGCGCGAATGCTGAACACTTTCGCGCCGTCCAGGGTGGTGAAGTCGACGAAGTCACCCTTCACCGCGTAGTCGTCCGCCTTTACCTTGCGTTCCCTCAGTGGCGGGGTCTTCGGGGCCGTGTACTCGACGGTGTAGGTGTCCACGTGTGCGCTCCTCGATGTGCCGGCTGTCCCACTCCTCGCGCTCCAGCCTGGCGGCCCCCGGCTCTCTTCGACCCGCTCAAGGGGGCTGTTCGCGTGACGTGACGCCTCCGCCGGTGATAGCGACCGCGCGTCGCGGGATATAGCGAGGGAGGTCGTGCATATTGAGGAGTTTATTGTGGCGTTCAGTGTCACCTTTGCGGGTGCGTCCACCGTCCCCGTGACGGGCAGCGGCAACGCGTACCGCGTGTGGTCGTACAAGGTCGAAGGACTCAACGCGGAAATCCCGGCCGGGCAGCGGATGACGCTCGCCCTGCCGAGCACCGTCGTCGTGCTGGACCCCAGCGCCTTCCCCACCGTCGGTGCGGTGGCGGACACGATCGTGTGGCGGGACCCGCAGTCCAACCATCAGTACGCGGCTGCCAAGGCCGGGACGGCCGGCAGTGTGACCATCGCGTTTGTGGCGTCGGCCCGCCAGTCCCAGGGCATGGTGCAACTCTTCAAGTCCACGCCCGGCAACGACTTCGTGTCCGTGCCGTTCACCACTCCACCGGGCACGAATTCGAGCCACTCCCAGTCCATGGTCATGCCCGCCGGCGGCGCCCCGGTGTACACCGGCCGGCCCGTGTACGACTTCGTCGGCACCCTGCCGTACGCCAGCGAGGCGTTCGGCGTCTACCAGCCGTTGAGCAACTGGATCGGTGCGACGTCCGGCATGGCCGCCGCCGCGGTGCACCCGACCTCGGCGTTCGGGGGCCTCACCACCCTCGATCGCTTCCGCGGCCCCGCGGCCCGTGCGCTGACCGACGCGGCGCTCCAGGCGCTGTCGCAGCGGTACAAGGATGCCGCAGGGGGTGCGTTGTCGCCGGTGGGGCTGGTCAACCTGTTCCGGGAGTACTTCTTCGAGTTCGACACGTTCCTCGGAGCGCCGGCGGGCCACATCTGGGTCAGCCCCGGCGGCACCGTGGAGGTGGTCGAGAGCAGCACCCGGCGCACGCTGGTCGAGAAGGTGACGGAGCAGTCGGAGGAGACGTCCCACAAGACGGAGGAGAGCCTCACCGAGCAGAGCGATGTCGCGGACGCCGTCAAGGAGGACAACTCGAGCGACACCAAGCTCGGCGTGAGCGCCACCGGCGGGGTGAACGCCAAGATCTACCACGCCGACGCCAGCGCCAGCTTCAGCACGCAGAACACCGTGAAACGGGGCTCCGAGACCACGCACAAGCACACCCGTACGCAGACCGCGAAGGCCACCAGCGAGATCAAGCGGAACTTCAAGACCACGTTCAAGACGGTGACGGAGACCACCGACACCTCCAGCCGGCGCTACGTCCTGAACAACACCGGGGACGAGTTGGTGAACTTCGAACTGCGGCGCAAGATGCGCAAGGTCGGTATCCAGCTCCAGCACATTGGCACGCGGTTGTGCTGGCAAATCCACCTTCCCGACCCCGGACGCGACTTGGGGCTGGGAGACATGGTCCACGTCGTCCAGGCCCCGGACCTCTCGTCGATCAAGAAGCCCGAGGAGATCCCGGCTCCCGAAAACAAGGAGATTCCCTTCCACTTCGACATCGAGTTCCGGCACGACAGCGGACCCGACGACGAAGCCGAAGAGACGTACCTGCCCAATCCGACCAATGCCTGTCGCGGGCTGCACGAGAACAACGTCCCTCTTGTCGACGAGGTGGACGACACCATCCAGTTCTGCTTCGACCGGCCCCTTCCCCCTGTTCCGGAGGGCTACCGGTTCAGCCAGATCGCGTCCCTGGACAAGCACGGCGCCCAGGTCACCTTCGCGGACCCCCAGGTCGACGTGGAGAAGAACATCGTCACCCTGAGACTGACGTACGCGAACTTCCAGGGCCGTAAGTCGCTGCCCTTCGACGCCATGCTCCTCTACGTCCCGACGGAGGACGCCAAGGACAAGGTCAAGAAGCTCAACGACAAGGCGAAGGCCGAATACAAGGAGGAGGTGCAGCGGATCCAGCACGCGGCTTATGGCGAGGCGGTCCGCGAGAGGCTCCGCATGGTCAGTTCCATGCGCGCCCGTCCCGCCGAGGACCTCCGCAGCGAGGAGCGCCGGACGGTGTTCCGGAAACTCATCAGGAAACTGCCGAGCGACCAGTACCCGCAGGACTCGACGAACCCGCATCCGCCGTACCTGGAGGCGGGGCAGATCCAGCAGTACTTCGACGTGGACGAGATGCTGTACTTCGTCGCCCCGGACTTCTGGCGGCCGGGCCCGGTCAGCCCGCCCACCCAGACCAGTACCGGCAGGTACCCCGTGCCCCCGCTGGAGGAGCCCGCGCCATCGGGCGGGAGCACCCCCCTGCCGCTGGCCGGGCAGACCGTGGCCGGCTGGTACTCCCGGGCGGAGCTCTACAAATCGCCCGAGGAGTGGCGGGTCAACTACCTGATCTCCGAGCAGACCCAGCCCGCGCCCCTCGGTAGTTCACTCGGGTGGCTCATCCAGATCGACGCCGACGAACGCCGCAACGAGTTCCTCAACGCGGCGTGGGTGAAGGCCGTGCTGCCCATCCGGCCCGGCCAGGAGCGCGCCGCGCTGGCGTGGCTGGCCAAGGTGGAGGGCGAGGCGGGCTTCGACCTGCCCTACGAAGTCCAGGACGACGACCCGGAGACGTACCGGAACAAGAACGTCGGCCAGGTTCTGGAACTGCTCGCCGACCACCTCCAGTCGCTCGCAGGCGAGAACCTCGACCAGGCACTGGCCGCGGAGATGGTCTTCGAGAACGGGTTCGACCCCTTGGAGGGCGGCTTCCGTCCCGCCGAGCCGTACCAGGTCTTCGACCAATGGGTCGAGGTGCTCCCCACGGACCAGGTCGTCGCCGTCCAGGTGAAGTACGACCCCAAGTCGGGACAGCAGTTGTGAGGCGCGGCACGGCTCCGGTCACGCGGCTTGAGAGCCCGGCGGGGTAGTGCGATGCCCTTCCCCATGACGATCCGCTGGCGGCGCCCCAAGGAGTCCGACCACTTCCTCCTGAAGCGCCGGTCGCAGGGCGGCCCCGCCGATGGTTCGGTGGAGGTGGCGCTGACCGCGCTGGACGTGCGGGAGCTCCACACGTGGTCCGATCCCGCCGTGGGGCGGCCGTGTGCGACAGCGGGCACGCCGTCGGACACGGAATCCTCCTTCACCGTGCCCGACACGGCGGCGGCGCTGCGGCTCACGTTCAGCGTGCGGCTGCGCATGGGCGGACACGACGAAGAGGCGCTCACCGTGACCCAGCGGCTCACGGTCGGCGCACGGGGCCGGCTCGTCCCGGACGCCTACGAGGTTCCCCGCTACCGGCTCACCGTCTTCGACCGCGGCGGCAACACCGAGGTGACGCAGAAGGTGCCGAACTGGTCGCCCGGTCGAGGGGTACGCAGCTTCTTCGGCCATCACCCGCTGCTCAACGTGACGGGCGGGAGCACGGTGGAGGTGGACACCGAGTTCCTCGACGTGACCAATCTGTGGTGGGCCCTGCACTTCCGGATCTGCCCCAACAACATCGAGGCCGGGTTCAACCCCTGGTACCTGGAACCGACGGCTAACCCCCGGCCGGCCCGGCTCAGGGTCATGTTCAACACCCGTGTCACCCCTGTGCTCTGGTTCGCGACGCTTCCCGAGGCCGCCGGCGGGCAGGCCGCGCCCCCGGACAGGGAGGCCCTGCCCGACGGGACGACCGTCGGGGGGTACGTCTTCTTCCGGCCCGTCGCCAGCGCCTACACCTACCCCTCGACGGACATCGGTGCCTTGACGGAACCGCTCCACGCCACCAAGGGCATGCGGAACCTCTGCCGCTTCCTCCTCCAGGGCCACAACCGGGCACAGAAGGTGAAGATCACCGGGCTTCCCGACTGGCACCAGTTGATCGACCACAGCACGGGCACGACGAATCCGCTCGGCGCCTACGGGGCACTGCCCTGCGGCATGGAGTACGCCCTGGACCGCACAGCGCCGCGGCTCCTGTCGGAGACGCGCAGCCTGCGGGTGCTGTTGATGCCGGTGCCCGACCCCGGCTACGGCACCGCCAAAGGTCCGGGCAACGCCGGGCGCGTGTCGGCGGCGCTGCGTCTGCTGTGGACGCTGGGTATGTACGGCGGGGTGGGCCAGCAACTGCTGCGGACCGGCGAGCCGGAGCCGTTGGTACCTCCTCAGCCGGGCGCCACCGCTCCGGCGCGGGGGACGCTGCGCGTCGCGGACGACGTCTGGGTGGGCGGCTTCAGCAGTGGCGGTCACGCGCTCTGGGACCTGCTCGAGGATGCCGGGAACCGGGCCGCCGCCGGCCGCGTACTCGTCTTCGACACCGTGAACTTCCGCCTGGGCCAGCAGCGGCTCCTCGCGACCGCCAAGGCCCGCGGCAAACGGCTTCAGGTACGCATCGTGTGGAGCCCCTACAGCATGGGGGAGCCGACCGAGGCCTTCCTGAAGGACGTGCGTACGCCGGGGTCACAGGTGACCGTATGGCCGAGGGCGGGGGCCAAGTACTACCACCACCCGCCCAACGCTGACAACGCGTGGGCGGAGTACGTCTTCGCGGATGCCAAGCCGTGGAAGAGCGACATGTTCCCGGGGAGACAAATGGCCGAGTGGTGGCACCAGTTCGTGGTGTTCGCCGGCGACGAGCTGCACGGCGACCCGAGGAATCCGCTGTCCGTCGGCTTCATGGAAGCCTCGATGACGCCCTAATGAGCTCGGTAAGCGGTGAGGCGTCGAGGGGTTCGCTCGGACTCCTGTTTCACGTGCGCGGTGCCGATGTCAGGTCTGAGCTCTGCTGGTGGCTCAGCAGACTGGCGATGGCCCGGACGGTATCGCTCATGTGCTCTCGGCGGCCGAGGTGTCGGGCCAGGGCCCGCCAGTTCTTGAGGTGCGCGATCCCGTGCTCGACACGGATACGGCGTGAGGAGTGTGCTTTTCGTTGCCGCTCGTGCATCTCCTCGTACCAGTCTGGGGCGTTCTTCTTGAACTTGCGGTGTGGTGGCGTGACCACGCGTCCGCCGGTCTGGGCGCCCAGGCCCTGGTAGCCGGCATCCGCGAGGATCTCCACCGCGGGCCCGTCAGCCAAGAGTTCGACCAGCCCTAATTGACGGGCGTGGGTGATGTCCGCGCAGCTTGCCGGACTGGCCGGGCTGCACCACAGCACGAGGTGGTCGACGACCTCGGCCAGGGTCCGCAACCGTACGTCTGGCCTGACGGTGCATCCTCGCTCGGCAAGCAGGGGCCGCACCTCGTTGACGGCCCTGGTAATGGTGGAGCGGTCCACTCCGAACCAGCAGGCCAGCACATCATGAGTGACCCCGTGACGAAGGTGGACGAGGGTGGCCAGCAGTCGATCGACGAACACCAGCTGGTGCTTCGCACCGGCGCCCACGGCACGCTTCCGCGGCCGGGAGGCAAGCCTGGCCTGGTGCCGTTCATGCCACAACGGGCCTACCTTGGCAACGAGTTCAGCGATCACACCGACTGGCAGCCCCGTGACCCTCCGGTCGCTGATGATCGCTGTGCGCGTCACGTTCCCCACCACGCAGCCATGATCGACGATCCAGAGCTCGACGTCTCACCGCTTACCGTGCACGAGCTCGTAAGGGCCTGTATCGGAAGTGGATCTCATCAGGTGTCGAGCGGCAGTTCCAACAGTTCTTCTGGGGGTTGGAAACCGGACCGCTGCCAGAGAGGGCTGCTGCGCTCGGACGGCCAGACGATCAGAGTGTCGAAGCCGGAGCTGCGTGAGTGCTGTTTCAGCGCCTCCAGGGGCGCGGAGCCTGCTCCCTTGTTGCGCTGTGACGGCGTGACGTAGAAGTTCGTGGCGTAGCCGACCGGGGTGTTGGCGGTGTACGGATCCGGCACGCTCTCTACCAGGCAGAGGAAGACGTGGCCGCAGATTTCGCCGCCGGTCTCCACGGCCCAGGCGTGCCAATGGCCATCGCTGAGCCGGTCGTGGATCCAGTGTTCGGCCTCTTCCAGGGGCCGGGCCGGTGCTGGTGGCTGCCCTTCGTGGTCCTCCTGCTTGAACATCCAGCGCATTTCGGCCAGGGGCCGGGCATCAGCGGGTCGGGCCGGACGGACGGTGAAGTCTGTGGTCATGAGGTGAGTTTCACCTCCGTGCCCTGGTGCGGTGGATTGATTTCCATACTGGTCGCAGCCATTCGTTGATGGCCGCGACGAGGACAGGGCTTCGTAGCGGACGGCGAGTTTCTCGTAGCGGGTGGCCACTGCTCGGTTTCTCTTGAGGCGGTTGATGCCGCACTCCAGGAACGCTTCAGGCGGTGTCACCGGCCGTCGGTAGCGTGATGGGCCCGCGTCCCGGCGACCCCCGAGGGAGTGGGAAGGCGATACGCCCTGACCAGCACCACCCGGCCAGGAGCTCCGGTTCGTGCGGGCGCCGGTTCTGGGTGGCTCTGGGAGAGTGGGCGCCACGCGGATCACCGTGCACCGCTCCTCGGCCTCCGAGGGCCTGCCCTGAGTCGTGTGAGGTCGGGATAGCTGGCTTCACGCTGCGGGTTTTGCCCGACGCTGGCGTCGGCACCGGTCTCGCTTCCTGGGGTGCCGTTCGAACGGCAGCCTGTCAGGCGGGCGCACCTGCGGGCGGCTGCGGGACGCTGCTGCTCTACGCGGACGGCTGCGTGGAGTCCCGGCTCGTGCGGACGGGGATGGAGCAGCTGCGCGAGCGGCTCGCCGCGACCGCGCTGCTCATCGGCCGGGAGGACGCGCCGCCGCTGTAGGCGCTGAGCGACGACGTCCTGGGCATGCTCGGCCCAGGCGACCGGGACGACGACATCGCGCTGCCGGCGGCCCGGTTCGTCGGGATCGAGCCTGAAAGGGTGGCGTACTGGTTCCTGGAGCCGGAGGACCCGGCCCCGGGCCGGGCCCGGCGGCGCTGGCTCGCTGGGACCTGGAGGACCTCACGGACTCGGTCGAGCTGCTGGTGTCCCCTGCGTGGTCGGTCGTCGACTGCACTGGCGGTGCTGGCAGGACTGTCAGCGGTGGATGCCAGAATTGTCTGCATGCCGCTGTGTGACTACTTCTCTGCCGCTGACGATCAGTCGGCCGTTGCGGTCCTCCAGACTCCTGGAGGGCCGGGGCAGGCGGAACTCGACGTGGTCTACCTCAAGAACATCGACCCGGTAGTCGCTATCGCCAAGCTCGAAGCCGTCATGACCGGCTGTAGCTATGAGGAGGCCAGCGAGCGCTCGCGGTCCGGCCAGCTGCTGTCCGAGCCGGAGGACGGCCCGCCGTTCGTGGTCAGCCTGACGGACACCCTGATCGGTGCCCTGGCCGCGGCATCGCCGGACGAGCTGGTCCGCTTTGCCGAGCCGTGGTCGATGACCGCCGAACTCAGGCAGATCGGGCTCAGGGTCGAGGTCACGGCCGATGTCCTGGGAGCCCTGGCCGGACTGGCTCAGCGCGCTCAGGCTTGCGGCCAGCGGCTGTATTGCTGGTGGGCTCTGTGACACACCGGCGTCGGCCGCCGTTGCCCTTGCCCAATCCTGTGTGAGGGGGCGCTGATGAGCATGACGCGACCCCGTTCATGCCGGGATTCCACGACCTTCCTGGAGCCGTCATGCTGCCGGAGCCGATCGTCTATCTGGCGGGGGCGTACTTCCACCAGGACTACGACCTGGAATCCGGAACGCCGGTCCAGGTCGTGGAGTCGTTCCGGCGGGACGAGTCCGAAGAACGGGTGGATATCTTGCGGCGGGCTATCGAAGGGGTCCTGGCCGCGGGGATGTCCGAGAATGAGCTCGCCGCCCTGTGGATCGATCAGGCTGGCGCCTCCTACGACCCCCGCGATGATGGACTTGAGGTGTCCAGGTGGTTCCTCATGGTCACGGAAGCCCTGGCGTAGCCGAGAGACGGAGGGCCAGGCAGTGCCGTCCATGCGTCTCCCAGCTCCCCGGTTCGGCAGATCCCGCCACGGAACTCCTGTGCGGTCCGAAACGAGATCTCGTTGATCACTGTTCGGTGATCGCTCCAACGCCCACCACGGCCTCCGGACTTCGGCAGATGCCGCGCAAGTCGCGCCGACTCTTCATTCGTCAGATCGCCCGCCCACGACCTGAACAATGGCGTCCACACGAGGCGGTCACGTGATCCTCTGGACAGAACCCAGTGCCGTGACCGGGTCCGCCGACCCGTTCGTCGCCTGACCGACGGCAGGGCAAGTCGAGGCTCGCTCAGCCGGGTGATTGTGAAGCAAACGCACCGCGGACCGTCGCACCCAGAGGCGGCGGCTGGAGGGCTGCGTGCCCTGGTTGCGACTATGGGCGGCGCCTTCCTCCTGGTCCTCGTCGTCCCGCGGCTCCAGGACTTCTTCGCCTCCAGCCGGTGGGCGTCACGATGCCCCGGACGGCGGTCGCGATCGCGGCGGCGGTGCTGCTGAAGTTCGCCTGGCAGTGGGTGGACCACAGGTTTCCCGCGTGAGGCGCGAGTGCTGTCCGGCAGGGCAACCCTTCGGCCGTCCCAGCGGTCCTCCTTGCGAACAGGCGTCAATGGGGCGCCTATGGAAGGGAACCTCGATGAAGCTCCGCCCGGCCGCCACCGTGGCTGTCACCACCGTCGCACTGCTCCTCGCCGTACCGGCAACCCATGCCGCGGAGACTCCGGCGGCGCTGCCCAGCTGTACGGATGTCTCGACCGCCTACGGGGACTACGAGCAGAAATCGCTCACCGCGACGGTGGACGTGGTCACCGATCCGCTGGTCGCGGGCACCGGCTGGCAGCCGGTCAAGGGCTCGGTGACCAACATCGAGAGCGAGGACCTGACGGACGTCAGAGTGACCGCGTACCCCTGGCACCAGGTCGAGTTCCCGGCGTACGACCTCAAGGACCATGTGAAGGCGCAGGTGAAGGCGGCCGACGGAAGCTGGCGCGACCTCGGGACGGGGCCCGCGGCCGTCGGTGAGATCGCGCTACTGAAGGCCGGCGAGACCAAGAGCTACGACCTGCGCGTCCAGGCCGTCGGCAAACTCCCCGCGGACCTCACCTCGGCGGAGTTCGCCTTCTCGGGGGCGTTCGCGGATGTCTACCAGTACCCGGACACGGGCAAGAAGGTCGACTGCCTCGGGTACGCCAACGCCAACGAGGCCTTCCGCATCAAGCCCGTCGACACGAAGCCGACGCCGACACCGAGCAAGACCCCGACGCCGACACCGAGCAAGACCCCGACTCTGGCCTCGCCGGCAACGCCGACGGCCGCTCCGTCGGCCACGGCGTCGAACAAGCCCTCCCCGACCGCCACCCCCTCCGCCGCCCATGCGCCGAACACCGGCGGCCGGCTCGCCGACACCGGATCCTGGGGCACGACCGCGCTCGCCGTCACAGGCGGGGCAGTCATCGTCATCGGCGCGGCCGCGGTGCTCGTCGCCCGCCGCCGCAGGGGCTGACGTCCAGGCCCGCCCACCCGGGGCGGGCCACCACGGCGGTGGGGGACTGGCACTCCTGCCGCACTGAAAACACACCCCGGAATTGCACCGGTGATGAGCGCGCACACAGCCGACACCGTCAGCGTCTTGCCCTTGTCGGCTCGTATTGCCGAGTCCGGCAGCATCGCGCACCTGCCCGAGACCGTGCGCCTTGCCGGTGCCGAACGGTCCTGGGAGCAGGTAGCAGATGCCCGCGTGAACCAGGAAGTCGCCCCGCTGCTCGCCAAAATCGCGACGGCCGAGCCTCGGCCAATGCGCGGGCTCATCAGCTCGGGTGGGCCGGTTCTGACAGCACTCGCTCGTGAGAGTCGGCCCTGAATTCAGCCCGTCCCATCCTCGGGTGGCCGGAGGCGGCCCCATCTGACGTTCGCGCCGCTGAACTGTGCGTCGGAGAGGGCGACCCGGCCCCCGTTCAGCTGGGCGCGGACGAAGGAGACCATGCCGCCGCTGAACCTGGCGTGGCCGAGCGAGATGGTGCCTCCGTTGAATCGCCCGTGGTGGAAGGTGACCGTGCTGTCGGTGAACTGCCCGTAGTCGAAGGTGACGCTGCCGCTGTCGAACCGCGCCGCGTAGAAGGTGACCGTACCGCCTGTGAATTCCGCGTCGTCGAGGGTGACGGCACCTCCGGTGAAGTGTGCGTGGTCGAAACTCAGCGTGCCTCCGGTGAACCGTGCGCGGCGGAAGGCGAGCGAACCGTCCTCGAGTCGCGCCCGGTTGAAGGTGACCGTGGCGTTGCCGAACTGCGCGTAGTCGAAGCCGACTCTGCCGCCGCTGAACCGTGCTTCGTCCAAGGCGAGCGTCCCGCCGCTGAGGCTCGCATGGTGAAACGTGATGTCGCCGGCACCCAGCTGCGCGCCGCAGAAGGAAAGCGCACTGTCGCTGAACCGCGCTCGGTTGAAGTTGACCGTACCGCCCTGGAATTGCGCGTCGTTGAACGTGACCGGGCCGGCGCCGAATCGTGCGCCGTGGAAGGTGACCACCCCGTCGAGGAATCCGGCTTCGTCGAAGCTGATCAAGTCACCCACGAAGTCGGCTTCGGCAAAGGAGACACTGCCGCGAAACCGGCAGCCGGAGAAGTCGCCTCCGTCGAAGGTCGCGCGGGTGAAATCGAGAGCGCAGGTCGACCAGGAAGACTCCTCTCGTGACTCCTGGAGGTGATCGCGGATGACGTGGATGATCGTCTGCCGTACCTCCCGTTCTCCCTTCTTGTACTGGTCGGACTCCGGGTTCCATTCGTAGGGCATGCGCAGATAGGCGCACAGGACGTCCACGCAAACCTGCCGTTGCTCCACCCAATCGTCGGCCAGCCGGGCCATCGCATATACGCCGGCGAGTCGCACGGCAGGTCTTTCATGGCCGAGCTGGCCGGCTGCCGTGCTGTAGCGCTCGGCGAACTGGGTCGCGTCCGCCCGGTGGGCGTCCCCTTCGGCGATGCGCTGCTTGCGATAGGCGTACACACCGGCGAGCACCGCGCCGAAGACCGTCAGGATGGCGATGCTGAGCCTGATGCCGTCGGGAACGCCCAGGGTCTCCGTGGGTGCTGTCAGCCGGCGGACGAGCCAGTACGCCACGACGCCAGCAAGGCAGACCACGAACACAGCCAGACCGGCCACGATCCACACGGGCCAGAGGTCCGGCGCGTACCGACCGCTCGTATGGCGCCATCGGCGCGGCCACCAGCGTCTCCGGGGCATCGTTTCAGCTCGCCAGACCGCCCGCGGCGGAAAACAACTCCTCCACGAACTCCCGGCATGAACCGAAACGATCGTCAGAGGCCTTGGCCAACGCCTTCGCCATCACGCTATCGACGGCCGGCGCGAGCCCCGGACGCGCCCCGGAGAGCTCCGGCGGCTGGTCGTATTGGTGCGCCCACAGCAGCGCCATGTCATCGTCCCTCTGGAATACGGGCCCACCCGCAAGGACCTCATAGACTACGCAGGCGAGGCTGTACAGATCGCCCCGACCGTCTACAGGGCGGCCGGAGATCTGCTCGGGAGCCACATAGTCCAGGGTGCCCACGAACTCACCCACCGAGGTGGAGGACGCATCCAGTGACGGCTTCGCCAGTCCGAAGTCCATGAGATACGCATAGGGATCGTCACCGACACCGCTCGCGGCCACGAGGATGTTGCCCGGCTTCACATCCCCGTGTACGAGACCGTTCTCGTGCGCGGCATCGAGCGCAGACGCCACCTGCGCGGCGATGCCCAACGCATCTGTCACCGGCAGGGGACCGTCCCGGTCCAGCAGAGCCCCTAGGTCCGGCCCGGCAACGTAGCGCATGGCGATGTACAGGACACCGTCGGACTCTCCCGACGCGTAGATCGGCACGATGTGGGGATGGTCGATCGCAGCGGCCACGCGCGACTCGTTGATGAAACGTCGACGGAGATCGTCGATGAGTGTCAGTTCGGGGGCGAGCACTTTCAGGGCCGCGGCGCGGCCCAACCGTAGATCCGTCGCGAGGTAAACGACGCTCATTCCCCCGCGGCCGATCTCATGCTCCACCTGGTAGCCCGCGATCTGTGTACCGAGCTGAATGGGTTGATGTCGGGCCACCTGTCGAAAGTAGCATTCGGACGCCTCGGGTCGATGGATATCGGTGAGGGCGCTGCGGCGCTGTCGAACGCCGGCTGATGGCAGGCAGGACGGTCGCCCATGGTCCCGGCGGCAGCTCATCGACGGCATACGGTTCCGGGTCCGTACCGGTGGCCCCATGGAGGGACGTCCCGGTTGAGTACGGGCCGTGGGGCCGGAACTGCGACCTGTTCCGTTGATGGAAGTGGGACGGTATGGCCCCGGGCCCTCACGGGGCTGCAGTCCCTGGTTGATGCGGAGGGTGCGATCACGTGGGATTTCAGTGTCGACTCCACGGTGTGCCGCACTCATCAGCATGCGGCCGGGGCGTGTGAAACGGGGTGACCTGCAGAAAGAAGCACCCTGCGGCGCATTCACCGAGCCCTCTGATCACGGGCTGGGACGTTCGCGCGGCGGGTTCACCACCAAGCTGCACCTGGCCGTCGAGCAGGGACAGAAGCCCATGTCCGTCGTGATCACCGCTGGACAGCGCGGGGACTCGCCGCAGTTCGAAACCGTGCTGGAGAAGGTCCGCGTGCCCCGCATCGGGTCGGCTCGGCCACGTGTCCCACCCGATCGCGGCCAGCACACGAACTATGCGAGTGCTACCCCAGCCACGCCCCGTCGCGCATCACGACCCTGCCACGCAGTTCTGGTACTCCGCGCCAGGCGCGTACTGTCTGCGGCGCCACGCGCAGGTACAGGAAGGGGGTGTCTTCCATACGCGGATCCCAGCCGAACTTGCCCGCGAACGCATCTGCGGCATCCTTTGGCACTTCCCGCGCGGGATAGCACTTCGCCTCCCCTTGCAGCAGCACCACGTCGAAGGCATCCGGCAGCGCAAGCCGTACGCGCGGTTCCTTGCGTACATTGCGCGCGGTTGCGGAGTTCGCGCTGGTACACATCCACGCTGCCTGCCCGTCCCACAGAAACCACAGGGGCACCTGATGCGGGCCGTGGTCGGGGTGGGCCGTCGACACCCATATGTCGCGCTCTGAGCCGAGCCGTTCCAGGGTGTCCCGCGTGCGCTCCGCTGTGTTGCGGCGAATGATCTCCGTAGCTTGCATGGGCTCCGACACTAGCCAGCAGGTTCACGGTGCGCATGGGGCGCAGGTCCTAGGCCCGGAGGCGGACCGTCGCCCAGGACTTGTCCTGTCGATTATGGTCTCGGCTGCCCCGGGATGTGAGTCGCCTGGTCTCAGGGGTCGGTCTGCTGACCACGGCAGGTCTTACGATCAGCCCATGATTAACACTCCGGAACACTGGACCGTGCGCCATTTCTCTCAGGCCAACCCGGCTGGCCCGGGCTGCGACAGCGTTCCGGCCCTCTTGCGACGGCTGGCCGACACCATCGACGCGTTGGGACCTATTGAGATCCAGGACGTAGTGATCTCGTCAGAGGCGACCGAACACGGCACCTGGCGGTCGGGGACCGTCTACTACCACCTGCCGGAGGGCGAATGAGGACTGATCCCGGCCTTCAAGAGCGGAGCCGGATCATCAGTGCCGCAGCAATGGCGGTGCCGAGGGAGACACATCGGTGCTTGTCGTATCGGGTGGCCGCAGCCCTGTGCCGCTTGAGCCGGTTGATCGCCGGTTCAACGGTGTTCCGCTTCTTGTACCGCTCTGTCTCGGCCGACTGATCCCCGTCTCGATTGGTCCGGTCCGATGCGCTTGCTGTCTCAGCTGGACTGGTCGGTGGAAGGGCTGACGGTGGTGTCCGTGCCGTAGAAGCGGCCCTTGTCGCACAGCGCGTCGATCTCGGCGTTGTCTTCTTCGCTCAGATGCGCATCCAGCGCGACGCTGAAGACGCGTCGGGCGCGCGCCAATCGCCGAGCGACATCCCAGTCGGCGACCGAATTTGCCGACGGTGTACTCGTCGGCGGTTCCGGACGCCTGGCGGGATGTGAGTCGGTCGAGGGAAACCACGAACTCGTTCAGGTCCTGCAGGACTGCCACGACCTCGTCGAGGGGCATGCGGATCTCTCGGGAGGACCATCGGGCGCTCGACGCTGGGCGTTCTTGACCTTCCTGCGCGCAGCCTATGAAGCCCCAGGGAGCGAAATCGCCGATTGATTCCGCTTTTTCATTCTCATTAATTCTGACGCCGGTCGTAGCATGGCAAAACGGCTCCGAGAGGGGGCTTGGGACACTTCTCCTTTATCATACTTTCCGTTGATCGGCTTTCGATCCTGAAGGGGATCGTGGTCGAGTAGGACTCGGAAACTGCGCTCCAGGTTCTGGCGTGCGTTCCTGGCGTCGGTCTTGCGGAGCGCACGACACTGCTTTGCCTCACCTTTCTTCCCAAGATCCCGCATATGGTCGAGCACCTCTCGCAGCGCACGTACATCTCGCCACATCTGCTCGTCTGCATCAAGGTTGAGGCGGTGATACGTCTCGATGAACTCGTCGTGAGTCAGCTGCACCTTCTCCTCCAAGTCCACATCTGCTGTTGAACGGGCGATGGCTGGCAGCCGGCGACGTAGACGCCGCCGCCAGGGCTTGCGAAACTCGGCAAGCTGGACCGATGCCTCACGGGATCTTCGTTGGGCGACAAGTAGTTGCGCGTACGTCTCGCGCAGAGCTGTCCGGTTTTGGTGTTCCAGGTCTCGCTTCTTGAGGTCCTTCGAGGCTCTAACCTCGAAACGCTTGACTAGGAGGGCAGCGAAACCTCCGACCAGGATCGCTGTGAAGGCTGCATTGAGTGCCGCTACTCCCACTGACTCATTGAAGTTAAGTTGTGCAAGAAACATCGCACAGTCCTCCAGAGGTAATTTACTGCGGATTCATTGCTTACGGGGGCTCGGCGGGCCTCAGGCAAGTGTCCGGTCAGGGCGTCCGCCGTTCGGCTTCGGTGATGCGGAAGCGGTAGGACTCGGTGCCGGTCGGCGATGGCCGCGCAGCGCCGAGGGCCGCCGAAGGTCTTGTCCCACTCCGCGAACGGAGAATTTCCGGTGCCCTGCTCCCCGCCCGGGGCGGCTCGGATGTCACATGCTTGCCGCGGCGGCAGGTTCCGCCCGGCGGGCGGGGAGCGCCGGCGTGGCGCCCCATCCCCGCCCAGGTCGAGGCTGTCCTCGGGGGCCGAGCCGAGCAGAGGTCTGAGGGCCGCGCGCTCATCCTGTTCGAGTGCTCCGTGCGGTGCTCGATCGCCTGGGCCGCCGATCATGGGCCAGGGCGTGGGGCGATCGGGGGCCGGCACGATGCCGACATGGCGAAGGTGACGGCACACGGGGTGGTGATCGCCGTGATACCCAGATCACGCCGCTGAGTGAGCTACAGCAACAGGGTTACACAAGACTTCCCTCCTGGCAGCTTGGCCCCTAGGTCCGCTCCCACTCCTCGTGGACAAAGCCTCCCGTTCTCTGCGAGCGCCACCGTGGCATGTCTCTCTGCGAAGTCGTTTCCTTTGGTGTCTCTCAGATCACGCACTGAACTGGTCCCACTGGCGACGTTGCCGACATGCCACCGCCCGGCGCAGTTGCCGTCGGCAAAGAACCAGCTCAGGGTGCGAACGGCTACTGAGGTTGACGCAGAATTAGCTCTCGGTGGAGAGAAGGAGACGGGCCTCCAAGTGGCCGCACGCTCTCTCACGAACGCCTCGCTCCAGGCGTAAAAGGCGACGGTTTTGCTCACTACCTTCAGGGCATGGCCGGTGTGACGCAGAAGCGTGCGCCTGGACTTGATCATCGCATCACCCGGCAGGACGTTGATGACGATTTGCCGAAGGCTCGACGCGTCGACTTGATCAAAGTGCCATCCTTCGAGGATGAGGCGGACGGACGTGTCGACGCGTTCGTGGTGCATGACGTGGAACTGCACGTCCTCATCGTCGATCCTCATGACGCATTCGGTCATCCAGCCGCCGCCGTCGAGCTCCCGCTCCTTGATCTCCAGATCCGTAGCGCCAAGAGCACGCAGAGCTGCGGAGATCTCAACTGCGATGTTCAGCTTTTCCGGCTTCGCTCGTGCTATCTCGCAGTCACCTCCCCATGGCCAGGTGGATCTTACGGTCTTGGAAGTCGCTTCACCTGGTGAGTCGTCGGTAGCTGATAAGTGTGGTGGCGACGGCGGTGAAGGCGAGGAAGTGTTCGGGCTTGTGCTCGTACCGGCAGTGGAGCCGGCGTGATACCTCGATCACGAAGCCATCGCCGCAGGTTGAGAAGTCGTATCCCTTGTCCCCATGGAGTTTGTCCGGTCGCCCGCGTTGGGGCCCACGCCGGCTGCGGATCGGTGGGATCGAGGCGACCAGCGGCTGGAGAGCGAGGCTGTCGTGGGTGTTGGCCGCGGAAATGGCCACCGCGACTGGTAGACCGTCAACAGCCCCCTTTGAGAGCCCGGATACTCACCGAGTCGATCCCGGAGGAACAAGTCCCACAGCTCATCCGGAACCAGCCGCTCGTATTCGCGGGGCGAGTTGGTTTCCCGGTCCCCCGTGTGGATGCTTCGCGGCCGCAATTGCCTGGGTGTACTTCATGCCGCTGCGCGCGTCGTCGCGGGCGGGGTGGGCGGCGCTGGGGGCATGGCATGTCTCCTGGCAGCCGGGCCGCGCCCCGGGCCCACGAGTTAAGACGTCGCGGGCACCCAGCTCATCCAGGATCACCCGGTGCAGCCGGGCCCAGACACGCTCATTGCTCCAGCGGGCGCACCGGCGGTAGACGGTCGGCCAGGCAGGCCCGAAGAGCGGCGCCTGCCGCCACGCCACGAACACGATCGCCGCCAGATACTCACGGTCCTCGGCCCGCCGACGGCCCCTAACGAGCTCGTGCACGGTAAGCGGTGGGATGTCGAGGGGTTTGCTCGGACTCCTGTTTCACATGTGCGGTGCCGATGTCAGGTCTGAGCTCTGCTGGTGGCTCAGCAGACTGGCGATGGCCCGGACGGTATCGCTCATGTGCTCTCGGCGGCCGAGGTGTCGGGCCAGGGCCCGCCAGTTCTTCAGGTGCGCGATCCCGTGCTCGACACGGATACGGCGTGAGGAGTGTGCTTTTCGTTGCCGCTCGTGCATCTCCTCGTACCAGTCCGGAGCGTTCTTCTTGAACTTGCGGTGTGGTGGCGTGACCACGCGTCCGCCGGTCTGAGCGCCCAGGCCCTGGTAGCCGGCATCCGCGAGGATCTCCACCGCGGCCCGTCAGCCAAGAGTTCGACCAGCCCTAATTGACGGGCGTGGGTGATGTCCGCGCAGCTTCCGGGCTCGGTCGGGCTGCACCACAGCACGCGGCCCTCGTCGTCCGTGACCACCATGGATTTGACGGCGTTCTGCTTGTTCTTGCCGGAGATGAACTTGTCCCGGTCCTTGCGGCCTGCGGCGGGGCGCCGGACCCGGATCTCAGTGCCGTCGATGACACCGGTCTTCCCGCTGGCACCGAGGTGATCGATGACCTCGGCCAGGGTCCGCAACCGTACGTCTGGCCTGACGGTGCATCCTCGCTCGGCAAGCAGGGGCCGCACCTCGTTGATGGCCCTGGTGATGGTGGAGCGGTCCACGCCGAACCAGCAGGCCAGCACATCATGAGTGACCCCGTGACGAAGGTGGACGAGGGTGGCCAGCAGTCGATCGACGAACACCAGCTGGTGCTTCGCACCGGCGCCCACGGCACGCTTCCGTGGCCGGGAGGCGAGCCTGGCCAGGTGACGCTCATGCCACAACGGACCTACCTCGGCAACGAGTTCAGCAATCACTCCGGCCGACAGCCCCGTGACCCTCCGGTCGCTGATGATCACCGCGCGCGTCACGTTCCCCACCACGCAGCCATGATCGACGATCCAGAGCTCGACGTTCCAGCGCCTACCGTGCACGAGCTCGTTAGCGCGCGTACCACCACCGTCTCCGGCACTACCGGGTCCGAGTCGTACATATGAAGTGCAGCGTCCGCTAACAGGGCCGGCTTTGACCCCACAGGCGGGGGAGCCGTGCCGACCCCAGAGCGCACGGCTTCCTGTCGGGAACGAGTACCTGGGGGCTACGGCCCCTGGCGGAGCCCATGCTCGCCAGGCCCGGTTCTGGACACGACGCCCGACCGGTGGTGCAAGACCGCCCCGTCAGGGCTTGGTGAGGATGTCGTGGGTGCTGATGCTGCGCCAGATGACGTGCTGTACGCAGTGGGCTATCTCCCGCCAGTGCCGCCAGGTGCCAGCCCGTTGCCATCCCAGGTCAGCTTGGTGACATGACGTTCCACTGGTCACCGCCGACAGCCAACTTCATTCCCGTTTCCGATTGGACGCCGATGGGCTGGGAGGGCATCAAAGAAGACTGGGAAGGGTTCATCGAGGAGTTTGGAGCTGATTTCACTGACCGTGATGGTGTTCGCTGGCGCCGCAGGCATGGGCTCCTGAGCCCCAACCTTGGGGAAGGAATAGTCAAGGGGAAGTTGGGGGAAGGTCTGTGCAAGCCGTGTCGCCGCAGCCCCTAAAAGCCTGCGGTGACTGGGACTTGTCAGGTCGACCACGTGACCGGTCCACGTCTGGGTCGTTAAATGAGGGCATGGGGCGGGGGTCGTGGCCACCGCGCTCAGCCAGCGCGGACCACCCCGCCCATACGACGCAAACAAACCCTGCGCCGACGAGTACGAGGACGTCGGACAAAACGAGCACGGCCGTGCTTATCCCAGTCCTTCTTCTTGCGGTCCCTCAGCCTGAGGAACAGGTCGTCGTGCCGCATCGACCGGTCGTCAACTACTCAACCATACCGCCCGATCGGGCAGTTCTCGGGCCCGGATGCACAGCACATGACAGGGACCTATGGTGAATATGTAACCTGAGATGCGTAGCGGTCTGACGTGTGTGTGAGGCGGCGCAGGGTCATCTCCCTCCCCCGCAGTATCCGTCAGCGCTCTCCCCGTACCCAGGAGTCGCGGCGCGGGGCCCGGTTCCCACTGCAGTGTGATCAGAGGGTGTATGGCCATGGATGTCTACGGGAGTAGCTCAGGAAGCCACCCGGACACGGACGACGCGAACACAACAGCCACCGTCGAGGCCTACCCTCAGGAGCTTCTGCAAGGCACGCGCGTGGACCTCCGTGGAGAGGGATGGAACGGCTGGACAGTTGATCTCACCGTCGACGGACGTCCGGCCGTCGTTGATCGCATCCTGGTCGGCTTGCCCTCGGAGGACGGCATACGGCCGGAGGGTACGGGTGACTTCATCGTCCGGATATCGACGATGCACCTGGATCCGGGCGAGCACTCCGTCATGGCCGCCTCCTCGTTCGACGGGCGGCGAGTGAGGGCCGAGGCCACCGTCGTCGTACGGGAACAGGAGGTTCTGAATCCTGCCGGTCCTGGCGACGCCACCATGGTCACCGAAGCCGATGACGAGCCCGGGACCCTCCCCGAGTCGTCGGAGCTCGAGGCTAGGCCCGCGCCCGAGGCCGGGGAGGAGGACCCCACCGAGCGCGACCGGGTGCTCTTCGCACAGCGCTTTGGGCATCTCGGACACGTACCGCCCGGGGTCCGCGAGACGCAGATCTCGCACATACGGTCGCTGCGCTCCCGGCGGGAGCGGTTCGAGGCGGGCCGCCGGGCCACGGAGGAAGCGGCTCCGGACGAGCTCGACCCCTCCGTACCGGTACCGGGGGTGGTGAACTGGACTCCGGTGGGGCCTGGGCCGATCGTCCGGGGGAGTCGTTCGTACAGCGGACGGACCCTGAGCGTGGCCATCGACCCCACGGACTCGGCCACGATGTACGTGGGTACGGCGGGAGGCGGGCTCTGGAAGAGCACCGATCAGGGACTGACCTGGTCCCCGAAGTCCGACTACCAGCGCAGTCTGGCCATCGGGACCATCGCCATCGACCCCGACGACCGGCTGCACATCCTCGCGGGTACGGGTGAGTACAACAACGTGTACGGCGGCACCTACTACGGCAACGGCCTGTTGCGCTCCCACGACGGCGGCGACACGTGGACCGAGCTCGGGACCACCCGCTTCGAGCGGGACGAGATCTCCCGCGTGCTCTTCGACCCGACCGACAACACCGGGCAGCGCTTGTTCCTCTCCTCCAGCATCGGCGTGTACGAGAGCACGGATGACGGCGCGAACTGGGTGGAGCTCGTACCCGGCAACTTCAGCGACCTGGTGGTACTGCGGCAGCCGGGCCCGGCCGGCACCGTGAAACTCCTCGCCGCGCTCTACGGCTCAGGGCTGTGGACCAGCACCCGGACCTCGGGCAGCTGGTCGACCTGGACGCAGATCTCGTCCCCGGCTCTGCCCACCACGTGCGACCGGATCGAGCTCGCTCAGCAGCTGACCGATGCCGCTGTCGTCGTTGCTGTCTTCGCCTACGTCGGTGGCCTCGCGGGAGTGGCCAGGACAACGGACGGCGGTAACACGTGGTCGGCCGTGACAGTCCGACTCAACGTCCAGGTCGGAGGCGGGACGTCCTCGACGGCCGGCCATGCCCACTCCTTCACCGTCCCCGCCGCGGACCTGACCGCCGCGCCCGCCGCTCGTGTGTACACGAGCACGTCCGACGGCACCCCGGCGCACACGCACTCCCTGTCGGTCACCGCCCAGCAGATCGCCACGCTGGCCGGCGGGGGATTGATCACGGCAACCACCAATACCGACGCTACTGGCCACACGCATACGGTCAACTACAGGATCACCGGTCAGACCGGATACGACCTGCACGTCGCCGTGCACCCCACGGACGCCAACACGATGTTCCTGGGCGAGGTGACCCTGTGGCGTACCACCGGTGGCGGAATCTTCAACTACGCGCCCAACATCCACTCCGACCACCATGCGTTCACCTTCGACCCCGCCACCCCGACCACCTGCTGGGACGTCGGCGACGGAGGCGTGTATGTGTCGGCGGATGGCGGTGCGACCTGGAACCCGCGCAACCGGGACCTCGGAACGCTCCAGTACATCTCCGTCTCCCAGCACCCGGAGTGGGAGAACGTGATGCTGGGCGGCACCCAGGACAACGGAACACATCGCTACGAGGGCGTTCCCGCATGGCGGCAGGTGGACGGGGGCGACGGCGGATTCACCGCGATCGATCCGTCGAAACCCACCCGCATGTATCACCAGTACATCCGCACCACCTTCTTCAGGTCGGACGACGCCGGCCTGAGCTGGATGGTGAAGAACGCCGGAATCACCGGTGGAGCCTTCTTCTACGCCCCCTTCGAACTCGACCCCAGCAACCCGTCCACCTGCTACTTCGGCGGTATCGAGCTGTGGCGAAGCTCCGACAACGCGGACACCTGGTCGGCCGTCACCGCCGGGCTCGGTGCGTTCGTCACCGCTATCGCCGTGCACCCGACCGACAGCACCGTCGTCTACATCGGCACGGACGGCGGTCGTATCTTCCGGCTCCAAAAGACCGGCGCCACCTGGAACCCGGTGGATGTGACGCGCACCGACCTGACCGCTGCTCCCCTCCCCTTCCTGTGGATCTCCGACCTGGCAGTGGACAGCTCCGGAACCGTCTGGGCCAGCCTGGCGTCGGTCCTCTCGAGCGAAGGTTTTCCCGGGGAGTTCAGCAATCACCACGTCTATCGACGGGGAGCGGCGGATACAACCTGGGCTGTCCGTTCCAACGGTCTGGCACAGGCCAACCCGGTCAATACGATCGTCATCGACCCCGACAACGCCAACAGGCTCTTCTGCGGGTGCGACGTCGGGGTGTTCCGCACCGAGGACGCGGGGCTCAACTGGTTCCCCTGGGACCAGGGAATCCCCAATGTGCCCGTCTTCGACCTCGCCCTGCACCGTAAGCGCAGACTGCTGCGGGCGGGGACCCATGGCCGCAGCATCTGGGAGCGGCCCATCGACGCCGTCCCGCCGCGCATGGTCGACCTCTACCTGCGGGACAACATGCTCGACTCCGGCCGAAGCCAGCCTTCCCCTTCGGGCGTGGTGGACCCCCTCGATCCGGCTGGACTGCGGACCTTGTGGTGGTGGCAGAGCACGGACATCCTGGTGGACTCGCCCGAGCCGAACTACCAGACCCCGTCGCCGATCGGCGACTACGTCGCCCTGACGCAGCTGCAGCACCGCACGGCCCGGCGCGGCCGGGTCAACCGCATCTACGTGCAGGTGCACAACCGCGGCATCAGCACGGCGACCAACGTGCAGGTGCGTGCCTTCCTCGCCGACGCCTCGGCCGGGCTCCCGGCCCTGCCCGCCGACTTCTGGACGAGCGGCAGACCGTTCACCGGCACGCCGACAGCCACCGTGTGGACGCCGGTCGGACCGACCCTCACGATTCCGCGGCTGGAGCCGGCCGAGCCTGGCGTCCTCGAATGGGACTTCACGGTTCCCCCCTCGGCCGCGGCGCACTCCTGCATCCTCGCCGTCGCCACCTGTGCGGAGGACCCGCTGAACGGCGCGGGCGAGTTCGACGTCGGCACCCTGGTGACCTCGAGGAAGCATGTCGCGCTGAAGAACCTCCAGGTCGAGGACGCCCTTCCCGGCACGACGACGCCCGCAGGCGCCTTCATCCTCCAGCTGAACAACCCCGCCCTGGAGCGGCGCCCGTTCAACATCTTCGTCCACTGGGCAGGCCTGCCGGCGGGAAGCCGGCTGTTCGCCGTCTTCGAGAAGGGGCCCGGCGAGGGACCACGGCCCGGGGAGGGTGTCCGGCCGATCCACCACGGAGAGAATCACTTCCCCGACCGGTTTACCGACCGGCAGGGACGGGACCACTTCTTCGACTTCGACCACGCCTACGAGATGTTCCCGCAGGAGGACCGGCACAACGTGGTGCGCGCGGTGCACATCCCGCAGCGCGGATCGCGTGCCGTGGCCCTCAACGTCCAATTGCCGCCTTCCGCGGAGAACGGGCACGGAGAGCTCCACGTCCTGCAGACGGACGTCCAGGGAAAGGTGGTGGGAGGCACCACGTACGTCGTGCGTGCGGCGCCCCACGGCGACGGCGGCCACATCGGTGACCACGCGACGGAATGAGCGGGCGGGCAGCGACTTCCCCGTCCAGGGACCGAGGAGCGGTGATGGAGTGGTATCTGCTTCTCACGGTGTTCGCGGCCGTCACCGCAGCCTTCATGCTGTCCGCCTCGGCGGGATTCGGCGGCAGTCTGATCCTCGTTCCCACGCTCGCCCTGGTACTCGGCACCAAGTCAGGGGTGGCACTGGCCGCTCTGCTCCTCGCCGCCAACAACGTCGTCAAGGTCTTCGCGTACCGAAGAACGCTGCCGTACCGCAAGGCCGCCCCCGTGATCGTCCTCGTGGCTGCCGGGGCGTTCCTCGGCGCAAGACTTCTGGTCTCGGCGTCGGAGCGCGTGGTGACGATCGCCGTCATCATCAGCTTCGTCACGGCGTTCCTGATCGAGTCGGTCGGCCTCACGCGCTGGCGGCGGCTGAGCTCACCGGTGCTGGCCTTCGCGTCAGGCGCCACCTCCGGTTTCAGCGGAACCTCCGGTCCGCTCAAGGGCATCGCCCTGCGCGGGCTCGGCCTCGACCGCCTGCATCTCGTCGGTGCCCTGTCTATGGTCTCACTCATCGGCGACGTCACTAAGACCGCGATCTGGACAGACGCGTCGCTCCTCCAAGGCAGGGACTACCTCACAGCCCTCGTGTGCTTGCCGCTGATGCTGGTCGCGACCTTCCTAGGACGGCGCTTCAATACCCGAATCGGCGAACGCGGATACACCGGCCTCTTCTGGACGGTCATGGTCGGATACACCGGACGCCTGCTGGCCGGCCTGTGACCGGTAGCCGGAGCAGAGTGAACGGCGGCGGTCAGCAGCGGGGTGATGACGGCGCTGCCCACGCGGTTCCGGATGCGGACCGCGTTGAGCGACTGCGGTGCCTCATACTGGTCCAACTCGGGGAAGGCCTGAGCGGCTTAACGGCGTGATCTGCCTTCGCAACTGTGGGCCGACGACCCGCATACCACGGCGCTGGCGACGAGCTCGCTGGTCCATGCGCTCGGGAATGGTGTGCTTGATGGTGGGCCGTCGCCTTTGTGGCAGCGGTGCAGCGGTGCGCCGACGCGGGGGTGATGAGCGGCGGACTGGCGTAACGGTGGCGGCATGGATCCTGTGACGATCTTTGGTAAAGACCTGTTCCCCGCTGATCAGCCCTGGGACGTGGTGTTTGATGCCTTGTGGGTGTCGCACAGTGAGTTCTGGCTGGTCGCCGGGAGCGGGGCTGGCGCTGACGTCGTGAGCGCCATTCCTGAAGGTGACTCTGTGCGGGGTATCGGGGAGGCGGTCGGCGTTCCCACGCTCAGTTCGGCAACGGATGTCGGAGTCGCACTGTCGGTCTGGGAAGGCCCGGCGCCCGACGGCGCGGGCACGCTGCTGGGAACTTCGCGAATTGAAGCGCCTGACAGAGAGGTCTCTCTCGTCAATGTGGAGGGAAGGGAGCCCGGACCCGTGTTGGTGCTGCCAGAGGGCGGTGAGCACGAGGTGAGGGTCTGGCGGTGCGCTGAGGGCCCGGAGCGGTACGACATCCGAATGTGGCCGTGCCCCACCCCGGAGTGAGGTGGGGCACGGGGTGAAGGGTTCAGTCTCACGACTCAGAGTGCGGGTATCTGGGGGCGGCCACGCCCCGGCCAGAACGCCAGGGACCCCGGAGGTACCAACGTGCGATCCGTCAGGACCCGAAGTCATCGACCTGCCGGTAGATGAATTCCGTCGGTGGCCCACCGTTCGCCGCCTCCGGAAACACACCGGCGGCACCTGGGGGGAAGGGGGGGAACCTCGTCGCCCACGAGGACGCCCCCTCTACTGGAGGCCAGCGGCTCGTGTGGCGAGCGATGAGGATACGCGGTGGGAGCGGGCCCGGTGTGAAGCCGCGTCGGAGGTAGGCACAATCGGCTGTCGGGCAGGCGCAGTCCGTGACGTACGAGGTGGATGGCCGAGACCGAGCTGTTCCCCCGTCCGTTCAGACGGTGCGCACGGAGCTGAAGTCGACAGCTCGGTCCGCTTCCTCCAGCACCCGCGCGGCCACCCGCTTGACCTCCGCAGGCACATCACCGCGTTCTCGAACGAGAGTCGAGTAGATCGGAGAGTCGCCTGCTGCTCGGCCCATATGGTCGTGCTGGTTCACTGCGATGGTCCTTACCGTGACGGAAATCGGCTAGCGAGTGTACGGGGTGTGGGACAACGCCGGCTGCCCGGCTGAGCGGGACACCGCAGCAAGACCCCGTCCGACCGCTCGGAAAACCGGACCTGCGGGAGGAAATCTGTGGCCCCGGCGGCATACGGGTGGCCCATAGTGGGCCGACATCACCGATCAACAAGAACGGACGGCCGTGCTGTGATATCCCCGGGCGTGCATGGACTATCCGGCTCACCGGATACAGTGACCGCTCCGCCACCGTCACCTGCAGCACTGTTGCGTGCCGGATGCCTGCCCGCTCCAAGGACCTCGCGGCACGTCGCGCCTTCGCCGCCCAGCACGCCGCCGCCAACGCAAAGGTGGCCACAGCCCGCCCCAACGCCTGGTGCCACTACGGCTCGCAGCGGTGCGCCGCCCCCCCCGACGCCAAGGGGCACTGCTCGGGCGCGGTGGTGCTGATCCTGCGGCACGCCGCGTCTGGAGCGTGGAGGAAGTCCGCGAGACCTGCACGCCGCTGATCCCGAACGCCACCGTCCTGGCCGCACGGCCAAGCCGCGCGGCACCACCATGCGGCCAGCACCGCAGGTGTCGGCCCCCGCCCGGACGGGCGTGCCGGGCGGGTTCTCCTCGGCCGCCGCTGCTCCCGCCGAAGACGGGCACGTCTCCTCGGCTGCCTTCGCGTACCTCATCGCGCGGCTGGCCTGATTTCCTGATCCATATCCCCGCTGCGCTCCTGTGCCGGCGGGGTCCGGGTCCATGTAGCGTGGCCCTCCTCAGCTGGTACGGCAAGCTGGTCGTTCTGGGCATCGTCAGCGGAGTCTTTCTGTTCTGGTTCTCCGCAGCCCTCGCATGGGTTTACGCCGACGGGGACCATGGCAGGCACGCACTCCAGCGCGCGTACAACGGCACCTTCGGATGGGGCGACGGGGTCTGAGTACCAAGTACTTGGCACCTGCTCCCGAGCCGACCCTCGAAGTGCGTGACAGGCGTCTCCCGTTCCGGCAGCAGGACACCGCCGGCGCCGTTTGGCGCGCAGTACGCCAGGGAGAGGGCGCTGCTTTCACTGTGACGGGACCGGCTTGCCCGCCCGCTATGGGAACCGGCGGCCGGGCAAGCCTGAGCATCCTGCGTATCCAGGGGCGGCGGCACCTACCCGTCGCCGATATCCAGCGACGTCGCGGACCTCGGCGAAGCCGCGGCTTGTCGGGGTACGTGACAGTGATCGGCTCAGCAGTGCCCACGGCATGACAACCCTCGGTCCAAGGCCAAGGCCAAGGCCAAGGCCAAGGCCAGGGGCACGGCAGCGCAGGACCCCACCCGGCTGAATGACGGTCAGGACGCGTACCGGGTGACGTCTGTGATCCGGCATGTGATCTTGGAAGAGATCTGGTCCAGCCCCTGAGCTGTCGCCTCCGACTGTTGTCCAGGCGCCACGTTGTTCGTGGCGGCAGTGGCTTCGCTGAGCCGCTTGTTGGCCTCGTCGATGAACTCGACCTGCACGACGTAGTTGCTGGCCTTGCTGGACCGGTTCGTGATCAGCAACTCCGCACTCGGCCACTTCGTGACCGAATCCACGTCGCACGCCGTGATTCGCACGTCCCCCGTGGCGCCGTTCTCCTCCTGTGGCCGCTCCAGGTTCGGCGTGGGCTCCCTTGTCGTGGGCAGCATGGCCGGGCTCGTCGGAGCTTCACGCTGCGGCTCGTCGTCTCCGCCACCAATCGAGACAGCGACGATCACGACCACGAGCAGAGCGATCACACCCAGGCACGAGATACCGATGACCTTTCCCGTAGCGCGTTTGCGGGGAGGCTGTCCGCCTCCCGCTTCGGGCCCCGGTTGACCCCAACCGGACGGCGGCTCCTGATTCGGCATAGGGACAGCGTTCGGGCAGATACTTCCGGCCGCATCCGGACTACTCCGGATGGAGCAGGGCATACGCAGGACGCCCCCGGCTCCGCACGTCGGCCGAGCCGGGGGCGTCCGCGGCCGGCGGAGCTTCATTGTGGACGGAACCTTGGTCCCAACCCGCGAGGCCGCTCGCGCCGTCCCGGCGACGCTGGAGTCACAGCAGCTTGAAGTGGCTGGTCAGCGGGGTGGCGTGGCGTGACCTCGTTTCGAGGTGCCCGTGCTGGTCGTGGGCGGCAGTCTGTGTTCACCGCGTCGGTCGGGCCGGTCTCCTCGTACACCGTGGGGGTAGAGGCAGAGGAAGGTGCGATCGCCTCAGCCGCTGTGTAGGTCGGCACTTCAACGACGTGGGGGACGGCCTCGTGCGGGGTGAGGGCCTGTACCAGCCGGTTGCCGCCGTAGGGGAACCAGACGTCCGCAGGGTCGACCGGAGCGAGCCCCTGATTGAGTCCGGCCGCCCATTCGCGGCGCAGCTTCTCGGGATACTTGCCTTCTTGGGAGCGAGATTGCAGAAACACCAGATGCCGGCGGTCGTCGAACTTCGCTCGCGGTCCTGGACGGCGTCCACGGTGACGGAGCCCAAGTGACCCGATAGGTCGAAGGGCGTCCGATTGGACGCTGTCGTGCGGCAAAGGGCGAGGTCAGGGGAGCAGATTTCTGGTTGACCGGCATTCCGGTTTGGGTGATAGTGGCGCTCGCGGCCGCGTTCGTCCGGCCTGCTGCACCAGGGGTGGGGACTCTTGAACGAAAACAGTGACCACGTGCGTGACGACGTGCGAGGGCGGGTCGACGCGCTTGTTGCCGTCGGCCGGCCGGCCGAGGCGCGGACCATTGCGCGTGGCGCGCTCGACGCGGACGGGCCCGACGCGGGGCTCCTCCTTGCGCTGGCCCGCGCCCATCTGGCCGAGGACGATGATGACCATGACGACGCCGCCGAGCGGGGCTTCCGCGAGGGCCTGGACGCTTTCCCGGACGACGTAGGTCTACTCGCCGGGTACGCGGAACTCTGCGCCCGCACCGATGCGCTGGACCGACCCGGGAGGCACGCCCGGGGCCCCGTACTGCTGGCCCGTCTGCGAGAACTTGCTCCGCATTCGACCGAGTTGCTGCGGGCCGAGGCTGCGGGAAGCTCCGTTTCCACGGACGCCAAGAACAGTGTCTCGGTGCGCCGGGTGCAGTCCTTCGACGCGGTCCGTGTCTTCGCCGAAGCGCCCACGCCTCAGGCTGCCGCCGCTCAGGCCGCGCAGTGGGCCGCCGCTGCCCCGCGCGACTTGCGGCTCGCCGTGCTTGCCGAGACAACCTGCGCTCTCGCCGCCGCCGGCCGGACCTGGGCGCGCCTACTGCTGCGCCGGGGCCACGAATACCGCCTTGCCGCAGGTGTGGTCGTTGCTTTGTTGGTGGTCCTGCGCATCACCGTCCTGCCGGCGGTGCCGTTCGGCGTGGCGACGGGGGTGGGGCTGCTGGCGGGGCTGCCGTTCCTCGGTCTCCGCAAGCAGCTGCGGGCCGCGCGTGAGCGGGCTGCCGAGCAGGTGGCCGCAGCCGCTTTCGAGGCCGTACCCGATAACGAAGCGGGCGTCGGTGGCGAAGAGGGCGGGCCGACCCAGCTGCCGCCCGTCCCGCGTGTCACTCCTCGCGAGTACGCCTTCGCCGGGGCCGGACTCGCGCTCCTGCTGATCGTCGGTGTCACGGCGTACGCCTCCTCCCTCGCCTACCCCCGCTACGACATCGTCGCCCACGACACCCTCCGGGGCCTGAAGGGCTTCAACCTGCGCGAGGAGTTCGATCCGTTCGGGGCCGTCCCCGACAGTGAGCTCGAGGAGTCGACCGCCCGGGTGTACGTCGCCGAAGACGCCGCTCCGGACGCCGCCGCCGAGTACCTGGTGGCTGTTACGACCGGAGACTTCCACCAGATGCGGAAGTCCTACGTGTACGACGGCGGGATCGTCCCCGTGGAGACGGCAGGCGTCGGCAGCGTCCACGACTCCTGGCGGGCCGGGGCCGGCCCGTACGGGGGCTGGATGCGGTGTCTTCGTTACACCGAGGTGGCCACCGGCACCCTACGGGCCATGTGCGTGTGGGCCGATAAGGGCAGCATGGGCATGGTCCTGTTCACCGCTGAAGACAAGAACCGGGACACGGTCGAGGACACGGCCCGGTCCGTCGGCGCCGACTTCCTCCGGCCCGCTGGGGACTGACCCGCTACGACGCGACCGGAGCGCCGAAACAGCCGACACCCCCGGCCAGACGGGGTCTCAACAGGATGGCCAGGTAATGAATATTCCGAAGAAGTGGAAAGGGCCTTCGTGGGGGCTGGCACTTGGATGCGCTATCTCGGCCCTCATCGCGCTACTGAAGGAAATATTCGGAGACGATAGCCCTTCGATCATTCGGGCAGTGCTGTATTTCGTGTTCTTTGCAGCCTTTGTGTTCTGGACCGTAGATAATCTCCACGACCGTTGGAAGCGCAATCGCGTGGGCTCTCAAGGTCAAGCGCCGTCTTAACTCGTGGGCCCGGGGCGCGGCCCGGCTGGCAGGAGACACGCCATGCCGCCCCCCCCGCCCGCGACGACGCGCGGCGGCATCAAGTACACCGAGGCACTGCGGCCCGGCCCGCAAGGCATCATCTGCACGGGGGACCCGGGAAACCGACTCGCCCCGCGATATTGCCGACCGGGTCCGAGTCGTACATATGAAGTGCAGCGTCCGCTGACAGGGCCGACCGCGACCCCACAGTCGGGGGAGCTGTGCCGCCCCCCCCCCAGAGCGGCACGGCTCCCTGTCGGAACGAGTACCTGGGGCTACGTCCCCTGGCGGAGCCGATGCTCGCCCAGGCCCGGTGCTCGACACGAGGCCGACCGGTAGTGCGACGGACCGCCCCGTCAGGGCCTGATGAGGATGTCGTGGGTGCTGATGCTGCGCCAGATGACGTGCTGTACGCCGTGGGCTATCTCCGGCGCGTACTGCCAGGTCGCCCGCCCGTTGCCATCCCAGGTCAGGCTCGAAGCCATCGGGCGGGCAGCGGACGCCCTTCACTCGGAGGTCGGCGTGAAAGCGCCCGCGTCCGGCACGCAGGTCGTCGACGAAGCCGTGGAGGCCCTGCTGGAACCGGCGGCGCTGTTCGGAGGGAAGGTGTTGAAGGTCGGTGGTGAAGCGGGGCGTGGCCTCCTAGGTCTCCGTCAGCGTCGGTGTTCATGTGCTCCGTCATCCACAACTGGCAGTCCACCCGGATTCGGTTGGCGTTCTGACCGCAATGCCGACCGTCACAGTCACCAAGTCCCCACGTCCACCGTTCGCCTCTGGATGATGAGGATCCTCACCACGCGCGCTGGCGCTGGTCGAGGCCGACGGCTGGGGCCGCATCCCGCACATGTACGCCCGTCCGCGCCGTCCTCGGCGGGGACGGGCGAACGCAACGTCGCAGGCCGGGTGCGGTCACTCTGACTGTACGTCAGTCGGCTTGGTGGCTTGATGACCCACCTGGTTCTCCATCACGCCGCCGTTGTTGTAGCCGGTGTTCGCTGTCGATCGCAGGTCTCCGGCGAACAACGGATCGTGGAGGCTCAGGCCGTGGCGAGTGATGAAGTTCTCGACAGGCCCGCGGGCCATGCCTCTTCCCTCCCAGTAGGTACTGGTGGTCGCCGCCTTGGTGTTCTTGTCGACGGCCGCGTTGTTCTCGTCCTTGTCCGCATCGGCTGCTCCGCTCATGGCGTTGCCCACCATGCCGGCGATGACTTCGCTCCCCACGTCCACGACCACGGGAACGACGACGCCCGAGCCGGGGATGAAGGCCGATCCGGCGCCGATGACGGCCTCGGCGCCCATCCCGATCGCGCCCCAGCGCGCGTCCACAGCGCTCGCGTACTCCTTCTTCTTGGCTTCACCGTCCTGGAAGATCTGGTCGGCGCGGGCCTGGTCCAGCGTTCCCTGCACATCGGCTCCGACCCAGGCCGCCGTCTCGGCCGCCGCCTTGTCGACCTTGCCGTCCGGGCCGACCTGGGCCTCCAGCATCGAGGCGGTGTAGACGCCCTGGGCGAGCGATACGGTGGCGTAGGCCTCGGGATGCTGGCCGAGGGCACTGAGGAGCTGCCGGGCGCCCAGCTCGCCGAAGGTCGCGTGGCCGGTGCCGTCCTTCGGAGCGAAGGGGTTGGTCCCGTCCTTGGGGCCGAGCGCGTGGTTGACGTCGTCGATGTAGCCGGCGGTCATCCGGCCCACGCTGTCGGAGAGGCTTTCCTGCCGCCTGAGGAGCTCCGCGTCGCCGCCGTATGTCGAGACGACCTTCTCCATGATGTCGGCGGAGGTGGCGTCACGGTGCAGCTTGGGGGACGGATCGTCCCACGCGTGACCGAGGGTGGCTGCCTCCAAGGCGTGGCCGAGCGCGTCCGGCATGTAGTGCCTGGTGGTGTTCAGGACTGCCGGGTCGGTGCTGGTGCTGTCGGGGAAGACGTCGTACTTCTCGTTGGTGAAGAAGTCGAGGTAGTTCGCGATGGGCTTGTCGTCCGCCCCCTTGCCCAGGTCGGCCGGGCCGCTCTTCGGGGTGCCGTCCTGGTTGTACGCCTGGGGCGTGCGGTCGGGGTCGAAGAACTCCTTCGCCGCCCCAGGACTGTGCCCGAGCGCCTCCAGGAAGCTGACGGTGGGATCGTAGCCCGATCCGTTCACGCCGGAGGGGTTGAACGGGTTGCGCGGGCCGGTGCTGAGCCTCGACTGCTTGAAGAAGTCCGGGTCCTTCGCCTGGATCTGTACGGCGTGCTCGACGATGGGCACGAGGAAGCGCTTGTCGTAGTTCCCGTGGCGCATGATGCCGCCGAGCAGCTGGTAGCCGAACGGTGCATGGTTGTCGCCCTGGTACACCGGTATCCGCTCGGTACCCAGGCGGCGCAGGTCCTGGGCGAACGAGGGAGGCAGATGCCGGGAGTTGTCGGGGTCCGTGGCGGTGGCCAGGCTGAAGCCGAGGTTCCGTTGGAGTTCCTGGACGTCACGCAGGCGCTGCGGGTCGGTCTTGCCCCAGTCCTCCGTGTCAGTGGACATGGTGCCGAAGAACTCGAGGGAGCCCTTGGGGCCGAGAGTGTCGTAGAACGCGGTGGTGAACTCCGGGTCCTTCGCGTTGTCCGCGAGAAGATCGTTGAGTTCGACCAGTTCGTCGTGGGTCAGCTTGCGGCCCTTGCGGGCGAGTGCCGCGGCGTGGTCGGCCTGCTCGGTCTCCAGAGAGGTGTACTTGGGCCGGCTGAAGTCACGTCCGTCGCCGACGTTGGCCCGTAGCATCCTGGCCAGCGACCGGTCGGTGTCGTTGAAGTTGTCGACGAGCTCGTCGATCCTGCGCTGCCATTGTCCCTGGTGCTGATGAAGGGTCTGCTGGTACTCGGGGTCGTTGCGGGCGGCGGTCCTTGCCTGCGGGTCCTCGATCGGTTTCGGCTTGACCTTGCCGTCGGCGTCGACGAGGAATCCGGCGGCCGGCGCTTCCTCCACCGTCGTACGCAGCCGGGTCCTAATCTCCTTGAATGTGTCGTGGCCGTCGGTCAGGGCTTGGTGGATGCCCTTGGCCTCTTTCGCGGCATCGTCGAACTCCTTGGCCGTCTTGTCCACGAACGCCCGGGTCACCTCTGCGTCGACTCCGCACCAGTTGGCCCGCGCAGCCCGGACCTTCATCCCGGTGCGCGCCGACTCGGCGAGCTCCTCCAGCTTCTTGACCATCGCGCCCCAGTCCTGGACCGCGACCTGTAACTTCCCCAGTCGTGCGTCGAGCACATCCTTGAACGTCAGCATGTGTATCCCCCGTACTCCGCGCAGAGCGCGTACTCCCCCTGCTGGCCGTCGTCCCCGATGGCGACGGCTACTTGAGGTACTGGTCGATCTCCGAGACGCGCATCGTGGCGATCAGCTTCTCCTCGTGAGCGACCCAGGCCACGACCGTGTAGTCGCAGTGGTTGGAGATGTTGGCGCAGGCAGCGACCAGGAGGTCCACCTGCCTGTTCCACTTGTCGTGCACCGTGCGGAGGGCGGCCCCGCTCTCGAACTTCCCGCCGGTGAGCTCGACGGCCGCCTCGTCCGTGGCCCGCCTCGCGTGCGCCCCGTCACCGCGGAGCATGTTGTGCAGCCTGAACGCCTCGCTGCCGATCCGGCCGATGTGGTCGTCGTCCACAGCCAGGTCCTTGCCCGCCGTCCCTGGCCCGCTCGGGCCGGGATCGGCAGGGACCTGGTTCAACCGCATCGAAGCGTTCGTGGCGGCAGCGGCGCGCGCGGAGGCCCATTCGTCGTCGAAGGACATGTGCTTCCCCGTTCTCCTGCGTGTCGGTTCAGCTCGCCGTTCCTTTGTCTACCGCCGCAGCTGCGGCAGGGCAACAGGGCGGGCCTGGCCGGCTCGGTCGCCGTCCAGGGTCCCGAGAGCCGCCCGGAGGAGGTCGGGCTTGTCTCCTGCACACACTCGGGCCAGTGGCTCTGCTGCTGCGCCTGGTGTGGAGCACGAACAGGATCCCGCACAGAGCCTGCCGGTCGGGCGTCCGCGGCCGGCCCGCCACCTGCTCGGCGGCGGGACCGGGAGCAACGGCTCGATCAATTCCTACAGTTCGTCCGAGACGACCCCCGGCCGAGAGGTCCGTTCCCACGAACGGACCAACGAGCATCCAAGCCGACAGCCACACCGTCACCGGCTTATTAAGGAGCGTTTTGTCCCGTCAGGACTGTTTGGTAAGGAAAGGGTTCACGCGGATCGCGGTCGCTTTGATCGCGTGCGGCGTCATTGGCACGCCGATGGCGCCTCAGGAGAGGTTCACAAGCGGGAAGTCGCTGCCCGCTTGCACCCAGCAGTTCGTACCATTCGTCGATGTGGCTTTGATGTACGAGGCATTGGAGGCTTGTGAACGACTTAGAACTCCTAACGAAATGATCTTCGAGATGATTGGATCGCTCCGGGACTGCTGATCCGGGGGTGCGGGGTGGCTCGGCCGAAGCCTTGGGAAGTCGATGACGAGTTGTGGGCGGTGATCGAGCCGCTGTTGCCCAGGGTTGAGCGCCGGACTCGGCACCCCGGGCGCAAGCGGCATCCGGACCGGCTCGTGTTCCAGGGCATCCTGTTCGTCCTGCACACTGGGATCGCCTGGGAACACCTGCCGCAGGAACTCGGCTTCGGCTCCGGCATGACCTGCTGGCGCCGGCTGGCCGAATGGACCGAGGCTGAGGTGTGGCCGCGACTGCACGAGGCCCTCCTCACCAGGCTCCGCAGTGCGAACGCCCTGGACTTCTCCCGGGCGGCCGTCGACGGCTCCCATATCCGCGCGTTAAAGGGGGCTCCAAGACGGGACGACCTGTTGACCGGGGCAGGACGGGCAGCAAGCACCACCTGATCACCGACGCCACCGGCATCCCGCTCGCCGCCACCCTGACCGGCGGCAACCGCAACGATGTCACCCAGTTGATCCCACTCCTCCAGGCCGTGCCGTCCGTGCGGGGCAAGCGTGGCCGGCCCCGGCGCCGCCCGGACGTGGTGCTGGGTGACCGCGGCTACGACCACGACAAGTACCGCCGCCTGGTCTGGGACCTCGGCGTGAAGCCGGTGATCGCCCGGCGCGGCACCGAACACGGCTCGGGACTGGGCACCCAACGCTGGGTAGTGGAGCGCGCATTCGCCCACCTGCACTGGTTCCGCCGGCTGCGGATCCGCTGGGAGATCCGCGACGACATCCACGAAGCCTTCCTCACCCTCGGATGCGCACTCATCTGCTGGCGGCGACTGCGCGCTCTGGAGACCGACGCCGTGGGCTAGCTATCTGCCGCTAGTCGGTTAAGGACTTCCCTGGGGGTGAAGCTCCAGCCGACCATACGCGGCCCGCTCCAGTTGATGCCGATCACGAGTCCATCCCTGGCGGCATCGGGCAGTACAAGATCGCACCAGGTGTCCAAGGGCATGGAATCGACGCGGAGCCCACGCCCCCAGATCTTCGCCGCCCTCTGAGCCCGGGGCGAGGTCGACCAGAACGGAAAACTTCGCGTGCCGTCCGCGGAGAGGTGAGTCGGGCTTCCGTCGTCATCCCGGACAAGCCAGACCACTCTGTTTTCACGGACGTCTCGGAAGAATGCCGCCGCTTGCGAACCGCTCTGACTCATGGCCACCGAGCCTAGCGTTCCCCAAGATCCATTTCGTTAGGAGTTCTTAGCCTCGATCCGCCGAACAATATCCGGTCCAAGGCTTGGGCATGAATACGCGGATGCCCTCTGAGCTGGGACGATGGGACTTCCTACGGTTCCACATCCACAGAGCAAGAGAACACCCGCGAGATGCAATCTTCCCATGCCGTTTCGGCGGTGTCCGCCGCGTTCGATGACGCCAATCTGGTCGCGTATGCCGGGCTGGTCCCGATGATGCGGCTGGCCGAGCGGTGCGGGCTTGCCCGGCTGACAGTGGGGAAGGTGAGGCTGAGCGGGGCGGGGAACGGTGCGGGTGCGGCAGCGGACGCCAAGGTCACCGGCATCGTCGCCGGGATGGCCGTGGGCGCGGACAGCATCGACGACCTGGACGTCCTGCGCCACGGCGCGATGCCGACCCTGTTCGGCGGGATCCGTGCCCCGTCCACGCTCGGCACGTTCCTGCGCGCGTTCCCCCACGGTCATGCGCTCCAGCTCCACGCTGTGCACCGAAGGTTCCTCGGCGAACTGGCCGTACACACCCCGCTGCTGCCCGGCGCCGGCGAGAAGGCGTTCATCGATGTCGACTCCACCCACAAGCGGGTCTACGGCCGGGCCAAGCAGGGCGCCGAGTACGGCCGGTTCAACGGCATCCGCACCCTGCACCCCCTCCTCGCCACGATCTGCTCCCCGCACTCCCGGCCGGTGATCGCCACAGTACGGATGCGCCGCGGCAAAGCGGCCGACTCCCGCGGCCTGGTCTTCACCGACCCGGCCCGACAGGTTGCCACCGGGGATCCTCGCTCGACTGTCCCGCTGTCGCTGGACGTGGAGATCATGCGCCAGGCCCTTGAATCCGCCGACCCGGCGCAGGCCGTGCAGGACGCGGCGAAGGGCGGCGGCCCGTGGCGAGGGCGCCTTTGGGCTGCGGCGGTTTCGCTCAGGCGGCGTGACGGGTCTTGCGGCGGCGTACCACGGCGGCGGTGCCGCCACCGGCGACGACAAGCGCGGCGGCCACGCTGGCAATCGCCGCGGCGTTGTCGTTCGTGCCGGTCTCGGCGAGGTTGGCGCCCTTGGCCGCAGTCGACGGAGCGCTGTTGGTCTTCATGGTCTTGTTGATCCAGCCCGCGTAGGCGGGCGCGCTGGTGTAGAGGCCGGGGCCCTGCGAGCACGGCACGTTCGGGGCGCCGGGCCCGGAGGTGACGCCGATCAGTTCCCAGCGGCCGTCCCGGCCCCTTTGGACCTGCGGTCCGCCGGAGTCCCCGTGGCACGCCATGGCCTTGGGCACGGTGGTGATCGTGCACAGCCGGGTCCGGTCCGCCCAGCCGGGCGCGCACTCGGACTCGGCGCCCCTGCGGGTGTTCAGCTCCTGCAGCCGGTCCGGGAACTTGAACTCGGTTTCGACGGTGGTGCCGAAGCCCAGGAGCCGGGTCGGCGTGCCGGGCTTCCCTGCCTGCTTGGCGATCTTGATGGGTTGCTGGGCGACTGGGCGGTCCAGGCGTATCAGCGCGATGTCGTCCTTGTTGGCGACCTTGTTGTCGCCGTTCACGTAGCCGGGGTGGACGAAGGTCCGGTCGATCTTCCGGACGGTGCCGCCGGACTTGCGGTGGTCGCTGCCGACACGCACGATGCCGTCCAGCTTGATGCCCTCGACCTTCAGGCAGTGGGCCGCCGTCAGCACCCACTGCCGATCGATCAGCGACGCCCCGCAGTTCCCGTCGATCAGACCCTGCTCCGGGGCCGACTCCGGGATGGTCGCCATGAACGGGTAGCTCTCGGTGGAGTCCGACCCGTTGACGATGGCGCTGGCGCTGCCGGCCATGACAGTGACGCAGGCCGCGGCGGCGAGAGCACCGACGGCAGCGGTGCGGGCGGTACGGCGGCGCGGCGACTTGAAGCTGAACACAGAAGGTTCCCTTTTGCTTGGTGGATCCGTATGCATTCAGCTTCGTTGTCAGGAACCTGCCGCACCATCCGGGCAACGGGCCGGTCGATGGTATGGCTAGCCCCCCCTCTGAACTGGGGAAACTCGGAGGCCGAAGGGTAGCTGCCCGGCGAAGGACTCCGCAGAGCGCCGGAGAACCCCCGGAGGGAGTCACCGGCCGGGAGCCAAGAAACAGACGTAGGCCCTGATCGAGCTCATGCACGCTGTACTGGAGACCGACTAGGACGCGGAACGGTCGAAGCGGCGAACGCCCCGCCGATGGCTGGGACAGATCCACCCCAGCGATCGGCAAGAATCACGTCGCCCGGGGCATGAACAGCACCCCCCACCAGGAGCATCCCGATGCCGCCCCGGCGGAAGTCCGCACGCTGATGCCCCGAACACCGCCATCCGGCCGACTTCCTGCACAACGCTCACGGCTTGGGACCACAGGTGTCCACCTGCGCCTACACAACGGACGAGACCCGGCACCCGTTCTGGCCGCAGAGCTTCGGCACCCTGTACGCCGCCGCCGACGCATGCATGGGCCGCTCACATGCGCCTGACCCCCGTGACGGAGCCCGAGATCTGACCGCCCCCGGCGCCTCGTAGCGCCCGACCAGCGTGTTTACCCGGCCGGCGGACGCACGTCGACGACTTCCAGGCCCCGGAACGTGCTCAACAAAGGAATACTCCTGACGGTACGGAGGCAAATGGGCATGTCCTTTCGGCCAATGTTGGGCATGCGGACTTTGCCGGTTGGGACAATCCTTTGAGCAGTCGGAGCTGCGAGTCTGTGCCGCATGGACATCTCAACAAAATTGTCCGAGCTCGTGGGCTTGGCGGTGCGACCGGGAGACCCGGGACTGACCATCGGGATCTACACCGACGGGAAGCTGATCCACCAGGCATCGGCGGGGCTGGCGAGTGTGGAGTTCGAGGCGCCGATCGACACCCGCACACGGTTCGACATCGCTTCCATGAGCAAGCAGTTCACTGCCACGGCGGCGTTGCTGCTGTGCCGGGACGGGCGACTGTCGCTGGACGACGACATCCGGACACACCTGCCTGAACTGAAGTTGGCGGTACCGGTGACCGTCGGACAGTGCCTGCGGCACACAGGCGGTCTGCGGGAGTGGTTGGCCCTGACAACGATCGCCGGCCGCCCGCTGACCAGGATCACCCAGGATCAGACGCTGGCCTTCGTGGCAGGGCTGACTGAGGTCAACTTCGAACCTGGGACCGAGTTCTCCTACTCCAACACGGGTTACGTCCTGGTCGCCTCGCTCGTGCACCGGCTCACCGGCCAAACGCTGGGGGAGTTCACCACGGACCGGATGTTCACGCCGCTGGGCATGACCGAGACCATGTTCCGCGAGAACAGCCAGGAGCCGTTGCCGCGATTCGCTTACGGGTACGACGTCACCAGCGATGCCGCCCGGCGCGCCGACACCGAGGAGTCCGCGGTCGGCGATGGCGGCCTGGCCACCAGCGTCGCCGACCTGGGGCCGTGGTTCGGATTCCTGCAGGACGGCCGGGTTCTGGGCGTCGACATCCGCGACGGGCTGTTGCAGCAGGTCGACTCCGGGGACGGAGAGGAGTGGCCGTACGCGCTGGGTCTCTACCACACGATGATCGCGGGCCACTCGGCGTTCGGCCACGCCGGCGGCGTCCCCGGGTACCGGTCTCAGCTGCTGTTCATGCCGGGCTCCGAACTCGGTGTGGCGTTGCTGAGCAACAACTCGTCGATCAACTCCACGAAGCTGGCCACCCAGGTGCTCCGGCTGGCCGCCGGGCTGCCCGAGGACGATCCCATCGAGCTGGTGGCGGACCCGGTGGCCGGCGAGCCCGCTGCCCAGCTGACGGGGGACTGGCTGGATCCGCAATCCGACCTCACCATCCGGATCGACGCCGTGGGCAACGGTCGGATCAAAATCCGTGGCGGGTCGCCTACCGGCGAGTTCGCGCCGGCCGTCGACGGCAGCTGGCAGGGCTTGGAGGACAGCGCCGGCTTCTGGGTGCAGGTGTCGGCCGGCACCGTCCGGATCGGGTCGGTGTATCGCCCGGGCCGCGCCACGGAGTACTGGCGTTGTCCACCCTCGGTTGCCGGCCCCACGCTGCCACCGGCCGTCTACCGCAGTCCCGAGCTGGGCATCCTGGCGACAGTCACCACGGACGGCAAGCTCGCGCTCGGTCTGGAGTTCGTCGAGACGATCGAACCGGCACCGGACGGTGCGTTCAGCGCAGGCGGCCTGATCAGCCTGCGTCCCAGCGGTGACGACCTCCTGATCAGCACCCACGGCGTCCACCGGATGCGCTTCGTCAGACAGCCTGACGACACCACCCCCGTGGGTCTACCACCCGGCCTCGACGTCGCCACCTGACAGCCCCCACCCACTGCTCACTCTCCGCCGACCGCCCCAACGTGTCCCTCACCGGCGTCCACTTCACCCGATCCATCCCACGACGAGGACTCCCCATGACTCCAACGCTGCTAAGCCGCCGGACGGCCTGCGGGCTGCTCGGCGGTGCCCTGACCGGAAGCCTGCTGCTGACCGGATGCGCCACGACGGCCGGCAGCAGGGCAGGCGGCCCGGACACGCTCACGATGGCAACCACGAGCCCGCCGAACGTGCTGGACGTCGCCCACAGCTTCACCGGTCCCGGCACCCTGGTGCAGTTCGCGATCCTGGAGTCGCCGGTGACGAGGGACGACAACGGCAAGGTCGTCCCGCAGTTGGCGGAGTCGTGGACCGAGCCGAACCCGGTCACATACGTGTTCAAGCTGCGCAAGGGCGTGGTGTTCTCCGACGGCTCTCCGATGACCGCCGAGGATGTCGCGTTCTCCCTGTTGCGGCACACCGACCCGAAGGTGGCCTCCGAGGCGGCGAGCATGTTGACCGCCGTCAAGTCGGTGCGGGCCACCGGCCCGGACGAGGTCACCGTCGTGCTGAAGTCCCCGACCCAGACGTTCCTGCCGAACGCAGCTGTGGTGTGGCAAGTGGTGCCCAAGAAGCTCGCTGCGGCGCACCCGCAGGACCTGGGTACGCCGGCCGTCGGGACCCTGGGCACCGGGCCGTACAAGGTCACCAAGTTCTCCAGCACCGAGGGCATCACCCTGAAACGCAACGAAAAGTACTGGGGCCCCAAGCCGGCCATCGGCACGGTGAAGGTGACCACCATCACCGACCCGGAGACGCTCCGGCTGGCCATCTCCTCCGGGGAGGTGGACGGGACCATCCAAGTTCCGCCGCGTGATACCCGCAAGTGGGACCCTCTGGAGAACGTCAAGACCAGGTTCTACGCCGGCAATTCGATCGCCTACCTCGCCCTCAACGTCAAGTATGCGCAGCTGTCGGACGTACACGTCCGCAGGGCCATCGCGCACGCGGTGAACCGGGAGGCGATGCAGCGGCTGGTGGTCGGCGACAAGGCAACACCCGCGACCACGATCCTGACCCACCCGATGCTCAAAGCGCTCTACGGGGACGGCTTCCAGAGCACGATCGACCAGTTGCCCCAGTATCCGTACAACCTGGCCGCGGCCAGGGCGGAGCTGGCGAAATCCAAGTACCCCAACGGCTTCGAGCTGCCCGCCAACTACAACAGCGGTAGCAACACGGCCGACGCGATGCAGGCGCTGGCGGCAGACCTGGCCAAGATCGGCATCAAGCTCAAGCTCAACTCGTTGCCCGACGATGCCTACCGCGCCAAACGGATTCGACACGATGGACTCACCCTGGGACTGAGCGACCTGGCCTACGCCACCCCGGATCCGGGCGAGCTGCTACCGGACCTGGTGTCCAGCGTCGGGGCGAAGCCCTACGGCTTCAACTTCGCCCAGTTCTGGACCCCCCAGCTGGACGCCAAGGTGAACAAGGTGCTCGGCCTCAAGAACGGCGAGGAGCGCAAACAGGCAGTCACCGAGATCCTCACCGAGACCGCCGAGCAGGCGCCGTACATCCCGCTGTACGGCGTGGACTCCGGGATCGCGCTGAACAAGCGGTTCACCGAGAGCGTCGGGGTGTGGACGCTGAACATCTTCACCGAGATCAAGCCCGTGGGGGCCTAGATGAACACTGCCAAGTTGGTTGCCCGGCGGTTGGCGTCCGCCGTGGTTTTGCTCGGGGTGATGTCGGTGCTCACCTACGGGTTGCTGTCCCTCACCCCGGACGGACCCGTGCAAGCGCTACTGGGTGATCGCCCGTCGACCCCGCAGACCATAGCCGCGATCCGCGAGCAGTACCTGCTGGACGAGCCGTTCCCGGTGCAGTATTGGCACTGGCTGAGTGGTGTGCTGTCGGGTGACTTCGGATCCTCGGTATTCGCCAGGCAGCCGGTGCTGTCGGTGATCGCCGAGCGCCTCCCGGTGACCGCCACGCTGGGCGGCTACGCGATGGTGCTGACCCTGCTGCTCGGAATTCCGGCCGGCATGGCGGCCGGGCTGCGCCGCGGCAAGCTGCTCGACCAGGGCGTCACGCTGGTCGCGCTGGTCGCGCTGTCCTTCCCGCCGTTCGCGCTGGGCCTGCTGCTGCTTTACGGCTTCGCCGTCGCGCTGGGCTGGTTCCCGACGTACGGGGGCGGGGATCTGAGCCACTTCATCTTGCCGGCGATCGCGTTGTCGCTCGGTCAAGCGGCTGTACTGGTCCGGCAGACCCGCGCCGCCACCCTTGATGTCGGTGCTCAGGACTACATCACGTTTGCCCGGGCCCGGGGCCTGAGCCGGATGCGGACCTGGGGAAGCTACTCCCTGCGCAACGCCGCTCTGCCCGTGCTCACCGTCGCGGGACTGCTGGCCGCAGCGAACCTGACCGGAGCGGTGTTCGTGGAACAGACCTTCAGCTTGCCCGGGCTGGGATCGCTCCTGGTGCAGGCGGTAAACCAGAAGGACATCCCCTTGATCCAGGCATTGGTACTGCTCGGTGGCGCAGTGGTCATCGGCGTCAACCTATTGGTGGACTTGATATACCTGGTGGTCGACCCCCGGGTCCGGCACGGAGCCGCCGCATGAGCGCGGCGACGACGACCCTGTCGGGCGTCCGAGAAGGTGGCCGGCGGCCCAGGCTCGCCGGCGGCCGCATCCTGACGGTGACAGCGCTGCTGGCGCTCGCGATCATCGTGCTGGCCGCGATCCTTGGAAACTGGCTGGCTCCGCACGACCCAGAGCTGCAGAACGTCGAGCTGGGCCCCAGTGGCCCGAGCGCGACCCACCTGCTCGGTACCGACGATTTGGGCCGTGATGTGGTGTCCCGGCTGTTGGCAGGCGCCCGCAACGCGTTGGTCGCCCCGGTGTTGATCGCCCTCGGGACCACCCTGCTGGGTACCACCCTCGGCCTGCTCGCCGGCTACCACCGGGGCTGGCTGGACGCGGTCCTGATGCGAATCAGCGACCTGCTGTACGCGCTGCCCGGGCTGCTCATCCTGATCGTCCTGGTGGGCATTGTCGGCGGCGGAACCACGGTCGCCGTGCTCGCACTCATCGTCCTGGGCGCCCCGGTCGACATCCGGATCATCCGCAGCCTGGCACTGGGCCAGCGGGAGCTGGCGTACGTCGATGCCGCCCGCACTCTGGGCCTGCCGGACCGGCGGATCGTCTTCCGGCACCTGCTGCCCAATCTGGCGCCGACTGTGACAGCCAACCTGCTGCTCAGCTTCGTCAGTGCGTTGGTGGCGCTGACCGGGCTGTCGTTCCTGGGAATCGGACTGCCGGCGGGCACGCCCGACTGGGGCCTGATGATCCAGGAGAACCGCACCCTGCTGGACCTCAATCCGTGGGCGGCCGTGGCACCGGCATTGCTCATCATGATCACCGCCATCGCGGCCACCCTGCTCGGCGACAGCATCTTCGAACGGCTCAGCGCCGGGAAAGGCGTTCCGGAATGAGCGAGCTGCTACAGGTAGACGGGCTCACGATCACCCTCGGGGACCGGCGGATCGTCGACAACATCGACCTCACCGTCGCACCCGGCGAAACCGTCGGACTGGTCGGCGAATCGGGCAGTGGCAAGTCCCTGACTGCCCGGGCGATAGCCGGACTGCTGCCCCCACCACTGCTGGCCCACGGCTCGGTGCAGCTGTCCGGGACCGAACTCGTCGGGGCGCGGGAGAAGGCGCTGCGCAAGGTGCGGGGCCGACGCGTCGGCCTGCTCATGCAGGACCCGTTCGCCCGGCTGAACCCGCTGCTGACCGCAGGTGCACACATCGCCGAGTCGCTTCCTCGTGGTGCCGGCCGCGACCGCGCCGAGATCACCCGCCGACTCGCGGAGGTCGGCATCAACAACCCGCAAGTGGCCCAGCAGTACCCATTCCAGCTGTCCGGCGGGATGCGGCAACGGGTGGCGATAGCGGCAGCGCTGGCCGGGGATCCCGAGCTGCTGATCGCCGACGAGCCCACCACAGCCCTCGATGCCACCATTCAGAACGAGATCATGCAGCTGCTCGCCAGGATTCAGGCGGCCCGGGGGATGGCCGTGCTGCTGATCACGCATGACCTGCGAGTCGCGTTCGCGCTGTGCGACCGGGTCCAGGTGATGTACGCCGGTCGGGTGCTGGAGGCGGGTCGCAGCCACACTGTCGCCGCTGCCCCGAGCCACCCGTACACCGCCGGGTTGATCGGCGCGCTTCCCGCGGTGGAACGCACCTCCCTGCAGCTGGTAGCCATTCCCGGCTCGGTGCCGCGCGCGGCCGACGTAACGGACCGGTGTGCGTTCGCCGACCGGTGCCAACAGCAACAAGACGATTGCCTCACCGGTCGTCCACCCCTACGAGAGGTTACTGTCGCCCACCACACGGCTTGCCGGTACGACGTACAGCCGTCCGCGACCCTGACCATCGACGAGCCGATCACGGTCAAGCCCCCGAAGTCGTCAGGCGGCCCCCTCCTACTGGTCGAGGGATTGCACAAGAGCTACGGCAACGTGAAGTCACTGGACGGTGTCGACCTCCGGATCGCCCCGGGCGAGCGGCTGGGATTGGTCGGCGAGTCCGGCTCCGGCAAGACGACCCTGGCCCGGTGCCTGCTCGGCCTGGTCGAAGCGAGCAACGGGCGGATCCTGCTGGACGGCACGGACACCACCCGGCTGCGACGGGTGTCCACCAGCCAACGGCGAACTGCACGGACCCTGGTGCAGTGTGTGTTCCAGGATCCGTCCACCTCGCTCAACCCGGCGATGACGGTTGGCGCCACCCTGGCAGAGGCGGCCGGTCAGGCCCGGCCCGAGGACCGTCTCCCCGTCGGCGAGCTGCTCGAGCTGGTCGGCATGCCACCGGCGTACTCCGGGTTGCGGCCGCACCGGCTGTCGGGCGGCCAGAAGCAGCGGGTCGCGATCGCGCGTGCGCTCGCCGTGCGTCCCGCGCTCTTGATCTGCGACGAGCCGACCGCCTCGCTGGACGTGTCGGTCCAGGCCCACATCCTGGAACTGCTGCGCCGCATCAATACCGAGCTGGGCACCGCCCTGCTGTTCATCACGCACGACCTGGCTGTGGTCAGGCAGATCACTGACCGCATCACAGTGCTACTGCACGGCCAGGTGGTCGAGTCGGGTGACACCGAAAGGGTGCTCGATGCCCCCACCCACGAATACACCCGACGCCTCGTGGCCTCAGTGCCACCGGCGCCGACCGGAAAGGCAGCCCATGCATGACCTGATCATCTCCGGCGGTGAGGTCCACGACGGATTCGCCTCCACGCCAGTCACCGCCGACGTCGCCATCACCGCCGGCCGCGTCACTGCCGTGGGCAAGGATCTCGGGGCAGCCAGACGGACCATCGATGCGGCCGGCCTGGTGACAGCCCCCGGGTTCGTCGATCCGCACAGCCACTCCGACAGCGTTCCGTTCCTGCCCGACGCGCAACCCTTCAAGCTGCTGCAGGGCGTCACCACGGAGGTCGTCGGCAACTGCGGCTTCTCGATGGGACCGGCGGAGCCGGAGACCGCCGGGCTGTCTCCGATCCAGCTGGGCGAGCAGACGTTCAAGACCTTCGCGGACTACCTCGATGCCGCGGAGGCCGCCGGGCTGAGCAACCACTTCGCTCCGCTGGTCGGCCACAACACGCTGCGGCTGGCGGTAGCCGGCATGGAGAAGCAGTTGCCGCCGGGGGGCCTGGACCGGCTGTGCGCGCTCACCGACGAGGCCTTCGCAGCCGGGGCTCGCGGACTGTCCAGCGGTCTCGAGTACGTGCCCGGCGCGTACGCGGACCTGGCCGAGCTCACCGCCCTGGCCCGGATCGCCCGCCGGTACGACGGGGCATACGCCACCCACAGCCGCAGCGAGAGCGAGGGGCTGGCCGATGCACTCGACGAAGCGGTCGCGGTCGCCAGAGCAGCCGGGATCAGGCTGCAGGTGTCGCACTGCAAGGCTTCCGGCCGGGCCGTCCACGGCGCGGGCCGGCTGATCCTCGACAAGTTGGCCGAGGCCCGCCGCAGTGGCGTTGACGTACGTGGAGACCAGTACCCGTACCGGGCCTTCTGCACGAGTATGTCAGCGATGCTGCCTCCAGAGGCCTGCGAGGGCAACGTGGACGCGCTGCGCGCCAGGCTCTCCGATCCGGTGACCCGGGCGGCGATCAGAGCGACGGCCGAGGGGCCGGGGCCGGGGATCGGCGCCGGGTTGTGGCGGGAGCTCCACCCGGAGGACATGCAGATCCTGCGGCACACCGATCCGAAGGCGAAGGGGCGCCGGCTCGCCGAAGTGCTGGCCGGACGGGATCCATGGGATGTCCTGTGCGATCTGCTGATCGCCGATCCGCACGCGTATGTCGTCTGCCACACCATGGACGAAGGTGATGTACTGGCGATCATGGCCGATCCGTTGGTCACCATCGGCTCGGACAGCGACATCCCGATCGGTCCGAACCATCCCCGTACCTTTGGCACCTTCCCCACCTTCCTCGGCAGCTATGTGCGCGACGGCGGTGTGGTGGACCTGCCCGAGGCGATCCGGAAGGTCACCTCCGCCACCGCGAGCCAATTCGGGTTGTCCGACCGCGGCTGGATCGGCCACGGCTCCGTCGCGGACCTGGTGGTTTTCGATCCTGCGCAGATAGGCCACGCAGGGACCTATGAGAATCCCGAGCTGCGGCCGACCGGCATGGTGCATGTGTTCCTGGCCGGCGGGCAGGTGATCGTCGACGGCGAGTTCACCGGTGAGCGACGGGGCCGGATGCTGCGATCGGCGAGGCGATGACCACCCCGGCCGGGATCACGCTCGGGGTCGTGCTCGACAGCCTGGGAACCGAGGTCCTACGGCCGCTCGCGCTGCCACAAGGCCGGGCGGTCGCCATCGGTGCGCCCACGATCTATGACACCGACGCCCCCACGACAGGGCTGACCGATGCGATCGTACTGGTACCCGGTCGGCTGACCGCCGACGTACTGGAATGGGCTGCCAAGCAACACGCCATGGCGGTGGTCATGCGAGCCGGTACCACGGACACGGCAGCACTGACACAGGCTGCCGAGCGGACCGGGGTGGCGCTCCTGGAACGCAGTACCGAGATCTCCTGGGGACAGCTCTACACCTTGATCGACGCGCTGCGCGCGATCACGAGCCCGGTATTCGAGCCGAACGGCCATCGACCCGTCGACCTGTTCGCCCTGGCCAACGACATAGCCGTGCGCGCCGGTGGCGCGGTGGCGATCGAGGATCTGTCCATGCGCGTGCTGGCCTACTCCACGGTCCCAGGTCAGCTGGTCGACGACCCGCGTCGCGACGGCATCCTCGGCCGCCGGGTGCCGGACCACCCGACCCACACCGAGGAGTACGCCGCCGTCCTGCGGTCCGATACCGCGGTATGGAGCTACGAGCCGAAGGAGTACCGGCCGCGACTCGCCATCGCAATACGAGACGGTGGTGAGGCGTTGGGCACCATCTGGGTGCTACAGGGTGATGAACCATTGGCAGAGGGGGCGACAGGCGTCCTTGCCGAGGGTGCACGGCTGGCCGCGCCCCATCTGGCCCGGGTGAGCATCGCGGCGGATGCCGAGCGTCGGCAACGGGTGGAGCGCCTGGGCTGGTTGCTCCGCGGCTTGGGAGCGACCCGGGAGCTCGCCGACTCGTTCGGGATGCGCTTCGATGCCCCGGCGACCGTGCTGGTGATCGGCCGCTCCAGTATCCCAGCCGATCACGCGCGAGGCGTATCGCTGGATTCGGCCGCGGAGCACGTTGGCGACCTGCTGCGGATGGGACTCTCGGCGTACCGGCTGGGAGCCGCCGCAGGAGCGCTGGACGGTCAGGCCGTGGCAGTGGTCGATACCGCGTCCGACGCGCCCGTGATCCAGCTGATCCTCGCGACGGTGCTGGCTCGGGCGAGGGACACCCTGGGCGGCGGCTGGCGGGCCGGGATCAGCCGCACCCTTACCGGCCTTGCCGACATACCAACAGGGATGAGTCAGGCCAGGCAGGCGCTCAAGGTGGTGTGCGGACCGTTCGGCAAGGCGGAGATCGGACGGCACGACGAACTGGCCGCATCGATGTTCCTGCGCGACGTCTACGAGGCGCTCCGGTACCGCCCGGCCCTCGACGCGGAGCCGCTGTCGACGGTGCTCGACCACGACGCCCGGCACGGAACGGACTACGAGAAAACGCTGCGCTGCTGGATCGCCGAGCACTACGACGTGCCACAGGCCGCCGACGCCTTGACGCTGCACCCCAACACATTGCGCCACCGGTTGCGCCGGCTGGCCGAGCTGATCGACATCGACGATCCGGACCTGCGGTTGGCGCTGGCGCTGCAGCTGCGGCTACGGCTGCCGGACATCAGCACAAAGGAGGCAGAGTGAACTTGGGCCTGGACGCCAATGGTTCCGGGCGGTCCGACAAGCAGACTCGTCGCATGGTCGAATTTCCATCCGCCGACGCGGAGCGGGTAGGCGTCCGGATCCAGTTGCTTCGGACCGTACCCGAGCTTCAGCAGGCCGAGGCGTTGCTACGTGCCGTGTGGAACACCCCGGACACCGCCGAGCCACCACTGGCCCTGGACGTGATGTGCGCGCTCGCGCACACCGGCGGCTATGTCGCGGCGGCGTACCTCGGGACGGCAATGGTCGGCGTGACCGCCGGGTTCCGAACCGTCGGAGACAGCCTGCACTCGCACGTGGCCGGCGTGGTACCGGGAATGCATGGGCGTGGGATCGGCGGGGCGATGAAGTCGCACCAGCGGGAGTGGGCTGCCGAGGCGGGCCTGTCGTCGATCTCGTGGACGTACGACCCGCTGATCCGCCGCAACGCCTACTTCAACCTGCACAGGCTCGGGGCGGTCGCAGAGGCGTACCTGCCTGACTTCTACGGGCCGTTGGACGACGGCATCAACGACGGCGGCGACTCCGACCGGCTGTTCGTCAGTTGGCCGGTGCATGCGACGTCGCGTGCCCCGGAACCGTTGCCAAACCTGGCCGCTGCGGTGCCCGTACTCGAGCTGGACGGCAACGAAGAGCCAGTACTGCACACCGCGACCGGCGACGTACTGCGTTGTGCCACCCCGGTGGATGCGGAGTCCTTGCGGCAATGGGATCCAGCCCGCGCCCGGCGCTGGCGGTCCGCGATGCGCGAGGCGCTCGGTGGCGCCTTGGATAACGGTTATCGGATCGACGGGTTCGCCCGGTCGGGCTGGTACGTCCTGAAACGAAAGGAAGTGTCGAAATGAAGCTGCAGCAGGTGGAGTTGCTTGAGGTGGCCCTGCCCTTGGTCTCGCCTTTCCGGACCTCACTGGGCACCCAGGAACACCGGAACTCGTTGCTGGTCAAGGTGACCACGGCCGACGGAGCCGTCGGCTGGGGCGAGTGTGTGACCGACGACGACCCGACGTACAGCGCGGAGTACCTGGCCGGGGCCCGGGAGGTGTTGCGTTGCTTCCTGCTGCCCCGGTTGTTCTCGGCACCCGAGCTGACCGCCGCGCTGGTGCCCGAGCTGCTCCGGCCGATCAGAGGGAATCCGATGGCCAAGGCGGCGGTCGAGATGGCCGTGCTGGACGCCGAACTGCAGACCGCCGGCATTAGCCTCGCTCAGTACTTCGGGGCGACGCGGACCGAGCTTGCAGTCGGAGTGTCAGTCGGCGTCATGGACACCGTCGACGAGCTGATCAGTGGCGTCGACGGCTATCTCAGCGCGGGCTACGCCCGGGTCAAGCTGAAGATCGAACCAGGCTGGGACGTCGAGCCGCTGCGAGCGGTGCGGGAGACGTTCGGCCGGGAGATCCCCTTGCAGGTGGATGCCAACACCGCCTACAGCCCGGCGGATCTGCCCCACCTGCGGCGGCTCGACGACTACGGGCTGACGCTGATCGAGCAGCCGTTCGCCCCGGACGACCTGCTCTCGCACACCCGGCTGGCAGCCCGGATGGACACCCCGATCTGCCTGGATGAGTCGATCACCTCGGCCCGGGACGCGGCTACCGCCATCCGGCAGGAGGCGTGCTCGATCGTGAACATCAAGCCCGGCCGGGTCGGCGGATACCTGGAGGCCCGCCGGATCCACGACCTGTGCCTGGCCAACGGCGTACCGGTGTGGTGCGGCGGCATGCTGGAGACCGGGCTTGGCCGGGCAGCCAACCTGGCGCTGGCCGCACTCCCGGGCTTCACCCTGCCCGGTGACATCTCGGCCACGGCCCGCTACTACAGCCGCGACATCACTGCCCCCTTCGTCCTTCACGATGGCCACCTGACTGTTCCCACCGGCCCAGGAATCGGCATCGTCCCCGACCCCGACGCCCTGCAAGCCGCCACCACCTCCACAGAACTCCTCAGTGCCTGACCAGCCGACGGAGGTACGCTCACGCTGACACCGACCGGCGGCCTTCCTGCTGGTCCACGGAGCCTGGCACGGTGCCTGGTGCTGGGACCCCGTACGTGCCGCGCTCGACGCCGACCGCTGGCGGTCCCACGCCGTCGACCTGCCCAGCGCCAATCCACCGGCCGGTCGGTACGACGGCGCCCGCCCGGTGGGCATGCGGGACGACGCGGACGCCATCGGGGACAGCCTCCGGCGCATCGACGGCCCGGTGATCGCCCACTCTGGTGAGGGCGACGAGCGGCGACGGGAACCGGTGACCCCGTAGCGAGCGGCTGTGCGACGGACGATGACTCATGAGCGCTCCCTGTGCGATAGACGCCGACCACGGGCCTTAGAACGGTTAACACAATGAGGTGGATCGGTCCTAGTGGCCGTGTCCGGCCACCAGGTCGGGTGTTGTTCAGGGCATGGGGGCTTCGCCGTGGATCGTGTCGGATGACTTGTGGAAGCGGATCGAGCCCCTGCTACCGAAGAGGGAGCGGAGGTTCAAGTACCCGGGTCGGAAGCCTGTCCCGGACCGGCAGGTGCTCTGTGGGATCCTGTTCGTCCTCCAGACCGGCATTCAGTGGGAACACCTTCCGCAGGCGCTCGGCTTCGGCTCGGGAATGACGTGCTGGAGGCGGCTGCGGGACTGGAACGAGGCCGGGGTCTGGCAGCGGCTTCACGAGGTGCTGCTGGCCGAGTTGAACGCCGCCGCCAGGCTGGACTGGTCGAGAGCGGCCGTTGACTCCAGCCACGTCAGGGCGTTAAAAGGGGGCTCCAGACGGGCCCATCGCCGGTCGACCGAGGGCGAGCCGGTTCCAAGCATCACCTGATCACCGACGGACACGGCACCCCGCTCGCGGTCATCCTCACTGGCGGCAACCGTAACGACGTCACCCAGCTCATGCCGTTGCTCGATGCCATTCCACCTGTCCGGGGAAGGCCCGGCCGGCCCCGGCGTAAACCTCAGTCCGTGTTCGCAGACCGAGGCTACGACCACGACATCTACCGCGACCAGGTCCGGGCCCGCGGCATCGTGCCAGTCATCGCACGCCGCCGCACCCGGCACGGCAGCGGCCTGGGCGTGTACCGGTGGGTCGTCGAGCGGACTTTTGCCTGGCTCCACGGCTTCAAGCGGCTCCGCGTCCGCTGGGAACGCCGGGCCGACATCCATGAAGCCCTCCTCAAGCTCGCCTGCTGCCTGATCACCCACCGTCAAGTACGGGCCCTGACCTGACTGGCACCCGCCTCACGCGGCCGAAGGGGTCCGGCAGACTGGCCGCATGAACCGCGAAGACCTGGAGTCCGTACTTGACCAGCACGACAGCGCGTCTGCACGTGCGGCTCTGGCCGAACTCCAAGTCGGCGTGAACTTCGAGCTCTTCCGAAGCAACACGGTCCCTGCCCGCCAGCTCTGGGACATCCGGTCCCACCGGCACCAGGTCATGCTCGACACCGGCGTCGTCCCTCGGCCCGGACTGGCCGACGCTGTCGACAGGCTTCACGCCGCAGGGGCCGCCCGAATCTACTTGGCGAGGATCACCGGACCGCAGCGACGGTTCATCGTCTTCCTCTCGGAAGACCTCACCCGATGCATCGCCTGTTGGTAGTCCGCCACGTCATTGTGTTAGCCGTTCTTAGAGACCAGCCAACTGGTTGACGCATCTCCGCTCGAGGCGGTGGTTCTGGAGCGCGTGGCGTACGGCGGTGGCCAGACCAACTGGTTCGCCTGTCGCAGTGCTGCCGACTACCTCTTCGTCCGTAGCCTGCTGATGCCCAGAAGCTGCGTCAGTGTCTATTTGGACGGACGCATCCGGGGCGCTTCGTACCGTCCAGAGGCCAAGGCGGAGATTTTGCACATCGCGAAAGAGGAGCACGACTGTGTCGTGGGGGTGAGGGGCGTCGATCTGTGTCGGCTCCAGGTGGAGTTCATCGCCGGAAGGGACGAAATGGAGGAGTTTGAGGCGACGCTCGGTGATTCCTCTGAAGTGTTCTTCGGTTCGTTCCCCGGGAGGGATGACGACGGAGAGCGCGCGATCACCTTCATCGTTCCCGACCCTGACGGTGTGACGAGGGGGCGCCTCACTGAAACGCGGACCTCAACCTCGCGGCCGTGGTCCCGGGTGACCCGCACGACCGCGCCTGCCTGAGTGGTGTGCGCCCCCGTGTAGTCGTCGACGCAGGCCGGAGCGTGGGCGGCAGGGGGTTCCGGGGTGAGCTGCTGCACCAGGGTGAAGCGGCTACCGGGCCGGCAAGCTCGTGATGACGCCGTGCGCGGCTGTCATGTGTCGCGCCAGTTCGGGGTTGAATTGCGGGTGGGTCTGCGGCTTATGACGTCGATCATCGCCACCTTGATCATGGCTTCGGAGCGGTGGGGGTGGGTCTCGTAGTCGCGGGCGAGGCGGCGGTGGCGCATGAGCCAGCCGAATGTCCGCTCGACGACCCAGCGCCGCGGAGTCACCTTGAAGCCCTTCTGGGAAGGGGCGCGGCGGGTGACTTCGCCGTCGATGCGGAGGGTGGCGCCGTGGTCGATAGCCCTTGGTGCGGTATCCGGTGTCGGCCCAACAAGCACGACCTGCGCCGGATCATGGATGCCATCCTCTACCCGCCCGCTGAACCGACGGCCCCTAAGCGCAGGTCGGGAATCGGGAATCGGGAACGTCGCAGGTGAGAGGTGTGTCTCGCGTCCCTCTCCGCGCAGTTCCTCTGGCCGCAGTGCCCAGGCGATTGCCTCGCCCGGGCCGAAGTACGAGGGATCGAGGTGGAACGTGGTCCTGGTTCCGTACGGCGTCCTGATCAACGGCATCTGGCCGTGCTGAGAGCGACCTGCGGCTATCGGTTTCCGGCGTTCCTCCAGGCGTCGATGATCGTGGCCGGGATGCGGCCGCGGTCGGGGACGTCGTAGCCGTGGGCGCGGGCCCAGGTGCGGATCTCGTTCGAGCTCATGGCACCGGTCGGCCGTGTCACCCTGGGCGGCTCGGGCGGGTTCGGTTCCGAGGGAGCGAAGTAGACACCTTGGTCGAGGAGGTCGCGGGGGAAGAGGGGGACACTCTCCCGGCCACTGAGTACGGCAAGGAGGAGGTCCGTGATGCTGCCCTCGTGGGTGTACCAGCGTGGCCCGCGGGCCTCGTTGACAGCAACGTGCCAACGGTCCGGTGCTGTCGGCGGTTCAGTGATCCAGAACAGGTAGTTGCCGTTGCCCGTCACACCCATCGGGAACAGGCTCTGTGGGTCGTGGGGGACGGGGAAGGTGCCCCCGTCGCGGTCTTGCTGGAGCTGCTGGCGGATCCTGCTCGGCATGGGACCAGTGAGGTCAACCCACTCGGTCGGCGCGAGCGGGTGGTAGAAGCTGAGGAATCCGCAGAAGGCCCCCGGCCCGTAAGCGTCAGCGAGCTGCTTGTAGTCGCGGGGCAGCGGCATGCCGAGGGTGCGCTCGACTGCTGCCCAGTCGGCCGGCACGGTACCGGCGGGCGGCGGGCAAAGCTGGAAGAGGTCGTCGATGGCAGTCATCAGAGTCCTAGGCGGCGGCGGTTCTGCTGCTCGGCATGAGCGGGGTTGTCCAGCATCGTATCCACTACGACGTTGCCCTTCCGGTCGTACGCTTCCAGCTGGATGTACTTCGGGATGGAGTCCTTCTTGTCGTCGGTGTATTCCAGGTAGACGCTGTAGGTGACGGCCCCCTCCTTCTTCACGGCGTTGTAGGTGTCCCGTTCCCAGTCCCGCATCTCGGGGCTGTTGGTCGGGTTCTGCGTGATGGTGAAGAGGTTGTCGAGGGTGTCGCCGGAGCCGCCGAGCCTGCGGGCGAGCATGTGGCCGCCGGCCTGGTTGTGGTCGTTCCCGTTGATGAAGCCCGGCGGGCGGAGTGAGTCGCGTGCGTCGCGGCGAGTCGCCGTGCTGCCCTGCGGTCACCACGATCGACATGGGTTTCTGACCCTGCTCGACGGCCAGGTGCAGCTTGGTGGTGAACCCGCCGCGTGAGCGTCCCAGCCCGTGATCGACCGGCTCGGTGAAGACGCCGCCCGGCGGTTCCTTCTGCAGGTCACCCTGCCTGCGGGCCCCGGCCGCGTGCTGGTGGGCGCGGCACACCGTGGAATCGACGCTCAGGTCCCACGCGATCGCGCCCTTCGCGTCGGCCAGGGACTGGAGCCGGGTGAAGACCCGATGCCAGGTGCCGTCCCGTTGCCACCGGCGGAACAGGTCGTAGACCCGGCCCCACGGCCCGTCTCGACAGGCACGTCCCGCCACGGCACACCGGTACGGACACGGAACCGTATGCCGTCGATCAGCTGCCGCCGGGGCCAGACGGGCGGCCGCCCCCGCCTTCGTCCCCTTCGGCAACAACCGCTCCAGCACCGCCCACTGCTCGTCCGTGAGATCTCCCCGCCCCATGAACCGTGATCATCCATCGCTCAAGATCCACTTTCGACACACGGCCTAGCCTGTGCTCCGGTGACATGGCTGGCCGGCCAGCGCCGGTGTCCGCTCTCGTGCAGGCATCTCCTGGTGTGGCCGGAGAGCCGAAAGGCGGCCGTGGGATGATCCCAGGGTGAGGGGCCTGTGGCGTGTCAGTCTGAGCCCGATCTTGGTCACGAAATGCTGAGCTACAGGAGATGCTGATGTGGGACACCCTCTTCCTCGTCATGATCTTCGTGATCGTGGCCAATACGATCCTTCACCGGATTCAGAAGCGATGGCGCCGCAGGCGCAGTTCCCAGACGGTTGCCGCACTGAACCGTGGGGGAACAGTCCACATTCGCTGTGCCGCACGGTTCCGCAACTCCGGCGGAGGCCGGAACCGCGCGGGCCTGACAGTGAGGGCCCAAGGCGTCTTCCTCTCCACCGTTGACGGTGTCGTCTCGGAACTGCAGCTCGGCACCCCTGACACCGATGTCGAGATCGTGGCCGAGCTCTCGATGGTGGTGTGCGACGTGGCCGGGCGGCAGCTTGAGGTTCTGCTGCCGGCCGGTGAAAGCCGCCTCTTCGGGGCCGTAGCGGTCAGACTCCTGGACCGCAGCAACGCCCACCCCGCCATCGCCCGTATCGTCGCTTGAGCCGTTTCAGGTTCAGAGCCCGCACTCAGAAGTTGAGCCAGAGCCGAAACTCGTGAACGTTCCGACCAGGCTGCGACCGCCAACCGCCTCCCCAGGCGACGTAGAAGTGCGACGTGCCGCCCCTGTGCGGCGATGAGGTCGGGCGTCTATCGCGGCGAGCTGGTGGTGCTGTGCAGGGCGAGCCGTACGGGCTCGCCTATGATTCCCTGTCCCCGGGGGCCGACATGCCAGCCTCGGCGGTTGAGTTCCTGGGTGACGCGCTTCTCGTGAGCGTCACCGGTCGCCTGCCTGGTCTGAAAGCTCGGCACGTGGGGGGTGTGACGCACGCTGGCTCCGACAACACAGCAACCGTCCTCGCGCCCGCAGGCTTCGGCCGCTTCAATGAGCCGCAAACCGCTGATCCACAAGGTTGAGCACTCCTTCAGGTGGCCGGGTTCTGGGCAGGGCACCCTCCGTAGACGTACGGGTCGATCTCGTTGCCTCTCCTGTCACTGAAGTGAAAGCAGTGGCCGTTAGCCCATACCGTGACCGAGTCGGGCCGATGGTCAACCTGGAACGGCTCGTCCCCAGGCTGCGTCCCGGGCCAAGACGCATCTCCCGCATGGGAATGAGTGACAACGACGCAGGTCTCCTTCGGTAAGATCCGGTGGACGTCACCCCAGGGCTCCACCATCAGGTCCAGCGCCTCCTCTCAATTGTTGCGGACGACCAGCCGCGCCGCTCTCCCTGTGAACACTTCCATGCATCACCCCTCCTCGGCCCCTTGAGCGCCCGCGCGCGCAACTGCCTTCCTTGGCGCGCACACGGCACGATCGTCACACGCACGATCACTCGAACCAAGCGTCTAAGACGTCATCTCATTTGGCGAGTCTGCGATAGCAGATGAGGGTGCAGGCGACGCTGGTGAAGGCCAGGAAGTGGTCCGCTTTGCGTTCGTAGCGTCGGTGGAGTCGGCGGCAGTCGGCGAGCCAGGACGTGGTGCGTTCGATGGTCCAGCGGTGGCGGCCCAGTCGTTAGGAGTTCTCGATGCCCTTGCGGGCGATGCGGTGGGTGATGCCGCGTCCCCGTAACCATCGCCGTAGGTGGGAGTAGTCGTATCCCTCGTCGCCGTGGAGCTTGCCTGGTTTGCGCCGTCTGCGTCCGTGATGGGACCAGATTGGCGGTATGCCCTTCGCCAACGGGATCAGGGCCTGGCCGTCGTGCAGGTTCGCCGCCGAGATCCCGACAGAGATGGGCAGACCTGTCCGTTCGGTGATCAAGTGGTTCTTTGAGCCATACTTGCCTCGGTCGACAGGATTCGGACCGGTCAGGTCCCTTTTCGTGGCCCGCATGTTCACCGAGTCGATCGCGCAGCGGGACCAGTCCAACTCACCGCGGGCACCGAGTTCGTCGAGCAACACGCAGTCGAGCGTTTGCCCACACCCGAGCCTTTGACCACTCGCTGAACCGCCGATGGGCGGTTGGCCCTGACAAGCCGAAAGACGTTGTCGGCAGCTGCTGCCGCGTACAGCCCGACGTGGCCACGAACACGATCGCCGCCAGGACCTCCCGGTCGCCATGCCGACGCCGTCCACCGCCTTGAGGCCGCGACGGTGCCTCCGGCACCGCCCGCTGGAACAGCTCCCACAGCTCATCCGGCACCAGCCGCTCCACAATCCCCACGAAGTGTCTCGCCTACGACTTGCTTGAGCAGTCGGTCTCGGTCCAGGTCGCCTGGAGGTCACGGCAGACAATGGCGAGTGTGCCGTCCCAGCAGGCGACTTCGTGTTTGCAGCCGTCCCTGTGAGGCAGGATCTCGTCGAGAATCACAGCCCCGAGGTCAGCCCCTCGGTCCTCGTCGGCAGGGTCGATGACGAAGCTGGATACCCCTGTGTAGCGGATCAGCAGGTCTTGGTCGTGCTTCCAACAGTTGTGCTGGAACTCGACCTCCATCACCTCACCGCCAGCACCCCGGACGGCCCGAAGCGTCAGGTCCTTCACACATCGCCCGCTCTGGAAGTCGTAGTGGTCCGTGGCGGTGGCGAAGGCACGAGCACCTGGCGGCAGATCACCAGAGATCGAGGGCAGATGGTCTAGGTAGCGAGCCGCGTCCAAGACCCCTGACAGGTCGCCGACCTGCCCATCGAGATTGACATACTGCATCGGCCTTCGCCCCCCCGCTCATGGCTTCCTACGGGCCGACGAATCGTCGTGCAGACCCACCAAATGAGATGACGTCTCAGACCGTGTCCTATGTGGTGAGGCGGTCGTTGGGCTGGTCATGGGGCGGGGTACGTGGAGTTGGATCGTTCCGGACGGGCTGTGGGAGATCGCGAAGCCGCTGATCCCGCCGTCGAGGGTGCGGCCGCAGGGCGGCGGGACGCAGGACACGCCTGATGAGACGCTGTTCGCCGCGATCATCTACGTCCTGGTCAGCGGCTGCGCCTGGCGGGCCTTGCCGCCCTGCTTCGGGATATCGAAGTCGACGGCGCACCGACGATTCCTGATCTGGTCGCGGGCCGGAGTGTGGGGCCGGTTGCACGAGGAGATCCTGCACCGTCTCGACGACGCCGGCCTGCTCGATCTGTCCCGTGTGGTCCTCGACTCCGCCCACGTCAGGGCGAAAAAGGGGGCGAACTCACAGGTCCGAGCCCCGTGGACCGAGGCAAGCCGGGTTCCAAGATGCACGTCCTGTCGGACGCGAACGGACTGCCCCTCGTCGTCGGTGTCACCGCGGCCAACACCCATGACAGCCAGGCCCTGAAGCCCATGGTGCTCGGTCACCAAACGAGACACGACCCCCATCGCGGCCGACACTTCAAGCCGCAGCGTCTGCATGCCGACAAGGCCTACGACATATCTGAGCTGCGGAAATGGCTCCGCGGGAAACGTATCGGCGTCCGCATCGCCCGCAAGGGCATCGAGTCCAGCGAACAACTCGGGCGACGCAGGTGGGTGATCGAGCGGACCATGTCCTGGCTGACCGGCTACCGCCGACTCAACCACCGCTACGAGCGACATCCTCGCAACTACCTGGCCTTCCTCGGCCTCGCCGCCGCCATCTGCTGCTACAAGCGACTCGTCCGCCTCACCACATAGGACACGGTCTCAGGCTGCTACAAATGGCTTGTCCGCCTCACCGCACAGGACCCGTCTTGGGGACCTTCGCTGCTGCCCTCACCTGCTGGAAGAAGCTCGCTCAAATCATCCCCCTGGACACGGTCCTGTTGACTTGTCGCGGTGACGAGGGTGGAGGAGATGTGGGCCAGGGCGGGGTCTGCAGCGATGAAGAACGTTTCGACTCCGGCGAGTTGGTGGTTCGGCCCCTCCGAGGCATCGGCCGCCCCTCAGCGCCCCTCCTCGGCGACCGCCGTGCCACAGCAGCCCCGGAGGTACCTCCCGTGTCGCCCACCGCCACCCCCAGCCCCGCCCCGGCCCCCGCGCCGGACCCGGCCACGGCCCCCGCCGCGAAGCATCCCGTCGACCAGACCCTGCCGTTCGGAAAGCTCCTCGGCGCCGGTCTCCAGCACGTGGCGGCCATGTACGCCGGCGTCGTCGCCCCACCTCTGGTCGTCGGCATCGGCGTGGGACTTAGCACGACAGAGATCGCATTCCTGATGAGCGCCAGCCTTTTCACCGCCGGTATCGCCACCCTGCTGCAGACCATCGGCTTCTGGAAGATCGGCGCGCGACTCCCCTTCGTCAACGGCGTCTCCTTCGCCGGCGTGGCCCCGATGCTCGCCATCGCCAAGGCCGAGAGCCCCGACGACGCACTGCCCGTGATCTACGGCGCCGTGATTGTGGCCGGAGTGTTCGGCTTCCTGCTCGCCCCCTGGTTCTGCAGACTCATCCGGTTCTTCCCACCCGTCGTCACGGGCACCGTCATCACGCTCATCGGCCTGTCCCTGCTGCCCGTTGCCTTCAACTGGTCCCAGGGCGGCAACCCGCAGGCCGCGGACTACGGAGACATCAAGTACATCGGCCTCGCCGCCGTGACACTCCTGATCACCGTGGTGCTCCGCAGAGTGCTGCGCGGCTTCCTCAAGCAGATCTCCATCCTGCTCGGACTCGTCGCCGGCACCCTCATCGCCCTGCCCCTCGGCCTCACGGACTTCAGCGCCGTCGCCGATGCCGACGTCATCGGCTTCCCCACGCCCTTCCACTTCGGCGCTCCGCAGTTCGCCGTCGCCGCGATCATCTCCATGATCATCGTGATGATCGTCTCCATGACCGAGAGCACTGCCGACGTGATCGCCCTCGGCCAGATCGTCGACAAGCCCGCGGACGAGAAAACCCTCGCCGCCGCGCTGCGCGCGGACGGCCTGGGCACCGCGCTGAGCCCGCTCTTCAACGGATTCGCCGCCAGCGCCTTCGCGCAGAACGTCGGCCTGGTCGCCATCACCAAGCTCCGCAGCCGGTACGTCGTGGCCGCGAGCGGCGGCATCCTCATCCTGCTGGGCCTGTGCCCGTTCCTCGCCTCAGTCGTCTCCCTGGTGCCGCAGCCCGTCCTCGGCGGCGTCGGCCTCGCCCTGTTCGGCACCGTGGCCGCCAGCGGAATCCAGACCCTCGCCCAGGCCGGCCTCCAACGCGGCGACAACGTCCTCATCGTGGCCATCAGCCTCGGCATCGGCCTGATCCCCATGGCCAGCCCGAACTTCTACCACGCCTTCCCCGAGAGCATGCGCATCATCCTCGACTCCGGCATCAGCACCGGCTGCGTCGTCGCGGTACTGCTCAACCTCGCTTTCAACCACATCGGCCGCAGCAGTCAGGGTGACACCGCGGACACCGCCACCACTCAGCACGACACCACCCCCGAAACGGCGCACGCGTCGGCCGCACACGTGCACTGACCGCCGGCAGCGAGTGGGGTGCGCGCCCCCTGAGGGCGCGCACCCCACTCGCGCATCCGGGGTGCGGCCAGGACGGGCAACGTCGCAAACTCAGTGGCGACTCCCCCAAAGTGGGAGTGGAGGCAACCACCGACCGCTGACGGGAGAAGACCAGACGAAAGCTGCCGCGCCCCCCTCCCGTGGCGCGTGGGACGAACCCTTCGTCCGGGGCACAGCGCTCGGGATCGCTTGAGATCACGCGCCCCCGGCGACTCGGGTTCCCCCGCCTGCCCGGCACTGCCTGTGGCGATTGCCTACGACGGGCCGAGGTAACGGCCGCCATACGCCGGATATCGGCGGCAGCATTGTGGCCGCTCGCCACCCTCCAGCGGATCCTTGGCGCCGTCGGCCGCCAGGGACGCGACCGTGCCTGCGGAGTCGACGACCGGCCCGTCGTCGCTGCTGGCGCTCCGAAGGGGCTCAGCGTCTCCCATCGTTTCAGCCGCGACGAGCTCGACACCGACCAGCGCCACCGCGCCGTCCTTGTCCTTGTCGAACAACTCGGCGCCCAGCTCCGCGAACCGGACGAGATCGCCCAGGCACTCACCCTGACCGTTACCTACGCCGACCGCACCAGCACCACGAAGACGCGAAAGCTCACCGAACCGACCGCCCATACCCCCGTTCTTGCCGTCAGCGGACGCGAGCTCCTCGCCGTCCTCGGCCTCCAACGTGCCCGCGTCCGCACCATTTCCCTACGCGCGGAACGCCTCCAGCCCGCCGAGCACGCAGTGCACCAGCTCACGTTCAACACACGCGACGCCAAGGCCCGCGACCTCGAAGCCGCCCTCGACCGCGCCCGCTACGGACCCGGCATCGCCGGCGCAGCCCCCACCTACAGTCCGACCAGCTGACACGCCCCCACGAGGAGCGTGGGAGTCGAGTTCCGCGGACAGGCTTGCCCGCCTCTCACGCAGGCTTGCCCAGACTGCTGACTGGCAGAAACGCCGATGGGGCTCGGACTGGGGAACAGCCCTTGGCGCCAAGTGCGTCTGGTTCTTGAGCGCCTGCGGCAACAGACTGATCGGCTCTACACCTCGTCGTCCTCGTACGTGAGAGGCAAGAGCGGGAACCCGGTCCTCGATGGTTGCCCACGCCTGACTGCTCGGCTCGACCTCGAGTACATCGGCGTCAAGCGGCGATCCACGGTGGCCCGGCCTTCGCCCGCCGGTACGGCTGCGACGCAGACCGGCCGGCCCAGTGGGAAGTCGAAGCCCTCGAACCGGCCGCGCTCCAGCGCCTGGTTCTCGAGCCGCGGAGCGCTGCGCCGGCCACGCGCAGCTCGCCCAGCGGCTCGAGGAAGAACGCCAATGCCGACGGCTCGCCGACATCGGCGCCAGTTCGACGGCACGGCCGTCTGGGCAAGCCTCCCGGTGGAACGCCCCAGAGGGGGGTTGCACCCACAGTTGTCTGCACAGTTACACCGAACGTTGCACCGGAGGTACTACCGGAGGTGTGAACCCCCCTTTCGGGATCTTGAGCATTGCTCCTGGTCAGACCCCCTGGGCAAGCCCCTTTCGTACGCCGACACCTCTTTCTCCGTGATAGTCGGAGGAAGAGGCTTGTTGTCGTGACGGCCCGGCGCTGCCTGCTCGCTCTGTCGTTCCTCCCTCGCTTCGCCCTCTTCTCCTTGGCCTCCGGCATCCGCTGCCTCCGCCGGCCTCGCAGTCGGCCGGCCTCGCCTCCAGCGATCGCGTGCGCGGCGCGGCCTGGTGCGTCTGGCCGTCGACGCGCGCCTCGATGCTGTCGCGCGGCGCGGCACATGGGCACATCGGCGGAGCGCTCCTGCCGCACTGGCTGCAGCCTTTCCGCCCCCCGTCGGTGAGGCTCTCGCTTGTCTGCTGCCTGCCCACGAGCTGAGTCGTCCGCAGGAGGCGAAACGGCCCCGCCGGTGGCGGGGCCGTTCGTCGGGCTGAGTCGGTGCGCGTCGCGGTCGGTGCGGCGGCGCTGGGGGAGTGGCGGCTCGCTGCTGGCGCGCAGCGGCAGCTTGAGCGTGGTGTGGTCTCGCTTGTGCGCCGCCCGTTGCAGCTACGTCCGGCGGCTGTCCTTCAGGAAGGGGGTCAGCCAGGGCCGCTCCTGGTACTGGGGGCGTGCGGGGCGGTCGTGGAAAGTACGGGCCATCTCGGGGGCTCCTGTCCGCTGGCGCCTGTGCTTGTCGCGGACCGGTTCGACCTGCCCGGGCTGGGTGCCTCTGCCGAGTTCGGCGCTCACGTCGTTGGCCGGTATCGGCCCCGAGGCCGCGGCCAGGATCCTCATGATTGCCTGGTGGTCGGCGGGCAACGAGCTCTCGTCCATATTCGGCTCGCGGTGCGGGGCCGGCAGCATCCCGCCCGCACCCGGAGCCGTCGTGACCCGCTCCAACTTCCCGACCACGGCCGCATCGTCGGCCTGCCCGCTCCGCGCGGCTTCAATGAACTGCCCGATCACCTCTTACCCCTTGCGCAGCCGCTTGGCGCGATCGGCCAGCACGACCCTGCGCTGCATCCAAGTGGGCCGATGCCGTATCAACTCCTGGCGGCCCGAGGCTCCATACCGCCCCGCGGCATCCCCTGCTTCCCGGCACTTGCCGCATCTGCTGCGGCCCGGAACAGTTCCGCAGCGTCTCGGCGGTGTTCACTCCGAGGTCAGTGGCGTCGGTCTTGATCGTCGCTCCCGGTCTCGACCGGTACAGCGCGACCGCCTTCCCCTTGAACTCGGCGGGATGGTGCTTCATCCCCACGGGGACTGCGTTCTCCTGGGCCCTCAAGATCCAAGTCTCTCCGGTGTCCATAATTTGGGGTCAGGGCCCGTGCCGAGGCGGTCGGGAGTATGTACAGGGCCTGCAGGACGCGCCCGTCGCCCTCAGGGCCGGGCCTGTACGCGGCCCAGCCGAGGACCTCGCCGGAGTCCGTCACCGCGACGAGATCGGTCCCGGTGCGGCCGCAGGTCGGCGAGCCGCAGCCGGCTGTGCTCGGCGCTCTCCGGGGCGTTCATCGCGGTGAGCTACGGGCCCGGCACGCTCCTCGCGTACGCCGCCTGCCGGCCCCCGCCCCCGTACCTCGGCCGCCGCCGGGTCGGTTTGCCCGTTCCATCACCCTCACGCGCACCATGGGTCACACGGTAGGGAGCGGGATGGGGCGTGGCGCGTGGGGGGGCCCATCTGCCCGCCAGGTCGACTACTGTGCGTAGCCAACAGCTACGCACAGTTGCGGGCATTCGTGCCCGGCCCGACGATCAAGGAGCTTCCGAGATGAGCGAACCCTCCCACGACAGCAGTGCCCGCGGCCGGGAGGTTCGGGTCGAGATCGAGCCGTTCCAGACCGAGGAGGACGCCGCCGAGTCCCTGGCCGGCGAGCTGACAGGGCTGCCCGGGGTGCGGGACCGACTGCCCGGGGGCGGGCTGCGGCTGGAAGAGTTCCGGCTGCTGGACCGGGACGGCGGCGAGGACGCGCGCTTCCGGGCTGTCGTCCACGACGCGGACTCCTACCAGTCCGTGCAGGTCCTGGGGCGGCTCGGGGACCTGGGGCGGGCGGAGGTGAGCGCCGTACTGTACCGGCCGCTGCCCGACGCCGGGGAGTTCGAGCGGGCGGTGGCCGCCGTACGCGCCGACCCCGAACTGGGCATGGTGCTGCGGCACGATGGCGCCCACGTCTACCGGCCGATGCCGCCTCTCGCCGACATCCAGAACCCGGAAGGGACCGCCGAGCGGGTCGTCACTGTGGGGCTGCGCGACCCCGGCGCGGAGATCAAGCACCGGATTGTCGGCGTCCGCATGCGCGACCTCACCGTCGTCCACGCGCCCCCCGGGGTCACCGGGCCCGCCCGCCACGACTGCGAGACCACCCCCGGCGTGGACGACTGTTCCGATACTCCCGGGCACCGCGCGGTGCGGGTGCGGGTGCTGGCCGGCGGCACGGCCCTTTGGGACCTGGTCGTCGTCCGCCCGCGGAGCTCCTCCGGCACCAACGGCTCCGGTGCGGAGCTGCGGTTCGTGGACTATCGCGGCACCCGGGTGCTGCACCGGGCGCACCTGCCCATCCTGAACGTGGAGTACGGATCGGAGGGGGCGGGCATCGGATGCGGCCCCACCTACCGCGACTGGCAGAACCAGGAGGCGTGCTTCACGGCCGAGGGCAGCGACCCGGCCGGGCCCGGCTACCGGCTGTGCGCCTCCGCGCCGGCCACCATCCTCGACAGCGGCAGCGACACCGGGAACTTCCGCGGGGTCGCCTTCCACCACGACGGCTCCGAGCTACGCATCGTCAGCGAGCTCGCTGCGGGCTGGTACCGGTACATCAGCGACTGGCGGCTCGCGGACGACGGGGTGATCCGGCCGCGGTTCGGCTTCGCCGGGGTGACCAATCCCTGCACCTGCCGCCTGCACTCTCACCACGCGTACTGGCGGCTGGACTTCGACATCGCGGGCTCAGCCGACGACCGGGTCGACGAGTACAGTGACCCGCCGGTCTTCGGCGGCCCGGCCTGGCGGACCCTCCAGGTCGAGACGCGCCGCACCCGCAACCCGCTGCGACGCCGCCAGTGGCGGGTCCTGAACCGCTCCACGGGGCAGGGCTACCACCTGGTCCCGGGACCCCACGACGGCACCGCCGACGCGTACGGGGCGGGCGACCTGTGGGCCGTGCGCTACCGCGGCACCGAACTCGACGACGGCCAGGGCTTCACGACCGACCCGGCCCTCTCTCGCGCCCGCATCGACGGCTTCGTCACCGGTGAGCCGATCGACGGCCACGACGTGGTCCTCTGGTACGGCGGCCACTTCCGCCACGACGAACACGACCCCACGCCGCGACCGCACATCGTCGGGCCGGACCTTTACCCGATCCGGCTCTGCTGAGTGATGCCCGGCGGCGGTTCTTCTGTGGTTCGGTGTTTCGTTTTCAGTGGGTGCTGTGTCCTGTGACCTGGCGTTTTTGCCGTGATGTTGTGGTGTTACTGAAGGCGTGACGTCGTTTTGGTGCTGAAGAGCGGCGCCGATTTGGGCGTGTGGGTGGCGCTGAGTCTGTAGGCGTTCGATGGGCGGGCTGCAGCGGCCCGCCCCGGTCGTGGACGTGGTGTTCTGACCACTCCACCACGTCCAGGCTCCGCTGCCACCCGCCGCACGATGCGCCTTCTGCAACGGTGTGCCCTCACCGGTATCCACCTGCCCTGGTCTGCCACCGCCCCCAACTGCCAGCCGCCCTGCACCAGCCCCTGCAGACGGCCGACTATGCCGTCACCGCCGACTTCCCAGCCGCCCGCCACCACTACGGCACGCCCGCCGCCGGGCCCCCGTCTGCGGGACGAGCCCGCCCGGTCGGCCAACCGGTGGCTCACCCTGCCCGCACTGGACCGCCTCGTCTCCTATGACAGCCCCGCTCCGTGCGCGCCGCTGTCGTTCACCTTCCGGCACCGCCCGCCGCCCCTACTCACGCAGCAGACAGCCCGGGAAGCTTTCCACTGCGACCGCGCATCCCCGCCTGGCCGCTGCCGCGCTCTTCACCGGCGGCTGCGTCCAGCAGCTCGCCACGGCCCGCCCCGGCGACTACGACGGCGCCGCGGCCACCCTGAGGAGTGACGGCCGGGTCGTTTGCCACCGGCCGGGATCCGGAGCAGCGTGGACACCGGCTGCCGCCGGTAGCGCGACTCCTGGTCCGGGCAGCCTGAGGCGGAGCGAGGAGGAGAGACCGATGACCGCACCGAAGTCCGGCCCGGAAGCCGTGCCCGTCGTACGCCGACAGGGCGAGTCCGACAGTGTGTTCTGGGAGCCGAGTGAGCGCTGGGTGCGTGCGACGGCGGGGGAAGTCACGGTCGTGGACAGTCGTAGGCCGGTTCTCGTGTGGGAGCCCGGTCGCCCCGTCCCCCTCTACGCCTTCCCGACCGGGGACGTCCGGACGGACCTGCTGCGGCGAACGCAGCGGCCCGCCAGCCGGCGGCGTCACGCGGGAGCGACGGTCTTCTACGACCTCGTGCTCCCCGATCGGACCGTTGGGGCGGCGGCCTGGACCTACCCCGGAGAGGATCTGGCCGGCCACATCAGCTTCGAATGGTTCGGGCGCGAGGTTCTCGACCACTGGTACGAGGAAGACGAAGAGATCTTCGTGCACCCCCGCGACCCGCACAAGCGGGTGGACGCCCTGCCCAGCAGTCGACATGTCCAGGTCGAGATCGAAGGTACGGTCGTCGCGGACACGCACACGCCGGTTCTGCTGTTCGAGACGGGTCTGCCGGTGCGCTTCTATCTCCCGCGAGAGGACGTCCGCCTCGACCTCTTCACCCGTACCGACGGGCGTACCCGCTGTCCGTACAAGGGTGTGGCGAGCGAGTACTGGTCCTGGGCCGGCGACGCCGACGTGCGGCCCGACATCGCCTGGAGCTACCCCGATCCCCTGCCCTCCGTAGGGATCATCAAGGACCGGGTGGCCTTCTACGACGAGTCCGTCGACGTCGTCGTAGACGGAGTGCGGCGGGAGCGGCCGGTCACGTTCTTCAGCCGGCCGACGCGGTAGTTCCGCACAGGGCCTCGCCCCACCGGACGGTGAATTCCGGCGGCGCGGATCCGGCGGCACAGACCGCGCCGGTGTGGTGCACGTGACGGCCTTGGACCTCGCCATCTGGCCCGGCCACCTACGCCGAGACTGCGGAACCTTCCTACACGATCCTGACGGGCACCTCGTACTGGGTCAGCAGCAGGGCCATCTCCTCGGCTTCCTCCTCAGGCACAGCGAGAGCAACAAAGCGGCGTGCCCTGGTGATGGCGACGTACCAGACGCGAAGCAGCTCGTCGGCTGCGGGATCGCCTTCGGCCCAACGCTGCACGTTTCCGTCGTCTGGCAGCATCAGCATCACGGCGTCGGCTTCGTCGCCCTTGAGCTCGTGGACGATGTTCGTGCGCATGCCGGTGGCCTTGACCTGTCGAGCTACGACCGGCTTTCCAGCCAGGCGTCCCTTTGTGCCGTGCGAGGCGGCAGCAGGTGGGGCTGGCCATGCACTCATCGCCTGCCACACCCCTGTGGCCCACTCCCTGTGGGGAACACGGCAGACCGCTCCGACGTGCTCATTGATCCCCGGCCGTACATCAAACGGAACCCCAACCCCTCGACGTTCCTACCATCGCCCACCACGTCAGTGACAAAGGATGTTCAGCCAGCCGCTACGGCAATGTTCGCCCAAAGCCATCTGTAGGACCTGTTATTGGCCATTGCGGCGAGATTCAGGCGGGCACTGCTGTCCGACCTGCCGTCGCGGTCACCGGCGCCACGCGGGGCTGTCAGTCCGCGTTCCTATGATCACCGCATGTCTGATGCCTTCACCGTCCTGTGGACCCACGACACGTGCCGCGCCCTGCGCCAGGCCGGCCGCGTGGGGGAGCGGCCGCCGGTCGCCTACTCCGGCGTTCACCAGTCCCTGCCCACCTGGTCGGGTGCCCGTGCCGGCGACGAGGTGTACGCGCTGCATGTCAACCGGTGCGAGGTGTTCGTGGTGTCCCGGATGCGGGTGATCGACATGGAGCGGCACGGCTGCTGCGGCACCGCCCCGGCGACGTGGCAGGATCCGTCGTTTCCCGGGCACGATGACTGGTCAATGCTCGGCGCCGGAGGGTGCGGTGCCACTGCGGTGCACGTGGACGCGACACCCGTACGCTTCGACACGCAGATACCCGGTGACCTGCTGCCGACGCTCACCTGGCGCAACGGCCGGGGCAAGACCCGCAGCCTGAAGTACGTGGTGGACGGCCGCCTGGAACGCTCGGTCAGCCTCCAGGGCTTCTACCGCCTGACCACCGAGTCCGCCGACGCGCTGGCCGAGCTCGTCACCAGCGCCTCATGACCGCCACCGCCCCACTGCCCCGCCGAACACACCGCTTACCAGGCAGGAGTGCGCGCCCCTGCTGACCGGGACCTGTGCGGGATGATGTCGGTCATGGTCACCTCGGTCGAGCACCCGCCGTCCTGGCTGCCCTGAACTGCGTCCGGATCAGGCACGGGGGCTGGGAGCGGTGATGCGGCATCTACGCCGCCCCGGTTCGCGGGCCCTGCATGTGGCGGCAACGGGGACGGGGAAGACGCTGGTGTCGATCCGGGCCGCGGACGAGCTCGGTGCCCGCCTGGTTCTGGTCGTTGTGCCCACGCTGGATCTGGCCGCGCAGACCGCGCTCGCGTGCCGCCGTGCAGACCGCGCTCGCGTGCCGCCGTGACGGCCACCAGGAGCACAAGGTGATCGTGTCGTCGATGGACGCTTCGGGACATGACGCTCTGGCTGCCCGCAGGGTCGGTTCCACGAGCAGTCCCGAATCACTGGCGGCGTTGATGTCGGCGGTGGGGGAGGGGGAGAACCAGCTTCCCGCGCTGACGGTGATCTCCACCTACGCTCACTCGACAAGATCGAAGCGACGCAGCACACCCGCTACACCGTTCCCCCAGGCTCGATTCGCGCCCTGCGCGTCAGTCAACGGCACGGACGGACAACGAGCGGTGGGGCTGGTTGGAACGGTGCGGCTGTCAGGCGGTCGGCCCAGTGCGGAGCTGCCGCACGTCCCGCACGAGCGTGTATGAAGCGCTGAGGAAGATCCCGGCGCCAGCCACGAGCCAGAGGACCGACGCCCCAGAGCGGTACTCACGAACAGCAAAAGCGAGCAGCATCGCGCTGGCAAGGACGCCGAAGGCCGAGATCAGAGCGCTGATGCGGTGAGTCACACGGACATCATCAACGACGACCTCGGCCAGCGGAAGTGATCCAAACGAACCGGCCTAGGCGGCTTCTTACGGATCACTATCGCTAGGCTCATAACCCAGAGGTCGCGGGTTCGAATCCCGCCTCGGCCACGATGGAGCAGCTTCCCGCACCGGAGCCGCGTTCTCGCCGACACCCGCCGTGAACGCCACCGCGTCCACCCTCCCGAGTACCGCGTAGTACGCCCCGATGTA